>CANQSK010000144.1 GCA_947626475.1 uncultured Lachnospiraceae bacterium
TCATCATCTTTCTTGGAATCCGCCGGAGAAGACCGGACACGATACCAGAACAAAACAGACAGAGACTATCTGTTGAAGTATCCACAGTATACCACAGCTTCAACTGCCGTCAGGTCGCTTTCTTATTACAAATTTAAAATAAAAAAGCACAATAAGACTGCCCATATGACAATCCTATTGTGCTTTTCAAATACGGTATCCGCGCGGGCGGGAAACCCAAACTCCGCTGCGCTCCGTTTGGGTATCGGAAATTTCGCCTTCGGTGAAATTTCCTCAGTTGTTGATCAGTTTGCTGTCCTCATTGTTCCAGCTGTACAGCTTGCGGATCTCCTCGCCGATCTTCTCAGAGGGATGCTCGGCAGCTTTCTTGCGCATAGCCTGGAAATGTACCTGGCGGCCGGCCGGGGACATGTCAAGAAGGAACTCTTTGGCGAAGGTGCCGTCCTGAATGTCGGACAGAATCTTCTTCATGGTCTTCTTGGTCTCCTCAGTGATCAGCTTGGGACCAGTCACATAATCGCCGTACTCAGCGGTATTGGAGATGGAATATCTCATTCCTGCAAAACCGGACTGATAGATCAGGTCAACGATCAGCTTCATCTCATGGATGCACTCAAAGTACGCGTTTCTGGGATCATAACCGGCCTCAACCAGAGTCTCAAAACCAGCCTGCATCAGCGCGCATACGCCGCCGCACAGGACAGCCTGCTCACCGAACAGATCGGTCTCAGTCTCTGTGCGGAAGGTGGTTTCCAGAACGCCTGCCCTAGCGCCGCCGATGGCCAGCGCATAAGCCAGAGCCATATCCAGAGCCTTGCCGGTGGCATCCTGCTCAACCGCTACCAGGCAGGGAACGCCCTTGCCCTCCAGATACTCGGAACGAACCGTATGTCCCGGACCCTTGGGAGCGATCATGGTCACATCCACATCCTTCGGCGGTTTGATGCAGCCGAAATGAATATTGAAACCATGGGCGAACATCAGCATATTTCCGGCCTCCAGATTGGGGGCGATATCCTTCTTATACATGTCGGCCTGCAGCTCATCATTGATCAGAATCATGATAATATCAGCCCTCTTGGCCGCCTCAGCCGCAGTGTAAACCTTAAATCCCTGCGCCTCAGCCTTCGCCCAGGACTTGCTGCCCTCGTACAGGCCAATGATAACATCACAGCCGGACTCTCTTGCGTTCAGCGCATGAGCGTGACCCTGGCTGCCGTATCCGATGATGGCGATGGTCTTGCCCTCCAGCATGGATAAGTTACAGTCTTCCTGATAATAAATCTTTGCCATTTCCTTAGTTCCTCCTCTAAGATCTGAATTACTTATGTTAAAGCACCTTCCCAGGCTCAGTCCGGTCCCGGAAGATGCCCTAGCGTACCGCTAAAATCCCATAAACTAACGGACACCTGCGCCGCTCCCGCGGTCACGGCAGATATCTCACGTCATCCGCGCCTCTGGAAAGACCTGTCAGGCCTGTCCTTGCCAGTTCCAGGATCTCATAATCTCCCAGCAGGTTGATCAATGCGTCCAGCTTGGACTGATCGCCCGTCAGCATCACTGTCAAAGACTGCTTGCCCACGTCCACAATGGTGGCACGGAAAATATCAGAGATCGCGCTGATGGCCTGACGCTCCATGGCATTGGCGCGAACCTTTACCATGATCAGCTCGCGGTACACGGAATGTCCCGGCTTCAGTTCCTTGATATCCCGCACGTCCTCCAGCTTCCTCAGCTGCTTTTCAATCTGCTCCAGGATCTCCTGATCACCGGTGGAAACCACCGTCATTCTCGAATAGCGGGGATCGGCAGTCTCTCCCACTGTGAGACTCTCAATATTGTAACCGCGGCGGCTGAACAAGCCGGCTACACGGCTCAGCACGCCAGAGGTATTATCCACAAGAAGCGACAAAACAATTCTGTCCATAAATTTCCCACTTTCTATGATTGATTAACCTTTATCTTATCAATCTGTCCGCTGTTTGTCAACTATATAAAAGGAATGAATACTATAACTGAAGGATATATCTGAGATTATCCAGACCATGTCCCAGAATGCTGATAAATAAAGGACATTCTTTCTCCACAAGTGATGCCAAAAGCCCATTTTGTACCTTTTTTGTACCTTTTCCGAAAAAAATCCTGCTGCCATTCAGTATAAAATAACTGTCCGGCAGCAGGCGCAATGTCTCATCCTATTTTGGCGGCTTCTTGCAAGGCTTCAACCTTTTCTTGTATCTGCGTGAAATCCAAATGAGTATATACATCCAACGTAACGGAAATATTTCTATGTCCCATGATATATTGCAATACCTTTGGCTCAAGGCCCGCTTCCGCCAATCTGGTACAGGCAGTATTGGGCCCAAAATCATCTTCCCGGCTATTCCTCGCATTCTGCTATCGTCACAGGTATATGTATTTCGTTTTTTGGGGGCTTTCGGCTTCCCAGCCGCTTCTCTGTTTCTCTTTTGATGATATTATTTTAATATCTATTTATACCAATATATTTATGCATATTGTATATTTACATCAATAGATTTATGTGCTCTATTTGGCCCACAAAGCCGTCTTACAGTATCAGGGCATATACCAAATATGGACGTTGTGGCACATCTGGAACCAATTTACTCATTCTTGAGTAAAATCGCTTTTCAAAATCAGAATGCACCTTGCCCTGGTGTGCTGCTGCCTCGCTGGACTATGACCGTGTGAAATTCGCGGAAACTACTTGCGCCGCGCTTTCAGATGTGCTATATTGAAAATGTAAAAGGAACAACCGCCCACAAGGTGGGTTGACCTCATAACATGGTTTATAGAATTACCACCCTGCCACTGGTCAAAGTTTTGGGGTGGTTTTTCTATGCTTTCAACACTACCTTAAATTCGCGAATACGAATGTCAGCAATGCCAGGATGAACATTCCGAAGGCCATAAGGTCTACAAAATCAAAACGTTTCATCAGCACCACCCCCATTCTATGTAGAATAGAGGTCAGCCACCCTGCAACACGGTTATTCCCTGTTGCTATCATACCATATTCGCACGCACCCTGCAATTCTATTTTCCATTTCTTGTCAACTACCTCCTGCTGTCATTTCTCGCCGCTTTGAGTCAGTCTATACCAATTCAGGCGCGGCATACACCTGGTACACCGCGCCTGAGCAAAATGATCCGCTTCTTTCTGTTTTTCGTTTTCTTTTTGTCGTCCCCGCCGGCTGCAGGGGGCCGGACTTTACTCAAACGCAGAGAAAAAGTCCGCGTAGAATTCCAGTTCTTCCAGCGCCTCATCCTCGTCGATCACGTCTGTGATCACGCCGCTGCTGTTTATCTCATAAATAATATCCGTCACGAGAGAAGGAGCTTCTCCGCAGGCTTCCGTCGCTGTTAAAATAATAGGTTTTACTCCCTATTGTGTGGAATCCGGTCAGCGCGTAGCCGTTTGAATCAAAATAATACCGGTCCCCGTCAATGGTCTTCCAGGTATTCTTCAGGTAGCTTCCGTTCTGACGGTATCGGCTTCCGTACCAGCCGTCCCTGCTTGTCGAAGAGGAACTGCTGCTTGACGTCTTGGTGGAATAGGATACACTGGACGAAGAAGAAGGAGCGCCGGAGGGCCCCAGCTGTTTCGTCTGTACGACATTGTTCACCACCCAGGCTCCGCCGTCGTTTACCAAGTAGCCGTCCGGAGTTATGGTATTGACCAGCAGATATCCGTTTCCGTCAAAATAATAGCATTCCGCCGTGCCGTCACCGTTTCCGTCAAGCCACTGCCAGCAATTGGCCGGCCAGCTTCCGTCCGGGTTCTGCCACCACCAGCCGGTAGTATTTTTCTGCCATCCTGCGGCAAAGGAAGTGGTCATCTTACTGTCTCGGATTTTATCATAACTCCTGATAGATTTCAATTTATTATTGCTTTTCACTTGTTTTTTATGTCATATCACTTGCATTTACACTGTGATAAGAATTGCCGAAAGCGGCGGCGATATACGCCGGCAGGAAAAATCAGTGATTGCGGCAGTCCCTGAAATATGTTACACTTATCCTATGATGATACAGCATTTACTCTTCAACCCTGCACGGAAGAAAGGAATCCGCCATGTCCGATTACACTATTTCCCGAATCTCCTCAACTGACAAAAGGGGACAGAAACAGCTTGCCGCGCTTCTTGAGGCCGAAGGCATCCGAAAGGACGCCAATCTTGATTATACCTGCGGCATCTTTGACGATGATTTCAATCTGATCGCCACCGGCAGCTGCTTCGGCAACACCCTGCGGTGTATGGCCGTCAGCAGCGCCCACCAGGGTGAAGGCCTGATGAATGAGATCGTGGGCCATCTGATGGAGGTTCAGTTTGCCCGCGGCAACACTCATCTGTTTTTATACACCAAATGCGATTCCGCCAAGTTCTTCGGCGATCTGGGATTCTATGAGATTGTCCGGATTCCGGGGCAGATCGTCTTCATGGAAAACCGGCGGACCGGCTTCTCCGATTATCTGAACCGGCTTGAGCGGCAGAGCGCGGACGCAAAGCACGTAGCCGCCCTGGTCATGAACGCCAACCCCTTCACTCTGGGCCATCAGTATCTGGCGGAAAAAGCCGCGTCGGAAAATGACATTCTCCATCTGTTTATCGTAAGCGAGGACGCCAGTCTGGTGCCCTTTGCCGTGCGGAAACGGCTGGTCATGGAGGGCTGCGCCCACTTAAGCAACATCATCTTCCATGAGAGCGGTCCCTACATCATCAGCAGTGCCACCTTCCCCAGCTATTTCCAGAAGGACGAGGCTGCCGTCATTGAAAGCCACGCCATGCTGGATCTGACTGTTTTCACCAGGATCGCCCAGACTCTGGGCATCAGCCGCCGCTACGTAGGCGAGGAGCCTACCAGCCTGGTCACCGGCATCTACAACCGGATCATGTGTGAAAAGCTGTGCCAGAACGGCATCGAGTGCCGGATCATCCCCAGAAAAGAAAAGGACGGCAGGGCGATCAGCGCCTCTACCGTCCGTCAAGCCTTAAAAGACAGCAACTGGGAGCTGCTGGCAGAGCTGGTGCCTGTGACCACTCTTCGGTATTTCAAAAGCCCGGAGGCCGACCCGGTCATCCGCCGGATTCAGGCGGAAAGCAATGTCATCCATTACTAAGCTCCCACTCCTTCAGAAGCTCTCCGGCCCGGCGTCCTCCGTAGAGGCCCGCGCCGCTTTCCAGAGCTTCTTTCAAAAGCTGTGCCGCAGCTTCTTTTTGGCCTTCCCTGTATCTCATTCCGGCCAGAAGAAGCTGCATCTCGCTTTTGTGGATCCGATTTCCGGCCAGATTAATCTCCTCCTGAATGTAGGCGGAATCGTAAGGTTCTTCTTTCAGATAATTCAGCCAGTTTTCAGCCAGCTTCACGCACCCTGCCAGATTTTTGGCCAGAGTGTTGGCGCGGCCTTCGGCCTCCTCCTTCAGTTCGCGCAGTTTCGCCAGCTGACTCTCTGATTTTTCCATATCTTCTGTCAGCAGGTAAAGCCGCATCTTCTGGTTCTCTGTCAGGGCGGTTCCCGCCAGCATATGAAGCTTCAGTTCATCCGGCTTCAGAGCCTCCACGATCTGAATCCCTTTCTCAAATTCTCCCAGCCCCTCATAAGCGTAAGCCATCTTGACCCGGGCATCCACATACTCTACCACATTGCCGGGAATTTTGGCTGCCACCGGTTCAAACTTCTCCAGAAACTCCCGGGGCTTTCCCTCCTGATACAGAAGGGATGTCATTCGTCTTACTTTCCGGTTGGCCCATCGGGACGAAACCACGCGGCCAATGATGATGCCGATCATCACAAACAGGGCAATGAAAAATACAGCCGCGTATCCGCCTTTTTTACTGATACTCTCATAATTCAAAACTGCCAGCATAAATCCGATAACGGCTCCCGCCAGCATAAAAAGATTATTCTGCAATTTGAAATAGGCTATCATAAAAATCCCTCTCATGCAGAAAATGCGCCGCCGGCACACTTTTCCGCATATGAACGTAATGTGAAAGTCGGGCACAGAACCGGAAACCCGGACCTGTGCCCAACCCGTTTTGTCACTTATTCAGGAATCAAAGGATATTTTGATACCTGTAAACACGGAAACCTGCAAGTTGCTGCCTGAGAAATCTTCTGTCATGCTTACAGCATGAAGGAGAATACGAAGGAAGCGATAACCAGCACGATGCCGCCGCCCAAACGGGAGGACAGCTGCGCGTAAGCGATCAGATCCATACGGTCTGCAGCGCCCAGGCAGGCCAGGTCGCCGTTGCCGCCACGGTTTGCCATGCACAGGCCGGCGGTCAGAGCAGCGTCAACCGGATAGAAGCCTACCAGATAGCCTACCGCTCCGGCGCCGATGATAGCGCCGATAACGATCATCAGAGCCATCAGAACGTTGCCGGGAGTAACTGCCGCGAACAATTCAGCGATATCGAAGTCACAGCCCATGCCTACCATGATGATGATGCCCATGTAACCGGACATGAAGGACTGGATCTTCTTGGCGCCTGCGCGAAGATTGTCCGGGATCACGCCGAAAGCGGCCAGGATAACCACGAACAGGATCATGTAAGCGTAGGGATGGATCTCAGCTCCCGCGATCTTGGGCAGGATCACCTTATTCATCAGACGGCCTACGCAGAAGCAGGCAAGACCGATAAACATAGCTCCGAAGATATCATCCGGAGTAACCTTGACCTTCTTGTCGTCTCTGGCGATGTTGGCGCCTTTACGAAGAAGAGTCTTCTTGTCGCCGGTCAGCTTGGGCCAGATGGTGCCTGCCGTGTTCAGCAGAGCGGAACCGATGATGGCGAAGATGTTGGCGATGGTCAGGATGATGATGGCGAAGCCGTAATAGTTGGCTGCCGCGTCGCCCGTCACATTCTCATAGATGTTGCTTAAGGGTACTGCGCCCGCGCCGTTGCCGCCGCCCATGATGGGAAGCACATACTTGATCAGAGAGTCTGCCGGAGCCACGCCGAAGATCATGCCTGTCACGATGCCCAGGACAGCCGCGCAAACAAGGCCGCCCAGGATGGCCGGAAGGTATCCGGCGAAGGAACGGAGCAGGATGTCGCGATCCAGAGCCAGCACGGAGCCTACGATCAGGCAAACGATGAAGAACTCCAGGAAGTTGGCGTCGTCATTGATGAAGCTGTTGACGCTGGCCACAGTGTCTTCCGGAAGCAGATTGAAATACTTCATCAGAGCCACGCCGAAGAATACCAGCAGCAGG
>CANQSK010000145.1 GCA_947626475.1 uncultured Lachnospiraceae bacterium
CTGTACAACACCCATATGCTGATCCTGGACGAGGCCACCAGCAACGTGGATACCAGCACGGAGCGGCAGGTGCAGCAGGCCATGCGGAAGCTGATGGCCGGAAAGACCTGCTTTGTCATCGCCCACCGCCTTTCCACCATCCAGAACGCGGACCGGATCCTGGTGGTGAATCACGGGGACGTGGTGGAGCAGGGAACCCACGAGGAGCTGATGGTACAGAAGGGCTTTTATTACAGGCTGTACGCGTCTCAGTTTGAGTAGGATATTTATTTTTCAAGAAAATTTTTCTGTCAGGTGTATAAAATGCCAGAGCGGGGAGATAATGTGATTAGTACCAAAGAGAAGATTAATACTTATCCTCCCCTTTTTAACCGGTTCCGTTGCGAAGGCGCAGCGGGGCCGGTATTTTTGGCTGTAAATACGGGATTTTTGAAGTGCTGATGAAATGATTTAATTGTGTTGAATTTGAAAAATGTACCAATTATGTACCAATTTGCGAATTACAGATTAAATCTTTATGACCGCAAGAGAGGAGAAATCCTTCTCCTGCGGTTTTTTGTGTGAGGAGGTGAGGATAAATGCTTTTAGTGGTGCAGTACACAATGCTGCTGGCAGACTTTATAGTAGAAGCTAGGAATTACGTAAATGATCACTTAGATGATTTCACATGGGAGGGCTTTGATGTATATGCCTATGATGAAAAAGGAGAACAGCTGAACTGGGGATATACCTGCTCCGATATGGAAGACGCTGTAGACCGGAAAGATATGCTATTGAAAAACTATAGTAAAGTGGTCATCAGGGACAATGCTACCAGAAGTGTTTTTGAATACATAAGAGCAGCACCCGGAGCTTAAAGGGACATGGAGGAGACTGAATGGAAATGAATCTCAGAAACGGAGAATTGCTTGAATGAGACAGGAGGGAGGTAAAACAGTGAAAACAGAGGAAGACTACAAGACTAAAATCAAAAAACTTCTTGCTCTTTCAGAAAGTCCAAATGAGCATGAGGCAAGGGCAGTGCTCCTAAAGGCCCGGCAGCTGATGGCAGAACACAAACTCGCAGAGACAGAGCTGGAAGACCCTGTTAAGCAGAAAGTTAGCCTCATGCCTCGAATAACGTTTGAAATTATCTGTGGAAATAGAATCTGTAATTAAGGATTCCTTATTGAAATATTGTTCAGCATACCAACTGCCGTAGGTATAAATTGAATGTATTTTACGTTGAAATGCCCATTCATAATAATTAAGGCTATGAGGTTCTACAAAAAGCTGCAACTGGGCATCAATATGACTATATCTTTGAACTGGCATTGTCAACGGGCATGAGGAGCGGAGAAATACGAGGATTGGAATGGAAAGATATAGATTTTCAGAATAGAGTGATTCATGTTACGGGTACATTAGTCCAGAATAAAGCTGGATTTTATAAAGATTTGCCGAAAACGAGATGAGTGCCAGGGTAATCCCAATGCTCGATAATGTATATGAACTATTGAAAACGAGGAAGAAAGAACAGTTGGAGCAGAAGCTTCGTATGGGAGAATTATGGGAACCATTGAGCGGTATGGAAAATCTTGTCGTAACAACAAATTATGGAAAACCGTTGGGAAAAGGATACCTGAATAATGCGATTCATACTATCGTTAAGGAAATTCAGAAACAAAAACCGGACTTTCCTTACATACCTCTTCACGGATTTCGTCATACATTTGCAACTCGTTGTATAGAAAAAGGAGTTGATCCACAGGTATTAAAAGCAATCCTTGGCCACAGTAAACTTTCAATTACAATGGATCTGTATGCTCATGTGTTAATGGATGAAAAGGTAAAAGAGATACAAAAGATAGCTGAATTGTTTCCATCGAAAAAGATCTGTTGACGCAAGATGTCTGATAAAGAGTTTCATGGGAGATATACCATTGACTAAATGTATTTAATTCGATTATAATAGAAACCGAAAAGAATGGTGAACAAGGGGGGTGGATATATTGTTTTCTATGATTCAGGATGAGATTGGAGAATTTATGGCATTGGTAAGAACCTGTTTTGGAGAACATCTGGAAAAGGTTATCCTTTACGGTTCCTATGCCAGGGGCGATTACAATGACCATTCAGATATTGATGTCATGGTGCTTGTGTCGCTTCCGGATTCGGAGATTAAGCAGTCAGAGAATCGTATTTATGATGGAGCGTTTGATTTGGAACTTAAGTATGGTAAAGCCCTTTCACCGGTAATCAGGAATCAGGATACATTTGAATATTGGTCAGACACGCTCCCGTTTTATCAAAATATCCGGATTGAGGGGGTAGAGATTGCATGACAGATAAACAGCACAATCTGAGCCATTACCGAATGTCCCAGGCGGAAGAGACTTTACAGAGTGCAAAATTGTGCCTTGAAAATCATTTCTTTAAAGATGCGGTAAACAGGTCTTATTATGCTGCTTTTTATGGGATTAAGGCTGTCCTGGCCCTGGAAAACGTTGATTTTAAAAGACACAAGGATGTAGTTGCTTATTTTAATCAACATTTTGTGGCCTCCGGGCTGTTTGAAAACACAGTGGGGAAACGGCTTGCCCGACTCCAGAAGAAACGAGAGAGCAGTGATTATGATGATTTCTTCCTTGTATCTCAGACTGAAGCGGTGGAACAGGTTGAATCGGCAGAGGCTATATTGGAAGCTATTAATTTGTATTTAAAGGAAAAACAAGAGTGCAGAGAGTAGGGAGTATGTACCAATTTCCATACCAAAATCTTAAATTATGGTAAATGTGCATGTGATAGAAACTGCTCTGAATCAGCATAATATCTGCATATTAACTCCTAAAAGATACAAGAGGGAGGTGCTTTTTAAAACCTCCCCTTTTTAGCCGGTTCCGTTGCGAAGGCGCAGCGGGGCCGGTATTTTTGGCTTAAAATAAGGATTTTCTGAGACTTTAAATTTTGGAAATGGGTACTTGAAAATGGATTTACACCATTTTTACACCATTTTTGTCATAGGGGCACCATTTACGAAGCCTTTTCAGCAGGAAAGAGATTTGCAATTTTCTGAATTTCTTTGCATTTTACATCAGGCAAAACGTATCAAGAAAAACTTTCTTATATTCTGTCATTGTCTCTCAGCTCCTTTACATACTCCTGGGCATCACTTTGGAACATTTTGGGGCCTTTCCCCATATACCGTCTTAAATCGGCCTTTTTCGCTGACTGTTTTTTCGCATCCAGGATCGTTATGATAACTTCCTGCCCTGCATCCATTTTAACATCTTCTTCCATGACAATATGCGTACCATCATAGTAGCCTTTTACGGCTTCCAGCATATAATCACCTCCTGCCTGTTTTCTGTAGCAACTCTACATTATACAAAATGCACCCCAACCTTTCAACCATGTCCCTTCAAGTTCCTGTATCGCTGCACATCCAAAGGAAGAGTCTTCAGGCAAAATACCCCTTACATTCCTTCTTTGCTTACATCATAACATATTTCATAAGTTGGTCGCAAGACTAACCCGCTATACAAGACCAACTATTTTTTGAAATTTTGAGTGCCGCAAAAAAAGGTCAAACTCATAGTCCCCCATAACGGATATTGAAGGCAGTGTGGAAATCCATGCGAAGATACTACGCTTCTATCACAACCTCCCCCTTTTAACCGGTTCCGTTGTGAAGGCGTAGCGGGGCCGGTAAACCGGGGGAATCGGGGGTAAGGGTGGTTTTTTCCGATTTGTTATGATATGATAAGGAGGAGGGAAGGGGGTGGCGATATGGAGGCCAAGGTTACTTACGAGGAGGCGATACGCCGGGTGCTGGAAGTGACCGGGCCGGTCGGAAAGGAGCGGATACCGCTCGCGGACAGTTTTTCCCGGATCCTGGGAGAAGCGGTCACGGCCTCTGAATTGGTGCCGCCATTCGACCGCTCTCCCTACGACGGTTACGCGCTCTGTTCGGAGGACGTGAAACTGGCGTCCCCCGCTCATCCGATAACGCTGCGGATTTTGGAGGAAATCCCCGCTGGAAGCACTTCTCACTGTCCGGTGACGGCGGGAACGGCGGTCAAGATTTTGACCGGCGCGCCCATCCCGGAAGGGGCGGACGCGGTGGTCATGTTTGAGGAGACCGAGTTTACGGACCGGCAGGTGACCTTGTTTCATCCTCTGAATCCGGGTGAAAATATAGTATGCGCCGGGGAAGATGTCCGCCGGGGCGAGGCTCTTGCCGGAGAGGGACAGAAAATAGACGCCGGCCTGATGGGCGCACTGGCGGCCCAGAATCGGACGGAGGTTACGGTGTTCCGAAGGCCTGTGATCGGCCTGATCTCCACCGGCAGCGAGCTGGTTTCGGTGGGAAGGTTCCTGGGTCCGGGACAGGTTCATGATTTCAACCGGTACAGCCTGACCGGCACCCTTCTGAGCTTGGGCTGCGTACCGGTTTTTTATGGTATTGCGGGAGACCGGGTTTCTGCCATAGCTGGAGCGATTCAGAAGGCCCTGGCAGAGTGCGACGGGGTTCTCCTCACTGGAGGGGTGTCTGCCGGAGATTATGACCGGACGCCGGAGGCAATGGAGGCGGCGGGAGTCCGGCTTTTGTTCCGGGGATGCGCGATCAAACCCGGTATGGCCTGTGCCTATGGGACGGCGGACGGCAAGCTGGTAGGGGCCCTTTCCGGAAACCCGTCGTCCGCCATGGTCAATTTCCAGGTGATTGCCCGGCCGGCGCTTCTGAAGCTGTGCGGGCGCCGGGAGTACCGGCCGCGGGAATTGGTTGTGACGCTGGAAGGAAGCTTTGAAAAGAAGAGCCCTGTGACCCGGTTTTTATGGGGCCATCTGGATCTGTCCCAGGGAGAGGCCCGGATCCGGATTTCGGGAAAGCAGGGCAATGTGGCCCTTGGAGGCATGATCGGATGCGACGGGATGGCGGTGGTTCCCGCCGGCAGCGGAAGGCTGGAGGACGGGACCCGGCTGAAAGGAATATGGTTGGGAGGTTAAGAATGGAAGGAATACCGGTCATTGGATTTGCGGGATTCTCCGGCTCTGGAAAGACAACCCTGATAGAAAAACTGATTCCTGTTTTGTCAGATGTGGGACTTCACACCGCAATAATCAAGCATGACGCTCACGGATTGGCCTTCGATCGGGAGGGAAAGGATTCCTGGCGGTTCTATCAGGCGGGGGCGAAGTATTCCGTCGTAAGCGGGCCGGGACAGACCGCTCTGTTCCTCCGGCAGGAACCGTCCCTTACGGAGTTATTGGCCATGATCCGGGATGTGGATCTGATCCTGATCGAGGGCTATAAGAATCACGGCTTTACCCAGTTGGGGGTGTACAGGCGGGAGAACGGAAAAGGATTCCCGGCCGGTATTTCCCGGTATGCCGCACTGATCACCGATCTTGAGGAAGAAGAACTGGAGGAGTTGGAGGAGAGGGAGCGGGAGAGCTTAGAAAAGGATGGTCGGGAAGTCGTGGATCTTGAGAAGATCCCCATATTTTCTTTGGATGACCCGGAAGGGGTGGCAGCGTTTATTGTAAAAAATCTGGATAGTTTCACCCATTTCACTTAGTTAAGGATATAAACGCAAGCCTATTGTCAGAGGATACTCGAGACCACCACAGCCTTGACGCGTTCTGGTATATTTTATATAATTAAAAAGCAGATAAATTTTCGGCGGAAGAATTACAGCAGGAATTATGCGGTTCGAGGAGGTAAGGGGTATGAAGAAAAAATTTGTGACTCTGACGGTATCGCTGCTTGCGGCAGCGGCTATGAGTTTTCCGGCACTGGCCGGTGTTTTTCCTGCGGGGACTTTGACGCAGGTGAGGGCAGCGGAGAAATCGACGGTGTGGGTGGAGGACTTTGGAGAGGTGAAATCAGGCAATCCGGTTTGGGTTGTGGGATGCAGCGAGTCTATCTCCCTGCGTACGGAGCCCTCGACCAAGGCGGACGCAATTACCCAGATTCCGCTGTATTCCCAGATGGAGTTCGTCAGTGCCACAGACAACGGGTTTTATAGGGTGAATTACAACGACAAGGTCGGTTATGTGCTGGCGTCCTATGCGACGCCCTACGAGCCGGAGCTGTGGTCGCCTCACCGCTATAAGGTGGTGAAGTGCAAAAAAAGCATCACACTCCGTACCAATCCTTCCACGGAGGCTGAGGAGATCTGCCAGATTCCCCTGGGTGAAGAGGATCTTATGCACATCGAAGATATGGAGAATGGATTTGTTCTGGTTTCCTACAGCATAGACCACAAACTCTATAAGGGATATGTTTTGAAGGAGTATCTGGAGGATTACTGGGTTCAGTATTAAAAGAGAAAACAAAAGTGCAGAGAATAGACTCGGGCTGGTTGATTGTTTTTGCCATTTGCAAGACCTCCTTTTGATTTTTGGACAAAAAAGACCGTTGGCTTTTTCACCGGGGGCCGGTGTGTCGACGGTCAATCTTTCGGTATTCAATTGTGTTCAGTTCGACAAACGGAAACTTGTTGACCCCTTATATTATATTTCTTTGACATACAACCGGTCTGTTCCGCCGCCATAATTGATAATATCCCTGAGATAACGATATCCATACTTTTCGTATAAACCTATATGTATTGATGGGATAAATGTTTTATCAAATCCATTTGCCTTTGCATACTCGTTTGCAAAGGCAATTAGTTTTTCGCTAATTCTATGTCCACGATAATCTTCCGATACAAAAACACCTGATACCCAAGGATATATTTCAGGTAACGGATAATAGTCTTTCTTCCTGATGTAGGTTGTTCCTACAATCTGTTCATTTACGATTGCCACAAATGGGGTTTCCCAATCCGTAAATGTCCATGCCCGAAGTTCGCCTAACATATGGTCTTTTACATCTTCCCATGAGAAATTTTCAACAAAGCATATTAGCATATCTGCTAAGGCTGTACCTTTGTTTACTTTTTCAATTTTCAATATATCCATATAAATAAATCGTCTCCAACTCCCGATTGTCAAGCAGTCGCCCATTCGACATTTAGCATTATACCACTCAAATGAGAAGAAATCTACTGCCCGTTAAGATGGTTAATCGAACTTTTTCCGAAAGTGAAGTGAAAAGTTAACTTCCACTTCTAAGGGGACCAAGTAGAAATTAGTCTTTCTCCAACCTCCACTTGAAATC
>CANQSK010000146.1 GCA_947626475.1 uncultured Lachnospiraceae bacterium
ATACTATTATATGTGTATAATATATTAAAATCAAGATTTTGTATGAAAAAATATGTTAAATTGCAATTTGACTGACTTAATGGGCTGGCTTAATTCATGAAAAAACTGGTTGACAAACGTGTCCGGCGTGAGTATAATACTATCGTGTGCGTTAGGAGATAGTATGCTTATCAATTTAACCGAGTTGTTTACCAGAGACGGAAAAGAGAGAACCTACACGGCAGATGTGGAGATGACTCATCTCCGGCAGCCGGACGGTGAATACCGGCTGGTGGATAAGAAACCGGTGGTCCTGCATATTGTCAATGCGGGAGACAGAAGCCTTGTGCTGGACGGTCATGCGGAGTTCGCGCTCATGATGCCCTGCAGCAGGTGCCTGGAGCCGGTGAAGATTCCGTTTTCCCTCAGTCTGGAGAGAGTGTTCGATATGAACAAGACCTCTGAGGAGAGGGCGGAGGAACTGGATGAACAACCGTATCTGCAAGGCTATAATCTGGATGTTGACCAGCTGGTTCGCGACGAATTGCTGCCGAACTTACCTATGAAAGTCCTGTGCAAAGAAGATTGCAAAGGGATTTGTAATAGATGTGGGGCCAATTTAAATGTTCAGACCTGTGATTGCGACAGGAGTTCATTGGACCCTCGAATGTCTGTTATCCAGGATATTTTTAAACAGTTTAAGGAGGTGTAAACCATGTCTATCTGTCCCAAGAACCGTACTTCCAAGGCCAGGAGAGATAAGCGCAGAGCAAACTGGAAGATGGGCGCTGTGAATCTGGTGAAGTGCTCGAGATGCGGCGCTTTGATGATGCCCCATCGGGTCTGCAAGGCTTGTGGTACTTACAACAAGAGAGAGATCGTCAAGATGGACGATTGATTATGATTCAGCAGAATACAAAAGACGGTACGGCATTTCGATGCGGTGCCGTTTTTTTGTTTTATGACAAAGAAGTGAAGCGCTGCTCTATAGATTACTCATCTATTATGCAGCGCTTTTTTTGAGGTCATTTATGCAAACGTTTGAGTAAATATTGCTCCATTTTTGCAGTAAGGCATGATAAAATAGACCTATAAGGTCCGTGACGGGGAATGGAGAGGACCGGAAAGGGAGACGGTGTATATGGCGGCAAATGTGCTGGTGGTTCATGGAGGCGGCCCTACGGCCGTGATCAACGCTTCTTTGTACGGCGTTCTGGAGGAGGCAAGGAATCACAGAGAGATTGATAAGGTGTACGGAGCGATCGGAGGAAGCGAGGCAATTTTTCAGGAGCGTTTTCTGGACCTTCTGCAGTTCCCGGATGAGAAGCTGCGGATGCTTCTTAGGACTCCGGGAAGCGCCATCGGTTCGTCCCGGTACGCTCTGGAGGAGAATGATTATCAGGCAATGCCGGCGATCTTAAAGAAATACCAGATCCGGTACGTTCTTTTAAACGGCGGCAACGGAACCATGGATACCTGCGGAAAGATCTACCGGGTCTGCCGGGATGAGGGGATCCGGGTAGTGGGGATCCCCAAGACCATTGACAATGACATTGCCATTACGGACCATACACCGGGGTACGGCAGCGCCGCCCGCTATCTGGCGGCTACTACGGCGGAAGTATGGGAGGATGTGAAGGCTCTGCCGATCCACGTGTGCGTGATCGAGGCCATGGGCCGGAACGCGGGCTGGATCACCGCCGCGTCCGCTCTGGCCAGGAAGAAGAAAGGGGACGCGCCCCATCTGATCTATCTTCCCGAATTTCCTTTTCACGAGGAAGAATTTCTGGAAGATGTGAAGAAACTGTATGACGAGATGGGCGGCGTGGTAGTGGTCGCCAGCGAAGGGCTGAAGGATGAAACAGGCGAACCCATCGTACCGCCTATTTTCAAGTCCGGACGCGCCACCTATTACGGGGACGTCAGTTCCCATCTGGCTCATCTGATCGTCAAACGGTTGGGGATCAAGGCGAGAAATGAGAAACCTGGACTCTGCGGACGTGCCTCTATCGCCTGGCAGTCTCCCGTAGACAGGGACGAGGCGGTTCTGGCCGGAAGAGAGGCCCTGAAAGCGGCACTGGACGGGGCAAGCGGCGTTATGATCGGTTTCATCCGGGATGAGACGGCTGACGGCTCCTACCGGATCCATGTGGAGCGGATCCCCGTAGAGCAGGTGATGCTGTATGAGCGTGTGATCCCGGAATCCTATGTGAACCAGAGGAGAAATGATGTGACACAGGAGTTTGTCGACTGGTGCCGTCCGCTGATCGGACCGGAGCTTGGAACGTTTATTGATTTTAAGGATTATGGAAAGGAGGATTCGGAGTTATGAAACATATTTTTCTGAACTTGAAACGGTTTGATATCCCGAAAGAGCAGGGAGGCGTCAATACCATAGCGGCGGTAAAGGACTGGGGAGCCTATATCGTAAAAAGCACCCAGGAGGAGCTGAAAACCTATGGGGACGACGCGGAGTTTGCCATGTATTTTCCGGAAGTCCATGTGATTGGGGCGTCGGAAGCTCTCTCGGAGGGAAGCCCGATTCAGATCGGCTGTCAGGGCGTTCACCGGGAGGATGTCTGTCCCGGCGGCAATTTCGGGGCCTTTACCACAGGCCGGACCGGCAAAGCCATGAAGGCGGCAGGCTGTACTACTACCATCATCGGCCACTGCGAGGAGCGGAAGGATAAGGCAGGCATTCTGGCGGAAGCGGGAGTTGTCGGCGGCGTGGCCGTAAACCGTCTGCTGAATCGGGAGATCCTGGCGGCGGAGCAGGCAGGTCTTCGGGTACTTTATTGTATCGGGGAATCTGCCCAGGAGCAGGAACGGTGGCAGGAGGTGCTGAAGGAGCAGCTAGAGCTGGGGCTTGCCGGCGTCGACCGTTCCATGGTGACCATCGCCTATGAGCCGGTCTGGGCCATCGGACCCGGAAAGACGCCCCCGGACAAAGACTATATCACAAAGATCGGCACGTATATCAAGGAGATCACCGGCGGCATGGATATGGTCTACGGCGGCGGCCTGAAAGCGGACAACGCCAGGATGTTGGCGTCCATCCCGGTCATAGACGGCGGACTCATCGCTCTCACCAGGTTTTCCGGGGAGATCGGTTTTTATCCGGAAGAGTATCTGGAAATCATACGTATCTATATGGGAAGGTAGTCAGGAATACAGAGAAAAGAAAGAGAGGCGTGATTATGAGGTTAGAATTTGAATACGGACAGGGACTGATGGCGGCAAATCTGCCGGACGATACGGATGTGTTCATTCCCGGCGTGACCGTTTTAGATCCTCCCTTTATTCCGGAGGAAGAGCTGGAGGCCAGGACGCTGGAGTCGATCCGTCATCCCATCGGCATGCCTCCCCTTACGGAGCTTGCCCACAAGGGTTCCAAGGTAGCCATTGTATTTCCGGACCGGGTAAAAGGCGGAGAACAGCCTACCTCCCACCGGAAGATCTCGATCCGGCTGATCCTGAACGAGCTGTACAGCGCCGGAGTGGAGAAAAAGGACATTCTGCTGATCTGCTCCAACGGCCTTCACAGGAAGAATACGAAGGAGGAGATCTATCATGTGCTGGGACCGGAGCTGTTCGGGGAGTTCTGGTACAGCGGACAGATCATCAATCATGACAGCGAGGACTACGACCACCTGGTGGACTGCGGAACAACAGACCGGGGCGATCCCGTATTTCTGAACAAATACGTGCACGACAGCGATGTGGCGATCCTGATCGGCCATACCCAGGGCAATCCTTACGGCGGCTATTCCGGCGGCTATAAGCACTGCGCCACCGGCATCAATCACTGGAGATCCATTGCCTCCCATCATGTGCCCCAGGTGATGCACCGGGAGGACTTTACCCCGGTCAGCGGCCATTCCCTGATGCGGGATAAGTTTGACGAGATCGGCAGGAAGATGGAAGAGCACATGGGCAAAAAGTTTTTCTGCTGCGACGCCGTACTGGACACCCGGTCCAGGCAGATCGAGATCAACAGCGGCTATGCCGGGGAAATGCAGCCCATCTCCTGGAAAATGGCGGACCGGCGCACCTATGTGCCCTTCGCGGAAGAAAAATACGATGTGATGGTCTTCGGCATGCCTCAGTCCTTCCATTACGGAGACGGCATGGGAACCAATCCCATTATGATGATGCAGGCTTTGTCCGCCCAGGTGATCCGCCATAAGCGGGTGATGAAGGACAACTGCGTCATAATCTGCGCTTCCATCTGCAACGGCTATTTCCATGACGAGCTGTGGCCTTATCTGAGAGAGTGCTATGAGATGTTCCAGCATGACCATATGAATGTGCTGACGGATATGGACCGGTACGGCGAACTGTTTGCCACCAATGAGGAATATATCCGCAGATACCGTTACGGCAACGCGTTCCATCCGTTCCACGGATTTTCCATGATGAGCTGCGGCCAGATCGCAGAGATGAACACTTCCGCCATCTATATCTGCGGCGCTCTGGAGCCGGGATACGCCAGAGGAATGGGACTGAAGACCCGGGCGACCATCGAGGAGGCCCTGGAGGACGCCAGGCGGAAATACGTAGGCCCCCATCCCAGGATTCTGGCCCTGCCTCAGGCCTTTAAGCTGAGCGCGGTCCATCTGATGATGAAGGATCAGGTCTACGACGGAACCAACGGCTGTGCCCACCCCGACGCGTATGTAAGGTAAGACGGGAGCAGAGCGTATGAACAGACAATTATTTCGAAACGGCCTGATCTATCAGGATCACCGGTTTCAGCCTCTGTGTGTTCTGGCAGAGGACGGAATCATCCGGCGGGTGGGAGAATGGATCTCCGATGGGAAGGCAGCGCAGGTGGATCTGAAGGGCCTCCGGCTGGCACCGGGGTTTCTGGATATTCATACCCACGGAGCGGCAGGCGTGGATGTAAACAGTGCCGATCCGGAAGGCTATGAGAAGATCTCCCGGTTCATGGCTCGTCAGGGCACTACCTGCTGGCTGGGATCCGTGCTTACCGATACGAGAGAGCAGACTCTGGCCTGTATCAGGGCCTTTCGGGAGTGGGAACAGGCGGAACATGGCGGGGCGGTCATGATGGGGATCCATCTGGAAGGTCCGTTTCTCAGCCCGGAATATAAAGGGGCCATGCCGGAGCGTTTGCTGCAGAAGCACAATATCCGTCTGGTAGAGGAATATCAGCAGGCGGCAGAGGGAGCGATCCGCTATATTACCGTCTCTCCGGAGCTGGAAGGGATCCCGGAGGATATTCCCAGAATGAAGGCCCTGGGGATTCAGGTGGCGATCGGCCATTCCGGCGCGGATTATGATACGGCCAGGGAAGCCATTGCCAGGGGCGCGATGGCGTCAACCCATACCGGCAACGGCATGAAGCTGCTGCATCAGCATTATCCGGCCATCTGGGGAGCGGTTCTGGAGGATGATCGCGTGTACTGTGAGATCATCTGCGACGGCCGTCATCTCCATCCGGGAACGGTCCGCCTGATCCTGAAAACCAAAGGACTGGACCGGGTAGTGGCGGTGACCGACTCCATTATGGCGGCGGGACTGCCGGACGGAGCCTACAAGCTGGGAGTAAACGACGTGGTGGTGAAGGACGGAGACGCCATGCTGGCGGACGGCGGAAGCCGGGCCGGAAGCACTCTGACGACCGGCCAGGCCCTGAAAAACCTGATCCGTTTTACGGGAAGGCCGGTAGAGGATCTGCTGCCGCTGCTGACGGAGAATCCGGCCAGACTTCTGGGCGTGGACGATCGGTATGGGTTTATCCGAGAAGACCTGGCGGCCAATTTTGTAGTGCTGGATGAAGAAAACCAGGTGGTTCAGACCTATGTAGGCGGAAAACGGGCAGGGGTCTGAAAGCGGAATCACGGAGGAAGAGGATGGAGATCAGCCTGACACAGTGTATCTTAATAGGACTTTGGACCGGCGTCTGCATCACGGGGATGCTCACCGGAACCTACCTGACCCGGTGTCTGGTCCTGTCCTTCGGAGTCGGCCTGATCCTGGGAGATATGGAGACCGGCCTTTTGATGGGAGCGGCGGGAGAGCTGGCTTTCCTGGGCTTCGGAGTCTCTTCCGGAGGCTCCGTTCCGCCGAATCCGGTGGGACCGGGGGTCATCGGCGCCATCCTGGCCGTCACCATGAAGAATGCGGGAATGGATACGGGGACGGCTCTGGCTTGTTCCTTTCCCTTTGCCGTGCTGATCCAGTTTCTGATCACGGGGATCTATACCCTGACCACCGGGCTGGTACCCATGGCGGAAAAAGCGGTGGACGAAGGACGTTACGGAAAATTCCGTCTGATGGCCAACAGCACCTTTCTGCTGTTTGTTCTCGCAGGCTTTCTGATCGGCTTTCTGGCGGCCTTTCAGGCGGATGGACTCAGGATGCTGATCCTTCGGATTCCGGAGCGGCTGACGTCGGGCCTGGGGACTGCCGGGAAGATGCTTCCTGCCATCGGGTTCGCCGTGATCCTGAACGTGATGGCGGACAGGGAAGCGGTGCCGTTTGTCCTGATCGGCTACGTTCTGGCAGCTTTTCTGAAAATGCCGGTGGTGGGAACCGCCCTGCTGGCGGCCGCCCTGGCCTGGATGACGGTCCGAGGAGAGGCCGGAAGGCCCGGAAAACCGGCAGTTGTCTGCCGGGACATTCCAGTGGGAAACAGTCCGGGCGGTCAGGCAGAATATCGTCCGGACGCCCCGTCAGCTTCGCAGATTTTAAGCGACAGAAGGATGCGCCGCCTGACCCGGCGGACAGCCCTTCGCGCATATTTTCTTCAGAATGGTTATAATTACGGAAATTATGAGGGGCTGGGCTATGGGGCGATCGTTTTTCCGGCGTTGAGAAAGCTGTGCCCGGATGAGGAAAGTTTTCGCCGGGAGCTGAAGGACAGCATAGGCTACTGCAGCGTCAACCCCAATTTTCTGCCGATCCTTACGGATATCCATCTGATCGGGATCAACCGGGGGATCAGCGGCAGCAGGACCAGAGATATCCGGACGGCGCTGATGGGGCCCCTGGCCGGTATCGGAGATTCGCTGGTGCAGTTTTGCATCGCGCCGGTGCTTTCTACCCTTGGGGCCGCCATGGCCCGGGAAGGATCGCCGGCAGGACCGCTGGTGTTTCTGGCGGGAATGAACGTCATTCTGTTATCCATGAAGTTGGGAAGCGA
>CANQSK010000147.1 GCA_947626475.1 uncultured Lachnospiraceae bacterium
GGACGAGGGCGGGGACTTCGTGGTCAATCTGCTCCAGTGCCGCCCCCTCTACCTGGGGCAGGAGGGAGAACAGGTGGATATTGAGCGTCTGCGCCTTCGGGAGACCCTGTTCGACCTCGTGGATTCTTCCATGGGCCCCTCGGGGGTGCGGGACATCGACGCCGTAGTCTTAGTGGACCCGGAGAAATACTACCGCTATCCTTATGCCCAGAAGTATGACGCGGCGGCAGCCGTAGGCCGTGTGAATCACTGCCTCAAAGAGAAGGGGAAAAAGGTACTCCTGCTGACGCCGGGGCGGATCGGGACATCCTCCCCGGAGCTTGGGGTACCGGTAAAGTTTGCGGAGCTCATGGGCTGCACCGCCGTGTGCGAGGTGTCCGACGCCCGGGCGGGCTACCAGCCCGAGCTAAGCTATGGCAGTCATATGTTCCAGGACCTGGTGGAGGCCGAGATCCTGTACGGCGCGGTGTGGAACAACGAGAAGACGCTGGTCTACCGGCCGGAGGCGCTGAACGGCCTGCCGGATCTGTTCCCGGAGATCTGCCCGGACGCCCCGGCGCTCGCCGGGATGATCCGGGTCGCAAAGACCCCGGGGCTGCGCCTGTGGCAGGACGCGGTGTCCGGCCGGGCGGTGTGCGGCTGGGAGTGAGGAATATTCTTCCCGGCCGGAAGATATTACAGCAAACGCCCACACAGCGCAAAACTGCATGGGCGTTTAGGTAATATCTGTTGAAATTGTTTTATTGTGAACTGCCATTTGAGGTTACGGTTCACCCGAACAATCTGCTTCATCGAGCAATGCGCTTATAATTTCCCCGACATCTCCATTGATGACGATGCTGCGTTCCGCTATCTCTTTCGCCGTACTTGCTTCACCATAGTTGATGCACACATAGGTTGCCTCCGGATTGGCTGCCGTCATCTTCCAGAAGGGATATTTGATAATGACCGGAGTGTTGTAGCCCACACCCAGTTCCAGGAACAGAATGCGCCGTCCATCCTGCCGCGTGCGCAGGAACTCTGTATACCGGGCCGCCGCCGTATGCCAGCCCTCGTCCTCCACAAATTTATCGTCGGCGCGGAGATTCATGGTCATGGGCCTGCCGCAGTGAGGACAGCGTGGTATCAGTTCCGCGGGAATCCGCATATCCTTTTGCACCTCCATCATCTGACGGATCACAGTCTCATTGTCAAAGGTTTCCTGACAGCACGGTCCTGAACACTGAAACAGCCCGTAGTCGCCCTGGGTGTAGAACAGCCGCTCTTTGTCAAAACCGGCCTTCTGAAAGCAATGGTCTACGTTGGTGGTGATCACAAAATAATCCTTATCCCGAACCAGTTTCAAAAGCTCCTCATAGACCGGCTTCGGCGCGTCCATGTACCGGTTGATAAAAATATACCGGCTCCAGTAAGCCCAGAACTCCTCCTGCGACGGAAATGGATAAAAGCCGCCGGAATACATGTCCCGGAATCTGTATTTCGCCGCAAAATCAGAAAAATACTTCTCAAACCGCTCCCCGGTATAGACAAATCCCGCTGCCGTGGACAATCCCGCTCCGGCGCCGATAACGACGGCCTCCGCCTCGTCAAGCGCTCTGCGCAGACGCCGGACATTTTCCTCATGGCTTTCGTCACGCGAAACTCCCCATATCCCTGAATTCATAAAAACCGCCTCCCTGTCTTCCGTAAAATGTTCCGCGTACTTTCTTATCACGCCCTCTTTTCCACCGCTCCCGCGGGACACACCGCCAAACAGTTTCCGCAGTGGAGACAATGATTCTGCTGAATCCGGTAAGGTTTCCCCGGCTCGATACAGCGCTGGGGACAATTGTTCCGACACCTCCCGCAGCCGATACAGTTCTCCGAAATGACGTATCCCTTTGGCGTGATATTTCCGGCTCCCAGGCAATAACATTCCCTGAAAATGGGATTGACCCCCAGGTTAAAATACTCCATCTCTCCGTCCTTTATCTCAAAAACGATCCCGGCCAGCTTCCGGGTATCGCCGGGATAGACATTTTTCAGATAAGGCTGCTCCGCAAAGATCGTATCCATCCATTTTTCCTGCTCGTCTTCCGGAGCGGGAACCGCCTTTGCGGAAAGGCGGATCATTTCTTTATACTTTGTATATCCCAGCACCTGAATCCGGCCGTCGGTCAGAAGCTCCCCGCAGAAGGCTTTTCCTTTTGCCGTGAAAAAGAGCATCCGGTCCGGCTCGTAATGAATAGCCGAGATATTGCGTATCTGGGGCGCTCCCTCCGCGTCCACCGTGGCAAAGGCAAGCACGCCCACATATTCCAGTTTCTTCAGACAGGTCTGTACATCCATCCTTCATCCCTCACTCAATGATTTTACTTCTGTTTTCTTTTCTCGGTTTTGCCTGCGGATATTCGCCGTCGCAGTAGCCCAGAATCACAAAACACCGCGCAATGTAGTTTTCCGGAACTCCCCAGAGCCGATCAGACAACCGCGGTCAAAACGGGCCATGTTCATCCGCCCCAACTTTTCCACCATCTCCGCGTTGCGGATCCCAACAATCATGCTGCGCTGACCGCCGCCTGCGTTGGAGGCGTAAGTACCGGCCTCTATAATCTTTTCCAAATCCTTCCGCGGAATCTGCCTGTCCTGATACCGGCGGATGGACCGCCTCGATTTTATCTGTTCCAGTAAATCCATCATACTGCCTCCCTCTCTTCGACGACCTCATGCCAGCACTGGGGATCCGCCTCATAGAAATCGCCGCTGGTCCCCTTAGCTACGGCCGGGCAGCCCCTGCACCATGCTTTCAGTTCGCATCTGCCGCATTTTTTAAATTTATCATAATCCCGGTACTGCTCCATTCCGCACACCCACAGATCAGCCAGCCGGTCCGCAAACACATTTCCCACCTTTGATCCCGCCACCCGGCGGCAGGCGTACACATCGCCGATGGGCAGAATCGTGATGTGACAGTTCCCGCAGTTGCAGCCCCCGTAGATCATGCCTTCCCTGGCGTCCGCGGGAATCTTAAATGTCCCCGTCTCATATTCGTAAAGAGTCCACAGATGGTCCTTTTTGTTAAAATACGTCCGGCAGCCCTCGGCCTCATACTCCTTAAACTTCTTATCACATATGGACAGCAGTTCCCGGTACTCCTGAGGCGTCATGGAGGCGTCCAGATCGCCGCCGCTGGGGACATATCGGGAAAAGGCAAATACGTTTGCTCCCGCCGCAACCGCCGCGTCAATGATTCCCGGCACCTCCATACGGTTGGTTTTGGAAACCGTAGTCATGATCACGCTCCGCATACCGGAACGGTTGATGCAGCCAATCTTTTCTATGGTACAGTCGAAAGAACCCGGCTTGCGGAACCAGTCGTGAGTCTCATGGAGGCCGTCAAGAGAAAGCTGATATTTTTCGCAGCCAAAATATCTCATTTCCCGGCACACCTGATCGTTTAAGTGGAAGGGATTGCCCATGATCGTAAAGGGAATCTTATGTTCCCGAAACAGCGCCAGCAGCCGCCAGAAATCCTGGTGCAGAATGGGGTCGCCGCCGGTCAGGTAGAAATAAGGCTGATGGCCATAAACCTTGCAGAAATCCAAACAATTATAGAAGGTATCCTTCATATGTGCCCAGCTCATGGAATCCAACTTTTTGCACACATCACCGGAGAAAATATAACAATGCTTACACCTCTGGTCGCATTCATCAGTAATGTGCCATTGAAAAGAAAAATACTGCTCCATAGCTGAAATCCTCACTTTACTAAACTCTTCGCTTTTCTGAACTCCCAAGCCTTATGAAAAATCAGTTACGCCAAATCACCTCTGCCGGTTCCCGGCAGAACCGCTTCCGCCGGGAACCGGCCATTGACAAGAACAAGCTCTGATCACTTGTCCGCTGCCCCGCAGGCCGTACCGCATGCTGCGGGCTTCTCTTCCGGTTTGTCCGCCGCTCCGCAGGCTGTCCCGCAAACCGCAGGCTTCTCTTCCGGTTTGTCTGCCGCTCCGCAGGCTGTTCCACAGGCCGCGGGCCTCTCCTCTGGTTTGTCTGCCGCTCCGCAGGCTGTTCCGCAGGCCGCAGGCGCCTTGTCTTCTGCCCATCCGGCAAGATCAGAAAGTGCCATGGTCGTATCCTCCTTTATGGATTCAGGGAGCCTTTCTCTTCCTGTATCTACCATTGTACGGATATTTTGACTCTGCACAAGTACGCACCTTTTTGTAACTGCCTTACGCTCACCGCAAGTATACAGCATGAAAAAATTTCAGGCTGCCGCGTCTGTATCGGTTGCTTTTTCAGGAATGCTGCATTAAAATATGAATGTAACATTCTACTTGAAAGTAATGGAGGTGCCCTATGAAAACCAAAGCCGAGCTGATTCCTGAATGCCCTGTAGCCATGACTGTCCAACTGATTGGAAATAAGTGGAAACTATTGATCATACGAAATCTGCTTCAGCGGCCCTGGCGCTTTAACGAGCTGCAGAGAAATCTGGACGGAATCAGCCAGAAGGTGCTGACAGACAGCTTGCGGTCTATGGAGGCGGACGGAATCATCACCCGCACCGTCTATCCGGAAGTCCCGCCGAGAGTGGAATATGCCCTGTCGGAACTGGGGCAAAGCCTCCAGCCCATTCTGGACGCCATGAAAGCATGGGGAGAGAATTACAAAGCTTCCATTCACTGAACCGGCCGGACAGACTATTTGTTGGACAGTATGATTTGCCGCGGGCTTTTGAGATTTTCAAAGAAAACTATTGAAAAATTCCAGGCAATGACATATAATGAAAGCAGGAACAACCACCTCTACAAGAGGTTGGCCGATATGTAGAGTAGAAATTCCACCCTCGCACTCGCCAAAGTTTACAAGGGTGGTTTTTCTATGTGAAAAACGTTACCGACTTATCATAACGATAAAGGTCAGCAATGCGAGAATGAACATTCCGAAGGCCATAAGGTCTTTAAAATCGAATTTCATCCGCACCACCTCCCATCTATGTAGAATGGAAGGCCAACACCCTGCAGTGACATGATTGTTCCCAACCGTATCTTACCATAGTTTAGGAAATTAATGAGGGGATAAAAGGACCTGTTTCCAAATGGAAGACTGTTTATGATATGGTTCTATATAAGTTCAAAAAGCAGGAGAATTTGTGTAAAAAACTATTGAAAATTTTCAGCCGGGAACATATAATAAAAACAGGAACAACCACCTCTACAAGAGGTTGGCCTGTAGAATGATAGAAACTCCACCCTTGCTACGGTCCAAAGTATACAAGGGTGGTTTTTCTATGTGAAAACGTTACCGACTTATCGTAACGATAAAGGTCAGCAATGCGAGAATGAACATTCCGAAGGCCATAAGGTCTTTAAAATCGAATCTCATCCGCACCACCTCCCATCTATGTAAAATGGAAGGCCAACACCCTGCAGTGACATGATTGTTCCCGCCTTCATCCTATCATAGCTTTGGGAATCTTTCAATGCGGTGATTAATTACCCTGCTTTATCAAGAA
This sequence comes from uncultured Lachnospiraceae bacterium, assembly GCA_947626475.1. Taxonomy (GTDB): domain Bacteria; phylum Bacillota; class Clostridia; order Lachnospirales; family Lachnospiraceae; genus UBA3402. Next base: position 5,498 of record CANQSK010000147.1, read on the forward strand.
GGGTATCATCTTCGATTCTTTCCTTAACAAATTACCGCTGAAAACATTATATTCTTTCCGTCCAAAAAATATAGCAGGAGCTTCTCACCTATTCTTTATAAAACGCCTCAATCGCCTCTGTAAAAAAATCAGCGGCCCCTTCCCCGTACTTTTCATTTATTTTTGATCTTACCATTGTGTCCTGATAAGAACGTGCAATGGAGAGCATCATCCTCCGTTCATCTTTAATCTGGCTGAACTGCTTCATTACAAATCCATATTCGGCAACAAGCTCCTTTACCTCAAAAGCATCCACGGGACAGCCAATTTTTGTAATCATTTTTTCTAAAATCGCTTCTATCCGTTTCGCGTAACTATCTGCCACTTCTTTGCTGACAGGGTTTTTAGCGGCGGACAGATATTCTTCTTTTCCTCCGTACCACTCAACCACCTTCGCATAATTTTTCTGCATTTCCTCTCCGGAAACCACTTCCAGGTAATGCTCTTTCCATTGTTCAATACTCCCAAACTCTTTGATTGAAAGTTCTTTCATATCCTCCGGCATATGCTCTAACATAGCCTGAAACATTTCTTCCATTTCTGTTTTACTGAAAACCGCAAAATCCATCTTATTCTCTCCTTTCAGAATGTCATCAATGCTGGATATCAGACGTTCCATGCGCGCCTTTTTAGCAATCAGCATATTTTTCTGCATTTGCAGAATCTGGTTTCTGTCAAGATCAGGATTTTCTATAACAGCTTTGATTTCCTTTAAAGGAATATCGAACTCACGAAAGAATAGGATTTGCTGTAAATCCTCCAGGGCTTTATCGTCATAAAGCCGGTATCCCGCTTCGCTTTTTTCAGTGGGGGTAAATAACCCAATTTCATCATAGTAGTGAAGCGTGCGTACACTGATACCTGTAAGCTTCGATATTTCTTTTACTGTCATCATTCTGTATACCCTCCCTGCTCTTGATATAAACACTCTACTCTATGACGTTCCGTGAGGGTCAATAGGATTTTTTAAAATTTTTATTCTTGCCGCGAGATTTTGAGATTTTCAAAGAAAACTATTGAAAAATTCCAGGCAGTGGCATATAATAAAAAACAGGAACAACCACCTCTACAAGAGGTTGGCCGATAATGATGATAGAAATTCCACCCTCGCTACCTCCAAAGTATACAAGGGTGGTTTTTCTATGTGAAAAACGTTACCGACTTATCATAATGATAAAGGTCAGCAATGCATGATTGTTTCCACCTTCATCCTACCATAGCTTTGGGAATCTTTCAATGCGGTGATTAATTACTCTAATCGGTAATCTATTTCTTCTTTCTCGGTTTTGGTGCAGGCAGTTCCTCATACATGGCACGGAATAAACCTGTCAAAAACTCTCTGTTGTCAACTTCGTCTACCAACAACATCTCTTTTGCTCCCTCATAGGGTAATT
>CANQSK010000148.1 GCA_947626475.1 uncultured Lachnospiraceae bacterium
GCTCATATCCACGCCCTCATCATCCGGATCCTTCACCGCGTAACCGGCCTTGGCGGAGGCGAACACGAAGGGGCAGTCCAGCTGCTTGTCGGAAGCGTCCAGATCCATGAGAAGCTCCAGGACCTCGTCCACCACTTCCCTGGCCCGGGCCTCCGGGCGGTCGATCTTATTGACGCAGACGATCACATACAGGTCCAGCTCAAGGGCCTTTCTGAGGACAAATTTGGTCTGGGGCATCGGCCCTTCGTAGGCGTCCACCACCAGGATGACGCCGTCCACCATCTTAAGCACGCGCTCTACCTCGCCGCCGAAATCGGCGTGTCCCGGCGTGTCCACAATATTGATCTTGGTTCCTTTATAAAAAACAGCCGTATTCTTGGACAGGATGGTAATGCCCCGCTCCCGCTCGATATCGTTGGAATCCATCACCCGCTCCACCACCTCCTGATTGGCGCGGAACACGCCGCTCTGACGCAGGAGGCCGTCCACCAGCGTCGTCTTGCCGTGGTCTACGTGGGCGATGATCGCTACATTTCTTACATCTTCTCTTTTCATTTTCATAACCTGTCAATCTTCTTTCTGTCCATATCCGCAGGTTACAGTCAGGTTGTCCTGCGAAAATCTATATTTTCCTGTGTTTTTTCACAGTTTTCTACTATAACATCATCAATACAGGAATGCAAGTTTTTTCTTACAGCAGTATCACTTCTCCCTCTGACACGCCGAACCAGACCGGTTCCCCCGTCTCCATCACGGCCCGTCCGCTGGTCCCTTCCGTGATCTCCGCCTTCAGCCGTCCCACATCCTCCTCCGGCACCATCACCGCGATCTCCACTTTCTCCGTGTACCGGGTATCCAGCACCGGTATCTTCCGCTGCGCCAGAATATACTGTATCTTTCCGATACCTGCGTAATCGGCAGACACCGTCAGCCTGCGGCCGGGACATTTTTCTATGATCCTGCTGTTTTTGAGTCCCTCCTGGACAGCCCCGGAATAGGCTCTCACCAGGCCGCCTGTCCCCAGAAGGATCCCGCCGAAATACCGGGTCACCACCACGCAGGCGTCCCGGATCTCCTGTCCCAGAAGCACGTCCAGCATAGGGCGCCCCGCAGTCTGAGCCGGTTCCCCGTCGTCGCTGCACTTCTGAAGCCGGCCCTGTTCCCCGATGACCCACGCGTAGCAGTTGTGCCTGGCATCCCAGTATTTTTTTCTCATCCGTTCCACAAAAGCCAGGGCCTCTTCCTCCGAGGACACCGGCTCCGTGGTGGCGATAAAACGGGAGCGTTTCTCCGTCAGCTCCCCCTGTCCGCCTTTCCACAGTATCCTGTACCGGTCCGCCATGCCGCCACCTTCTTTCCTTTCCGCGTCTAAATCACAGTTTCCACGTAAATAATAATATAAATCTCTTCTTTAGACAAGACGCTTTTGTCCGTGTTTCTTGCGAAATACGTAAGAAACCATATATTGAATTGTATGGAAAATTTTGCTATAATGTAGCCGTGAAGGAGGCTTTCTAGAATGAATTACGGAAAGATCGCGACAGAACGTAAGATTAAGGAGGCAACCTCCAACGCCAGTCGATGGGGCAGCAAGTTATTCCTGGCTATTGCCAAGATCCTGTTGCTCTGTATTGTTGTCTGCGGAGGAGCCGGCTTCAGCGCAGGAGTTGGCATCATTGTAGGGATCATCGACAACGCTCCGGAGATCAACATAGACAGCATCGTCCCCCAGGGTCTGGCTACGACTGTATATGACAGCGCGGGCAACGAGATCGCCACTCTGGTACAGGCGGGGTCCAACCGTGACCCGGCCACTTATGATGAATTTCCTCAGGATCTGATCGACGCCTTCGTGGCCATCGAGGACTCCCGTTTCTGGCAGCACAACGGCATTGACCTCCGCTCCATCGTGCGTGCGGTCAAGGGTGTTCTGACCCACGATTCTTCCGCCGGAGGCGGCAGCACCATCACCCAGCAGCTGATCAAGAACAACGTGTTTGAGGGCGGCCGGGAAGACAGCTTCGGCGAGACTCTGGAGCGCAAGTTCCAGGAACAGTACCTGGCGGTCCAGCTGACCAAGACCATGGACCGGGAGCTGATCCTGACCAACTATCTGAACACGATCAACCTGGGCAACAACTGCCTGGGCGTAAAGGTTGCCGCAAGGCGGTATTTTGACAAGGAGGTATCGGACCTGACTTTGTCCGAGTGCGCCGTCATCGCCGGCATTACCCAGAATCCTTCCCATCTGAACCCCATCTCCGGCCAGGAAGCCAACGCGGAGAAACGAAAGGTTATCCTCCAGTACATGCTGGAGCAGGGGTATATCACAGAGGATGAGATGAAGGAAGCTCTGGCCGACGACGTCTATTCCAGAATCCAGATCGTGGATTCCAACGCCAAAGATACCTCCGCCATCAACAGTTATTTTGTGGACGAGCTTACCAGCCAGGTGAGAGAAACCCTGGTGCGCAAGCTGGGTTATACGGAGAATCAGGCCTACAATATGATCTACAGCGGCGGCCTGAAGATCATGGCCACCCAGGATCCCGCCCTTCAGGCTATTGTCGACGAGGAGGTAAACGATCCTGCCAACTATACCGTAACCAAATATTCACTGGAATACCGGCTGTCCGTAACCCACTCCAACGGGGAGGTACAGCATTACAATCACGGCCATATCCGCAACTGGCACAGAGACGTGCTGGGAGAGACGGGATTTGACGGCATGTACCGCACGGAGGAGGAAGCCCGCCAGGACGCCGAGGCATTCAAGGCCTACATCCTTCGGGACGGCGACGAGATCCTTGCCGAGAGCGTCAGCACGGCGCTCCAGCCTCAGGTTTCCTTTGTCCTGATGGACCAGCATACGGGAGAGGTAAAGGCCCTCAGCGGCGGCCGGGGAGTCAAGACCGTGAATCTGGCCCTAAACCGCGCTACCAACGTTCCCCAGCAGCCCGGCTCCACCTTTAAGGTCATCACCGCTTTCGCGCCGGCCATCGATACCTGCGGCGCGACTCTGGGCACTGTTTACTATGACGCGCCCTACACCATCGGCACCAAGACCTTCCGCAACTGGTATTCCAGCGGTTATCAGGGATATTCCAGTATCCGGGACGGTATCGTCTACTCCATGAACATTGTGGCGGTCCGCTGCCTTATGGAGACGGTGACGCCTCAGCTGGGAGTGGAATACGCCCAGAACTTCGGCATCACTACCCTGACCTCCACAGACTACAACCCCTCCACCGCCCTGGGCGGCCTGACGGAGGGCGTCACCAACCTGGAACTGACCGGCGCTTTCGCCACCATCGCCAATGGCGGCATGTACAACGAACCCATTTTCTTCACCAAGGTTCTGGACCGCAACGGCAAGGTCCTTCTGAACAATACGCCGGATACCCGCCGGGTGCTGAAGGAATCCACGGCCTTTCTTCTGACTGACGCCATGCGCGAGTCCATGCTTCCCAACCGGAAGTTTGCCGGAGGCTCCGCCCCCAGTTCCACCAGTACCAGGGCTCACCTGGACAATATGTCCGCGGCCGGCAAAAGCGGCACGACCTCAGACAACTTTGACGTGTGGTTCGTCGGTTTTACTCCCTACTATACGGCCGGCGTCTGGGGCGGCTGCGACACCAACCAGCCTCTGAACGCGGGCAACGGCGGCACCAGCTTCCACAAGGATATCTGGAAGAAGATCATGACACGGGTCCACGAGGGCCTGGAAGACCCGGGATTCACCCCGCCTTCCAGCGTAGTGACGGCCGTCATCTGCCGCAAGTCCGGCAAACTGGCCGTAGCCGGGATCTGCAATAACGACCCCAGAGGCAACGCCACATATACCGAATACTTTGACAGAAGCTCTGTTCCCACAGAGGTCTGCGACGTCCATGTAGCCGCCACCGTATGCGCGATTTCCGGCCGTCTGCCGACCGCTGCCTGCCTGGAGCGGAGCACCAGAATATTCATTTCCCTGCCCGAGGGAGAGAGCCGGGAAGAAGGCACGGATGATTCCGCCTACGCCATGCCCGGTTACTGTCCGGGCCACGTGATCGAGCCTGTGCCGGATATGACGGATACCCCCGCGGAGACAGAGACCGAGACCGCGCCTCCCATTTCTCTCGGTCCGGCGTTTTATCCGAGACCGACAGAGGCTCCGCCTCCCCCGACTCCGCAGGTCGGACCGGGCATAGGCCTGCCTTAGGACCGGCGGTTACAAACCTGCGCCGCCGGACGCCCCAGACGTCAAGAGACCTGCCGTCAGGAACTTTCTTCCTGAGGACAGGTCTTTTTTCATCCTATTTCATCTTCGGCCTGAAGATCAGGGAACCCAGGTATCCGAATATCAACGCTCCGGATATTCCTACGGCGCTGGCCGTAAAGCCGCCTTTAAAGACTCCCAGCAGGCCGTCGGCGGAAAGTCCTTCCCTCACGCCCTTCCACAGGGTATTCCCGAATCCCAGCAGCGGCACCGTGGCTCCCGCCCCGGCCCACCGGGCGAAGGGCTCATACAGGCCCAAACACCCCAGAATACAGCCGGTCACCACCAGAGTCACCATCACCCGGCCCGGCATCATCTTCGTCCTGTCCAGCAGAACCTGTACCAGGCCGCAGATGGCTCCCCCCGCCAGAAACGCTCTCACATAATCCATATTCACATCTGTCCTTTCTCAATTATCACCCCGTGGGCAATTCCGGGAATGCTCTGCCCCTCATTGTAGCTGACTGTGGAAAGAAGGGCTCCTGTCGGCAGAAACAGCACGCGGCTCCATTCTCCCGAACAGAGCCTGGGCAGGATCAGAGCGCACAGCGTAACGGCCGAGCATCCGCAGCCGCTGCCTCCGGAATGAGTATCCTGTATCTCGTTATTATAAATTTCCAGACCGCAGTCCATGTGGATCTTCTCCAGGTCGTGGCCGTCCTGCCGCAGCATATCCTTCAGGATCTTGCTTCCCACTTTTCCCAGATCGCCTGTGATGATCCGGTCATAATAAGTTTCATCCACGCCAAAATCCTCAAAATTCTGCCGGATCGTGTGAACCGCCGCCGGGGCCATGGCCGCTCCCATATTCATGGAATCCCTGGCTCCCAGATCTACGATCCTTCCCGGCGTGATTCCTCTGATGACCGGATCATGCCGGGTGCCTGAACCTGCCTTCCCCACCACGGCGGCGCCGCACCCGGTCACGGTCCAGGTAGCGGTCTGGGGCCTCTGATTGCCATAGGAAAGAGGAAAACGGAACTGTTTTTCCGCTGTGGCAAAATGGCTGGAGGCTATAGCCAGGACCTTGTCCGCGTAGCCGCCGCAGACCGTCATGGCCGCCAGGCCCAGGGCCTCTCCCATGGTAGAGCAGGCCCCGTAAAGGCCGAACATGGGGATCTCCAGGTCTACCGTACCAAAGGACGTGGCGATCAGCTGCCCCAGCAGATCGCCGGCGAACAGATAGCGCACTTCCTTTCTGCGGATATTTCCCTTCTCCATGGCCAGATCTGCCGCCCGCTTCTGCATGGCGGACTCCGCCTGCTCCCAGTTTTCCATGCCGAACTTTTCATCCTGCTCCACCACGTCGATGAAAGCGCCCAGGGGGCCTTCCCCTTCCTTTCTGCCTGTTACCGAAGCCCCGCTGAGGATCACCGGAGCCTCATCAAATTCAATGCTCGCCTTGCCTTTCTGCATAAGTAAGCTCCTCCTTCCTTAAGGTAGTGCTTACTATCTCCAAATCTGCCCATATCTATACATTCAGCACTTTACAGCGCAAAAGATTCTATGTTATACTGATAAAAACCCACAAAGAAAGGAACGTAAGCCTATGGAACACTATTATCAGCCAGAGATTGAATGCGCTTCCAGAGAGCAGATCCGGGAGTGGCAGGATGAACGTCTGGTAAAGACCGTGAAACATGTGTATGACAACGTGGAATTCTACAGAAAGAAAATGGAAGAGGCAGGTGTGACGCCGGAGGATATCAAATCTGTAGACGACTTACATAAACTGCCCTTCCTGACCAAGGACGACTTAAGGGACGCCTATCCCTACGGACTGCTGGCCGTGCCCCTGTCTGAATGCGTCCGCATCCAGTCCACCAGCGGAACCACCGGCCGCCGGGTAGTAGCCTTCTACACCCAGCATGACATTGACCTGTGGGATGACTGCTGCGCCCGCGCCATTGTGGCGGCCGGCGGAACCAAGGAGGACGTCTGTCACGTCTGCTACGGCTACGGCCTGTTCACCGGCGGCCCTGGCCTCAACGGCGGCTCCCACAAGGTAGGCTGCCTGACCCTGCCAATGTCCTCCGGCAACACGGAGCGGCAGATCCAGTTCATGGTTGACCTGGGCTCCACCATCCTCTGCTGCACTCCTTCCTACGCCGCCTACCTGGCGGAGTCCATCTGGGAGAGAGGCCTGCAGGACAAGATCAAGCTGAAAGCCGGCATCTTCGGCGCCGAAGCCTGGACGGAGGAAATGCGCCGCGACATCGAGCAGAAGCTCCATATCAAGGCCCACGACATCTACGGCCTGACCGAGATCTCCGGCCCCGGCGTCTCCTTTGAGTGCAGCGAGCAGACCGGCATGCACATCAACGAGGACCATTTCATCGCCGAGGTCATCAACCCCCAGACGGGAGAGGTCCTTCCCGACGGCGAGAAGGGCGAGCTGGTCTTCACCAGCATCACCAAGGAAGCATTCCCCCTGATCCGCTACCGCACCAGGGACATCTGCATTCTGAGCCACAAGAAATGCTCCTGCGGCCGCACCCATGTGAAGATGACCAAGCCTCTGGGCAGAAGCGACGACATGCTCATCGTCAAGGGCGTCAACGTATTCCCGTCCCAGATTGAGACGGTGCTGATGAATCAGGGCTATC
>CANQSK010000149.1 GCA_947626475.1 uncultured Lachnospiraceae bacterium
CGTCCTGACCGGTCATGGCGTCCACCACCAGGATAGTCTGATGGACTTCCACCGCCTCTTTAATATCGGCCAGCTCCTGCATCATATCCTCATCAATGTGAAGGCGTCCCGCTGTATCCAGGATCACCACGTTGAACCCGTTCTTCCTGGCATGCTCTACCGCCGCTCTGGCAATGTTCACCGGACTCTGGCTGTCCCCCATGGAGAACACCGGAACGCCCTGCTTCTCGCCGTTGACCTGCAACTGCTGGATCGCAGCGGGCCGGTACACGTCGCAGGCCGCCAGAAGAGGCTTTCTTCCCCTGGCCTTCAGCTTGCCCGCGATCTTAGCCGCTGTCGTCGTCTTGCCGGCGCCCTGGAGGCCCGCCATCAGGATCACCGTCACCTCATTGCCCGGTTCCAGGGCGATCTCCGTGGTCTCGGAGCCCATAAGGGCGATCAGCTCCTCATGAACGATCTTGACCACCATCTGTCCGGGAGTCAGGCTGCCCAGCACATCCTCGCCTACCGCCCGCTCCTGCACGGAACTGACGAACTGCTTCACTACCTTAAAGCTGACGTCCGCCTCCAGAAGGGCCATCTTGACCTCTCTGAGAGCCGCCTTCACATCCGCCTCGGTCAGCCGTCCCTTGCCTCTTAAGTTCTTAAATACATTCTGCAGCTTGTCTGACAAACTCTCAAACGCCATAAAGCCTCCATCTATCTATAAATCCATCATATCCTCAGCGATCTGTTCGATCCGGGCCAGCAGCGCCTCGTCCCGGCTCGCACGGTACCGGCCGGTCAGCTCCTTGATCTCCTTCACCCTGGTTTTGGTGTCCCTGAACTTCTCCACCAGCCTGAGCTTCTCCTCGTATCCGTCCAGGATCCGGTCGCACCGCTTGACCAGGTCATGGACACCCTGCCGGCTGATGCCTCTCTCCTGGGCAACCTCCCCCAGAGACATGTCGTTAAACACCACGTCCTCATATATCTGCCGCTGGCGCTCCGTCAGCAGCTCACCGTAAAAATCATAAAGCATGGTCTGCTCAATTATGGGTTTCATCTCATCACCTGCGTTCTTACGCCGCCTGTGCTATCATACACGATAAGCGGCCGGCTGTCAAGTAAAAAATCTTTACACCCGCAAATTCTTTTTCTTTCCAAGATTAAACAGGAGGAAAGCGCATCCGGCTTTCCTCCTACGATAATCCTATATTCACAACTGTCATCATCGTCACAGTCTGTTACACCTCAACATCTGCATCTATTCTGGCGGTGATGAACTTCTCCACCTTGGCCGGAGGAATCCCCAGGGGTATTGAAAGCTCCCCGTACAGGTTCTCCTTGGCCTTCTTCATGTAGCGTTCGTCTACTTCCGTAAGCCGCTTTCCGCGGTTCATGCGATCTTTCTTACGAAGATACAGGGTTTTTATGATTCCTACCCATTCCCGGCAGTCACAAGTTTTGAGAGCTTCCTTATATATCATCTCCCGCTGCTTGTCGTCCGTAATCCACAATTGACTGATTTCCTTGATACCATCAATGAGGCTGTAGGCTTCCTCACTCGTCATAATTCTGCGCATAACATTTTTATTGCCTTCTACCGGCGTTATGATACGGTTGCCGCTGACCGCAGTTGGCTCCAGAACGTAGTATAGTTTATCGCTGGAGTTTCCGTCCATGTTCATCTCTTTAATGTCCTTCACCAGACATACTCCGGTCATTCCGTATACGATATACTCGCCCTTTTCAAACAAACTGCTCATCCTTTCTAACACAAAACAATGCTGTGTGGGGGAACAGCATCTGACACATCATTAACTTCCTGTTAACATTACAGAATCAGCATTCCAGAAGAAGTTTCCCCAAGTCTTCCACGGACTCCGCTATCTTCCAGGCTTCTGCCTGTTTCAGTTCCTTCAGGGAACCGTAGCCGTACAGCACGCCGATGGTATCAATATGGTTCTTCCGAGCGCCGAACACATCATGCTCCCGGTCTCCCACCATCACCACCTGCGACGGGTCCTCAATGCCTGCCGATTCAAGGGTATACTTTATCACCTCGCTTTTTTCAACCCGCACCTCATCCATACTTGCGCCGCCTACCAACGCAAAATATGACCCCAGATGAAAATGCTCCAGGATCTGAACAGCAAACTTATCCGGTTTGGACGTAGCAACACAGAGCACCTTCCCCGCCGCCTTCAAACGCTCCAGCATCTGCGGAATGCCCTCGTATACCTGATTCTCGTATATGCCCGTTACCGCGTAATATTCCCGATACCGTCCGATCGCCTCAGCCGCCTGCTCTTCCGGAAACCCGTAATAGCGCATAAAACTGTCCTTCAGCGGCGGGCCGATAAAGGGATATAATTTACTCAGATCCGGCTCTTCAATCCCATAGCTTCTCAGCGCGTACTGAACTGATTTGGTAATTCCGACGCCCGGATCTGTCAAAGTTCCGTCCAGATCAAATAAAATGTAGTGTTTACTCATTAAAACCCCCTTACGCTACAAATTCAGTATAACAGATTTTTTTCAGTTTGTCATGTAAAAATTGTTAAATTTTCAGTATTTTTCTCAGGTTTCCCCTTGCGCCGCCCTGTCCGCGTATGCTATATTTTTACTAGTATTTCTTAATTCCAACGGAAAGGTCGATTTTATGAAGCATAAGTACCCCGTGATTTTTGTACTCCTTGTTGGACTTTTATTCGCCTGGTGTCCGGACGCCCGCGGAGAGGACGCCCCTTCGCCGGTGGTCCGCGTCGGATTTTTTGCCTTCTCCGGCTACCACGAGATGGAGGATGACGGCCGTCTGGACGGGTACGGTTATGAATTCCTGCAGAAGCTGGCCGCCTACGGCGACTGGACCTACCAGTATCTGGGATACGACTCTTCCTATGCCGATTCCCTGGATATGCTGAGGGAGGGAAAAGTGGATGTGGTCACCTCCGTCTCCAAGACCCCGGAGCGGGAGGAGGAATTTCTGTTTTCCAAAAAATCAATCGGCACCAACTCCACCATGTTCACTGTAAAGGCCGGCAACAGCAGCGTGATCTCCGGCGACTATTCCACTTATGAGGGACTGCGTATCGGAATGCTGGAGGGAAACTCCAAGAACCAAAATTTTGAGACTTTCGCGGCCGACCACGGTTTCTCCTATATTCCGGTCTACTATGAGACAGAGGATCAGCTGACATCGGCTCTCCAGGAGGGCAGTCTGGACGGCATTGTGACCGGAAGCCTCCGCGCCACCCGCAATGAATGGATCATCGAATCCTTCGCCGCCAGCAATTTCTATATCGTAACCGGCAGGGACCGGCCGGATCTGATGGAGCAGATCAATCACGCTATTGATCAGATGGACCTTCAGGAGCCGGACTGGCGCACTTCCCTTCATTCCAAATACTATGCCACCGATTCCGGCGGTTTTGTGATGCTGACCGCCGAAGAGAGACAGAAGCTGGAAGAGCTGGCGGCCTCGCCGGAGCCGGTAAAGGTGCTTTTCAATCCGGACCGGGCTCCCTATTCCTATTTTGAAGACGGGAAAGCCTCCGGCATTATCCCAGCGGTTTTTGAAACTCTTGCCGGCAGGCTCTCCCTGGCCTGCGAATATATACCGGTCAGCACCAGAGAGGAATATTACCGGCTCCGGAAATCCAGGCAGGCTGATATCATCCTGGACTTTTCCAGCGACTACTATCTGGCGGAACAGGAAGGCTACAAGATCACCAGGCCTTATCTGAACGTCTCCTTCGTCCGGATTACCCGCGACGGTTTTCGCGGAGGCATCAGAACCGTGGCCTCCGTCTATCCCTCCGACATTCTGAATACCTACATACAGAGGCAGTACGCCGGTGACGACATCCTTTATTACGGTACCATAGACGAATGTGTCCAGGCTGTTGTCAGGGGAGAGGCCGACTCCACTGTCCTCTACGCCTACATGGCGGAGCAGGTGCTTCAGAGGGATATTAAAAATCAGCTGTCCTTCGTTCTCCTGGACGACAGTTCCCTCTCCTACTCCATCGGGGTCAATGCCGAAGACGGCCATGTGCTGCTGTCTGTCTTCAACAAGGCGCTGTCCAGCCTAAGCTCCGCGGAGCTGTCAAACATTGTCAGCCAGGAAACTGCCTCCGGGAAAATGTCCCCGGCGCAGACCGTCATCGCCTTTATCTACTCCAATCCTGTTTTTGGCTTTCTGGCTGTATTTTCCGTCTGCCTGTTCGTATTTCTCTGTGTCCTTCTGTATCTCCGCAGCAGAAACCAGCGGAATCTGCAGAAGCGGGTGGCTGAGGTCAGCGGGCAGTACGAGGCACAGAAGAAAGAGCTGTCCGACGCGCTGGCGCTGGCTGACCAGGCCAACCGGGCAAAGACCACATTTCTGAACAATATGTCCCATGATATCCGGACGCCCATGAACGCTATCATCGGCTATACCGCTCTTGCCGCCTCCCATCTGGACAATGAGGAGCGGACCCGGGATTATCTGGCCAAGATTGCCCAGTCGTCCAACCATCTGCTCTCTCTCATCAACGACGTTCTCGATATGAGCCGCATTGAGTCCGGACATGTGAACGTGGAGAACAAGCCGGAGAATCTGGCCGACATCCTTCACAGCCTGCGCAACATCATCCAGGCCGACGTCCATGCCAAACGCCTGGAGCTTTTCATCGACACCATCGATGTGACCAACGAATCCATCAGCTGCGATAAGCTGAGGCTAAACCAGATTCTTTTGAATCTGCTGTCCAATTCCATCAAATTTACCCGTCCCGGCGGCACCGTGGCCCTCCGAGTCACACAGAAGCCCTGTCCGCGGGCCGGTTACGGCACCTACGAATTTAAGGTGAAGGATACCGGCATCGGCATGAGCCCGGAATTTGCCAAAACCATATTTGAGCCCTTCACGAGAGAGCGCACTTCCACGGTCAGCGGCATACAGGGCACCGGCCTGGGCATGGCCATCACCAAAAATATTGTCAATATGATGCACGGAACCATCCAGGTAGAAAGCGAACAGAGAGTAGGAACCGAATTTACCGTCGTTCTGGAATTTGAGCTGTGCGGCGACAACACAGCCCTGGCTCCCATTGTAGAGCTGAAAGACTTAAGAAGCCTGGTGGTGGACGATGACCTGGTCAGCTGCCAGAGCGTATCCAAGATGCTCAGGCAGATCGGAATGCGCGCCGAGTGGACCCGGTACGGCAAGGAGGCGGTCATCCGGGCCAGCGAAGCCCATGAGATGGCGGACCCCTATGAGGTATATATTGTAGACTGGTCCATGCCGGATCTGAACGGCGTGGAGACTGTCCGCCAGATACGGCAGGTCGTAGGCCAGGAGGCCCCCATTATCCTGCTGTCCGCCTACGACTTAAGCGAGATTGAGGACGAGGCCCGGGCTGCCGGCGTCACGGATTTCATCAGCAAGCCTCTCTTCCTCTCTGATCTTCACAGGATCCTGGAGCGTGCTCTCGGCAAGATTCAGGACACTGTGGAGGAAACCTCCGCAAGGGACAATTCAGACTTTATAGGGAAGCGGATTCTTCTGGTGGAAGACAATGAACTGAACCGCGAGATCGCCACGGAGCTTTTGTCAGAAGTGGGATTTAAGGTCGAATGCGCCGAGGACGGGCAGATCGCCTGCCGCATGGTGGAACAGTCCAGTCCCGGCTATTACAGCGTCATTCTGATGGATGTTCAGATGCCTGTCATGAACGGCTACGACGCCACCAGGATCATCCGAGGCCTTGACGATCCGGCTCTTGCCAATATACCCATTATCGCCATGACAGCCAACGCTTTTGAGGAGGACCGCCAGAGGGCGCTGGAGGCCGGCATGAACGGCCACCTGGCCAAGCCGGTGGATGCCGACAAGATGATCGCCCTTCTGGACCGTATCCTGAAACCCTGACGCCCGAAACAGCGAAGCCGCAAAACAAAGAGGATGCTCCTCTCTATGATGAGATTCATAGATCGGAACATCCTCATTTTGTTTATTCCTGCATATCAGGCGGACGGAGCGCTCCGCTCCCGCCGTCTCTTACAGCTGGGGGCCTGCGGCTACCAGAGCCTTGCCGTGCTCGTTGGTCTCGTACTTGGCAAAGTTCTTGATGAACCTCTGGGCCAGATCCTTGGCCTTCGCATCCCACTCGGACGGATCCGCATAAGTATCGCGCGGATCGAGAATGCCGGTGTCCACGCCGTTTAACTGGGTCGGAACCTCGAAATTGAAGTACGGAATCTTCTTGGTGGGGGCGCCCTTGATGTCGCCGTTTAAGATCGCGTCGATGATGCCGCGGGTATCCTTGATGGAGATACGCTTGCCGGTGCCGTTCCATCCGGTGTTCACCAGATAAGCCTTGGCTCCGTTCATCTCCATTCTCTTAACCAGCTCTTCCGCGTATTTGGTCGGATGCAGCTCCAGGAACGCCTGGCCGAAGCAAGCGGAGAAGGTGGGTGTGGGCTCGGTGATACCGCGCTCCGTACCGGCCAGCTTCGCCGTGAAACCGGACAGGAAGTAGTACTGAGTCTGCTCCGGGGTCAGGATGGATACAGGCGGAAGCACGCCGAAGGCGTCAGCGGACAGGAAGATCACGTTCTCAGCAGCGGGAGCCGCAGAAACCGGGCGTACGATCTTCTCGATGTGGTTGATCGGATAGGATACGCGGGTGTTCTCGGTGACGCTCTTGTCAGCGAAATCGATCTTGCCGTTCTCATCCAGGGTTACGTTCTCAAGAAGGGCGTTCCTCTTGATCGCGTTGTAAATGTCGGGCTCG
>CANQSK010000150.1 GCA_947626475.1 uncultured Lachnospiraceae bacterium
CGGGATGTTCCCATACACATTCAGCTCCACAATATTCTCACAGAGCTGTCGGAAAAGGCAGGCGCCCTGATCCAAGCACCAATCAATACGGAGGTATCATTCAATGACTAGGAAAAAGAGCCGTTTCTTCACATTTATCATATCCTTCATGCCCGGAGCCGGAGAAATGTATCTGGGCTTTTACAAATCGGGAACCAGCATCATGATCCTGTTTCTGGGGGGCCTGGCCGTCTTCGGCGCCCTGATCCCTCAGCTTCTGTATCTGCTGGCCGTCCTGTGGTTTTACAGCTTCTTCCACACCAACAACTTAAACAGCCTGCCGGACGATGAATTTTATGCCATAGAGGACGATTATCTCCTGTCCATGAGCCCGGAGAATATAAAGAATTTCTGCGGACGGTACCGGAAATATATCGGCATCCTCCTGCTGCTTCTGGGCGTCAGTGTGGCGTGGAGCGGCGCGTTCGGCCTGGTCCGCTCCATCTTCACCTATCTCAATCTGCCTGATGACTTCTTTACCATGCTCTACAGGGGAGGGGACGCTGTCGCCCAGCTGATCGCGGCGGTTATCATCGTGGTCCTGGGGTGGAATCTTTTCCGGGCCAAAAAAGAATCCTTAAAAACCCCCCCATATATGGCTGACGGGATAGAAAAATCCCGGGAAACCTCCTCAGCGGCTCCCCGGGAAATACCTTCCGATATGCCCTCAGATACAGACTCTCTCTAATTGGCCTTCCTGTTTATATACTCCGTCCTGGTCTTTGAATAGGCAAAGGTCTGGCTCTTGTACAGTCCGTAGTAACCGGAAAGGGTAAATGTGACCGCGATGGCCAGCCCGAAATAGGGCATCGCTTCGGCGCCGCACATCTCCAGAGCTATGATAAGGCTGGAGATGGGACAGTTGGTTACACCGGCAAAGAGACACACCATGCCGCAGGCTGCGCACAGAGACGGCGAAAATCCCAGAACCGTTCCCACAGCGCAGCCGAAGGTGGCCCCCACGCACAGGGTCGGCACGATCTCGCCGCCCTTGTACCCGGCACCCAGCGTCACTGCCGTAAACAGCATTTTCAGCAGGAATGCCTCATAGCGGACATGGCCCTCCATGGCTTCTTCGATCAGGATCATACTGCTGCCGTTGTAGTCTCTGGTTCCCATAATGAGCGTCAGGCCGATCAATATCACACTGCCTGCCAGAATCCGGATATAAGGGTTCTTAAAATAATGCTCATAAAGGTGCTCCCCGGCGTGAAGCACCAGGCACAGAAGAATGCTGACCAGAGCGCAGAGCACTCCCACCAGCACAATGATGACGGCGGAGCGAAGCTCAAAAGCCGGGATCTCCTGAACGGTAAAATGTTCTCCGGAAAGTCCCATCAGCCGGGCCACTCCCGCCCCTACAAACGCCGCGAACACACAGGGCACCAGGGCCGCGTAATACATGATGCCGATGCTGATGACCTCCATGGAGAACACTCCCGCCGCCAGAGGCGTGCCGAACAGGGCTCCGAAGCAGGCGCTCATCCCGCACATGACCGCGATCTTCTGGTCCTTCTCATCCAGATGGACGGCCTTGCCCAGCATACTTCCGATGCTGCCGCCCAGCTGCAGCGCCGCTCCCTCCCGTCCTGCCGATCCGCCGGTTAGGTGAGTCAGAATCGTACTGATAAAGATCAGAGGACCGGTAGCCGGAGTGATCACTTCATTGGACGAGATGGAATCCAGCACCATGTTCGTTCCCCTGTGCTTCTCCTGCCCCGCGATATGATACAAAAACACGATGGCCAGGCCTGAGACCGGAAGCAGAAACAGAATCCAGCTGTACGTCTGAAACAGCCCCGCCACATACTTGATGCCGATCCCAAAAACAGATCCAATCATTCCGCCTATAACGCCGATGACGCAGGAAATGACCGTCCACTTGACGAAATATTCCACATTGCGCATCACCGGAGTCCGAATTTCCAACCCTTTCATGCCCTCATCCTCCGTAATGATTCGATTTCCTCAAAATCTATCTACATTGTAGAATATTTCTTCCGATATTACAACCTTATTTCCGATGAATCACAAACGATAACTCTTCCTCCGGCGGTTTTGAAATGACGGCGTCATACAGGACTTCCGTCTCCGGAAAAATCTTGTGGGATACGGCTATCACCATCATGTCCGGCCGTCCCAGCACATAGTTCTCCACCTCCAAAGCCGTGGCCGTATCCAGCGCGGAAGTCGCCTCATCCAGAATCAGGATCTCCGGTTTCCGCAGCAGCGCCCGCGCCAGGCAGATCCGCTGGCGCTCGCCGCCGGAAATATTTTTCCCATTCTCCTCAATCATAAAATCCAGCCCTTCCGGATGGGAATCCACGAACTCCCGGAGGCAGCAGCAATCGACCATACAGTTCAGCTCCTCGTCCTTTACATCCCTGAACATGGTCAGATTGTCCCGAAGCGTATCGCAGAACACAAAATCACTCTGGTTTACCACTCCAAGACGCCGGTACCAGCCGTCCTTATCCAGCTTTCGGAAATCCAGGCCGTCTATCCGGACACAGCCGTCATATCCGGCAAATACGCCTAACAGGACTTTCAGCAGGCTGGATTTTCCGCATCCGCTTTCCCCTTTGATCAGGTACTTCTTTCCCGCCTCAAAGCACAGATCCACATGACGGAGGACGCTCCGCTCTCCCTGACGGAGACTGACATCCTGCAGCTTTATCTGCCTTACCGGACCGGGCGGAAGCTCTCTGCCCTGACCGGACGGAGCGGGAGCTTTTCCTTCTCCGTTCAGTTTCTCTTCAATCATCTCATATAATCTGCCGGCGGACTTCATCTTCAGAAGAAGGGGCGGCACGCCCTGCAGCGGAGCGGCCACGTTGTTGAAAAGCTGGATTACCAGAATCAGACTGCCCATGGTAATCTGCTTCCGAAATACAAGAAATGAACCCAGAAGCATCATGGACAGCCAGAGCAGCACCCCCGCCGAGTAGGCCAGAGTGCCTGCCGCCGCCTGCCAGAATCGGGCCAGGAAACGCCTTTTTTCCATCTCAGCGTCGGCGTCCCGAAACTTCCTGCCCAGATATGACGTAACTCCGAACAGTTTTCCCACTTCAAATCCATTCAGTATCTCTTTCAGTTCAAAAATAAAACGGCCGTTGGCCTCGGACGCCGTCAGCCTGGCGGAGACGACCGGCTGCTCCATCAGCCGGTTCAGAGCCAGAGGAATCCAGAAGGTGGCCGCCAGAAAAACAAGGAACAGATAATGAACCCGGAAGATTGCCGCGACGGACGCCGCGCTGGCAAACAGATACTGAAGGATCGTAATCATACTGCCAAGATAATCCTCCTGCAGCGTCAGGACATCCGAACTGAAATGCGAGATGTACGCCGCCGACTCCTGAACATGATACTCGCTGAGCCGTTTCGCCTGAATATACCGAAGCCAGCGCTCCTTCAGGAGCAGGGAACCGTGACGAAAAAACTGATTGCTGCTGAAATCATAAAACACACCGGCGACAGGGGACAATAAAACATACAGCGCCACCAAAAGAACCGCTCTCCCGTAATAGCCGGGATCTCCGAGAAAAGCGATATCCGTCACATACTTAAGGAGAGACGCCATACATACGGTTCTCAGGGTAACGCCGAAAACCGCCAGAGTCACAAGAAAAAGCCACTTTTTATTTTTTAATACAATATCCTTCACGATTGCCGGTTTCATGTTTTCCCCGTCCCTTCTCATTCATCCTAACACGGAAACAGGGCAAAAACAGGCGAAAGATTAAACAAATTTGTACAGTTTTTAGTTTTTTTGACTCCTCACATAGAGAACCAGCCCCACGGCCGACAGCGCCCCCAGCAGAAACAGCGCCGCCCCCAGACAAACACCGGCAATCTTTCCCATCAGCCAGTCCATCGCTATGGCCGTCAGATCCTCAATCAGGGCGGCCGCGCTTAAGACGGTCGCCCGGTTATCTGCGGTGACGGCCTCATTTTCCATCCTGTTCTTAAGGGGAATCATCAGACTGTCGCAGATATGAACCAGAAACACTCCCGTGACGGAGAGCAGCGGGTTTGCGGTGACCGCCAGAACCATACAGGAGAATCCGCAGACGGCAAACAGCAGAATACCCATGGGCAGGGGTTTTAAGCGCTTCGCCATGGGCGCGGAGAGGACTCCGGTCAGACCGGAGAGAATCATAAACATATAGATAAGGGAGATTGCGGAGACGGACAGCCCCGCCCGGACATACTGCAGCTGATTGAAAAATACGGTGACAATCTGTCCCACCTCCCGGAATACGGCAAAAGAAACAGCCAGCAGAAGGAAGCTTCTGCTGCCGAGGGCATCTCTAAACTCCCGAATCATCTCTGTAAATGAACTCCCCGCTGAATGAGACTCCACCGCCGAATGCAGCTCCCCTTCTGTGCGCTTTTCTCCGCACTCCTTCACCTCCGCAAGTCCCAGCCCTAAAGCGGCGGCGATCCCGTAGCTGATGACCGTCAAAAATCCGGCCATCCGGTAGTTGTCACCGATAAACCATGCGTAAATCATGGTCGCGGCCAGCAGCCCCGCCGTCTTCATTCCCTCATAAATCCCGAACACTGTCTGGGACCTGCCTTCGGGGGAAGAAAGATAAAGCATGCTTTCACTTACGCCGGAAAGCCCGGATACCACGACAGCCAGCAGAAGCCGCTCCGCAAGAAAACCCGCAAAAGTCCAAGCTCTCCAGAAGATGACCTTCGACAGGGCGTACAGCAGGCCGCAGAAGATTATGGTACGGCGGTACCCGATTCTGTCCGCCGCCATTCCCCAGGGAAGCTCCAGGAGAAGGGCGGCCGCCAGAAACAGGCTCTCGATCAGCATGATCTCCCCGATCGTCAGACCGGCCTGCCGGCGGTACAGCGTCGCCACAGAGGAATAAAAAACCATACCCTGAAAAAAGGATATGGCATAGAGAAAGAAACGGTTTCTTTTCATGTCGGCACCATCCTTTGATTTATATTTGAATACGGCGAAAAAGCCCTGAAGTTTTCGATTTCAGGGCATATAGAACTTTTCGCACGTAATCAAATCGGATGGCGCATAATTTACCTCACACTTGCTATTAGAACGCCCCTGTGGATTTCACCACCTTGGGCCGGTAACCGGCGTCGTTTAAAGCCTGGACAATCTCATTTTTATGCTCTGTCCCGTAGGCCTCCAGGGTAATCCGCAGCTCCACCGCCGCGTTTCGGTTGATGCTGATAAACTGGTTGTGCTCCAGCTTGATGACGTTGCCCTGGTGCTCCGCCAGAAGAGCGGATACCTGGGCCAGCTGGCCGGGCTTATCCGGCAGGAGAACGGACACCGTAAACACACGGTCCCTCTGAATCAGGCCGTGCTGCACCAGGGAAGCCATGGTGATCACGTCCATGTTGCCGCCGCTTAAGATGGAAACGATCTTTTTCTTCTCCACATCCATATGCTTGAGAGCCGCCACCGTCAGAAGGCCGGAATTTTCCACGATCATCTTGTGGTTCTCCATCATATCCAGAAAGGCCACGATCAGCTCATTGTCGTCCACGGTGATGATATCATCCACATTTTCCTGAATGTAGGGGAAAATCTTTTCGCCGGGACACTTGACCGCCGTGCCGTCGGCAATGGTACTGACCGAAGGAAGGGCTACCACATGACCGGCACGGAGGGATTCCTCCATACAGTTGGCGCCGGCGGGCTCCACGCCGATCACCTTGATCTTGGGATTCAGAAGCTTGGCCAGAGTAGCGACTCCTGCCGCCAGACCGCCGCCGCCGATGGGCACCAGGATATAGTCCACCGTGGGCAGCTCCTTGATGATCTCCATGGCAATGGTTCCCTGTCCCGTGGCTACCGCCAGATCGTCAAAGGGATGGACAAAAGTCATTCCCTTCTCCTCCGCCAGCTGTTCCGCGTAAGCGCAGGCGTCGTCGAACACGTCTCCGTACAGGACCACTTCCGCGCCGTAGGCCTTGGTCCGGTTGATCTTAATGAGAGGAGTGGAGGTTGGCATCACGATAATCGCCGGGATTTTCGCCTGCTTGGCCGCGTAAGCCACGCCCTGGGCGTGGTTTCCGGCGGAGGCCGCCACCAGGCCCCTCTTCTTTTCTTCCTCAGACAGGGTGTTGATCTTATAGTAAGCGCCCCTCACCTTGTAGGCGCCGGTATACTGCATATTCTCCGGCTTAAAATACACCTTGTTGCCGGTCTGCTCAGAATAATATTCGCTGTAGATCAGCTTGGTCTCCTGGGTTACTTTCGCGACGACCTCCGTCGCCTCCTCAAAACTTTCAAGGGTCATCATAACGTTGTCTGTCCTTTCTGTTACTTTCTGTTATTTACGCGAAAAGCGCGTTGATAAATGAATCCGCGTTAAATTTCTGCAGATCATCAATCTTCTCTCCAATGCCGATGTACTTCACCGGAAGTCCCAGCTCCGACTGGATCGCCACGGCAATGCCGCCCTTGGCGGTGCCGTCCAGCTTGGTAAGGATGATGCCGGTCACATCGGCCACTTCCATAAACTGCCGCGCCTGGGCAAGAGCGTTCTGCCCCGTCGTCCCGTCCAGGACCACCAAAGTCTCACGATAGGCGTTTGGATACTCCCTGGTAATGATCCGGTCTATCTTTTTCAGCTCTTCCATCAGGTTCTTCTTATTGTGCAGCCGTCCCGCCGTGTCGCAG
>CANQSK010000151.1 GCA_947626475.1 uncultured Lachnospiraceae bacterium
AATTTTTAAAGCAGCCACCGGAAGATGGCTTGTTTGTTGTACGCGTAAAGTTATGGATATCCTCTACTTCTCATTTTAAATCTTCCGCCTCCCATACCTGAAAGATATTCGGCACACCGCTTCCGGCCCTCTCGCCGATATTGATCAAATTGAACATCTTCATCAAGACCTTGTTCCTCGGGTCAGACATCCCACCCAGGCGCATCTGTTTCTTGCCGGTCCGGATATATCCCGGATTCTCCAAAATTAGCTTGTCCGGCTCCTTGCGGATCACAACACCGCAGGTCCCGTAAAAATCCGCGTTAATCAGGCAGTTGGCCAGCGCTTCGCGTACCGCCTTATGAACTGGGGTATTGTCAATCCGGTCTCCACCCTCCATATGGAAAGGAACTTTAATATCCTTGATAACCTTATTATATACGCGAAAATAAAAATCGCACACATTGCCGGACCACTCCCCGGAGCTAGACTGCAGGCGGTCTGTCCAGCGGATGGTCGGATCAAGAATTTCCCGATAATCCAGAAAATACTCCGGAAAATGACGCACAATGTTATATTCGTCCCCGAACATCAGCCTCCCAGCCGCTGTTGGATGCAGTTTCCCATCCATCCTCGACAAGGCCGCCGCTCCTATACTTCTCAAATATTCTGCATATGTCCCATGACCTTATCTTCATAGACGGCTTGAATCAGCTTCTCCATCTCCGCAAGGCGCTAGAGCACTGAATAGCGTTCTTATTCATGTTCATCCTCCGTTAGTTCAGATTCATATAATATTTCCACAGGCATTCGCCGCATTTTTCTCTTTACGGTACATATCCGCTATATAAGCAGGACCATTCCACCAAAGCTTCGATGATTCATCGTACAATAAAGCTCCCGTTTTTGATGAAATAAACTCTTTTAAGACTACATCCGGAGCGCAATCGGATTCTTCTGCCAGTTCTTCAACAATCAATGTAATCATTGCATCAATAGCAAACTTTTTTTGATCTTCTGTGACATCCGTTAGCTTTTCCATATCCGCTCACTTCCTTCAAATGACAAACACTGTAAGCCTTTCACCGTTCTGAAACAAATCTGATCTTTTAGACGATCCGGGATCAATCTTCCTATGCACAAACGATCTGCTTCCTCACTGCCAACCGTACCGTAAGCCCCTATCAGATAAGTCAAAATCGTGATGTTCGTCGCATCATTTGCAATCTTTCCGGCTATTACATCGTATTTTTTCATGTTCTCAACAACCGCTGGAAATGTGTTCGCTTTTCTGTGACCAACGACACAATGCAGCCAGTCAGCATCCGCCTCCCGGTAAACATACTCCGCAATTCCCCGGCTCGGATGATAGCGAAAAACAGAAATCACCCCATATGACTGTTCCTCATCAATAACTCCCTGTGCTTTTGCCTTTTTAAGTGAAATATTTATAAATTCTTCCGCCTGCTCTTTCGATGACGTCAGATAAAAGCCCTTTCCAAAATCCTTAAAATTTGCGCACTTTGATAAATCCGGAACTTTTACCTCACAGTAGCTTCCATGATAAAGAAGCATATTATCCGATAACCGCAGCATTCACATCCACTCCTTTATTCTTTAGCAAAGTTTTGATTTCGTCAAAAACTGCAGCATCACCTTCCATATGGAAAACGCCATAGCAATCTTCTATAAATTTGAAAATGTTATATCTGTCAAACAGAGCCGCTGCCTTTTGTATCGATGTATTCCATTCTTCCGAAGCAAGGCGAACCAATCGAACCTGCATAAAAATTATTTCAGATTTTTCACTCATCGCGACACCGGTCCTTTCATTTTCTATCTGACGCTATCGTATGTAATCATAATTCTTCAACTATAAACCATTATAAACGTCAAAGCTGTTGTTTACAATAGTCCCCAATTTCATTTACTCATCCCCTTAAACAAATACTCCCCCAGCATCAGAAACTCATCCTCGTAGATGCAGTTGGGCAGGCTGCCCTCCCGGATCCTCCGGAGACACTCGTCATAATCCATCCAGATCACTTCCTCCACCTCCGATTCCTGGAGGGAGAGCCGGTCCGTATCCACCGGTTTCCGGTATACGTACATCTGTGACATCTCCGCGTCCCGGAAAGGCTTTCCGTAAAATTCCGATTCCATGTAACCCTTGTGGATTCCCACCGGCTCCAGCTCCTCAGGCGAGGCCGTGATTCCCAGCTCCTCCCCCAGCTCCCGGACAGCGGATTCCAGATAGTCCTCCCCTGCCGGCACATGGCCCGCGGAGGAAATATCATAGCAGCCCGGATAGGAGTCCTTGCCCGCGCTGCGCTTCTGAAGCAGCACGTCATAGCCGCCGGCTTTGTTGGGCCGGACGATCCAGATATGGGCCGTGGGGTGAAGGCTTCCCTCTCTGTGGGCCACGCCCCGCTCCCGGACGATACCGCTCCTTGTTCCGTCCTCATTTAAGATATCAAAAAGCTCCATGGGCGCACCGTTTAAGGCGGCGGACACCAGAGTCCCTCCGCCGTCGTAGACCAGCTTCAGGGAAAAGAAGGGGGCTTCCTCATCCATCAGTCGGAAGAATATTTTGTCGCCCTCCCAGATGTTCAATTTCCACACCTTCTCAATGGGCACCCACTCCAGCTGCCCCTCGTCGCAGGGAATGGGCTCTCCCTCAAAGCCATCGGCGGTAAACAGGGACATGTATTCCGTCACTCCGTCGCCGGACACGAAGGTGACGATCCCACGGTAGCGGTAGGAGGTCAGGGTATAGCCAGTCTCCTCCTTCACCTCCCGCAGGAGGCATTCTTCCGGGCTCTCATCAGCCTCAAAATGTCCTCCCACGCCAATCCATTTATCTTTATTCACATCATTTTTCTTCACTGTGCGGTGGAGCATCAGATAGCTTCCCTCCCGCTCAATATAGCACAGGGTACTCAGTTCGCTCACGGCTGCGTCCTTTCTGTAAAAAGTTCTTATTGTCATTTACCATTATTATACTTGCCAAAGCCGTTGTCCGCAAGCGAAAAGGGGATATATATCCCCCTGATTCTTGCACCATATTGGCGTGATTATGTAAAAATCCCAGATTCAATTGACGCGTGTTTTCGGTTTTCATATAATTCAATGGCAGCCCATCACTTTTTCACACTACATCACAGGAGGGTTATATGAAAAAGGCAAGGTTATTCGTGCTCTCGCTTCTGTTCACATTTTTCTTCACAGCGCTTTCCAGCTTCATTCTCCATGACTGGGGAAACATCCGCATCAACGAGACAGAACTGTACACCCAGGGCGGCAACCGGGTAACCGTCCGCATATTCCGGCCGGACTCTGCGACAGCCGGGGAGCCTGCGCCCGCCGTCATCTTTACTCACGGGCTGACGGTCAACAAGGAAAGCTATGCCCAGTACGGGATGGAGCTGGCCCGCAGAGGCTTTGTCGTCCTTATGCCGGACATGCTCAACCACGGCCAGTCTGAGATCACCGGCCCAGAAATTTATCTGGCTCCCGCCCAGGTAAACGACGCCTACGGCTCCTACGCCGCCGTCCGCTACGCCAGGACCCTGGACTACGTAGACCAGGAGCAGATCGGCGTGGCAGGCCACTCCGCCGGAGGGCAGGCCTCCAACAACTGTATTGTTTTGGATAATCAGGAAGCGGAACCGGCTGTTTCAGCCATCTATCTGGTGTCCTCCGACCCGATTTTTACGGACGCGGACGGCCAGTGGAACGACATCTACGGCTCCCGCGATCTGGGCGTCTACTATACCCGCTACGACCATGTCTATTTCCGAGGAATGGGACCGGACGGGCAGCCCATGAAGGTCAATCAGTGGCTCAGTTCCGACAGCGCCAAATCTCTTTTCGCTTTCGGGCAGGGACCGGAGGCCTTCGGGGAAGGTGAGGTAATCCCGGGACATACCTATGTGAAAACAACTGGCGGAAAAACGGTGTTCCGAAGAGTGAACGCGGCCGCGGAGATTCATCCGAAGCCTCAGAGCGGCTCTGCCGCCCTGGCAGCTGTCTGTGATTTCTTCCAGGACGCTTTCTCGGCTCCCAACTACATTCCGGGCGCCAGCCAGCGCTACGCCGCTCTGATCGCCTCCAATCTTCTGGGCCTTCTGGGCGTTTTGGCCAGCTGCGTCCTGGCTGCCGGCTGTCTGATGGAGACCCGATTCTTTTCCTCCATTCACAACGAAAAGGCGGCCGCGCTCCGTCCTGCTCCCAATCTCAAGGGCCGCGTAATCTTCTGGGGCCTTACGGGACTGAACTGCGCTTTCGCCTTTCTGAGCATCAGCATCATTTTCCTTATGGGCTTCGGCTACTGCTGCCACACGATCTTCGCCCAGCAGACGACCAATATCTACGCTCTGTGGGCATTGGGCAACGGCCTGTTCATGCTTCTCACCTCTTTCCTCTCCTACGCTCTTTACGGAAGGAAAAACGGAGAGTCTATGGAGAGCTGGGGGCTGAAGATCACTGCCGCCGGACTGCTGAAAAGCATCCTGGCCGCTCTCTGCGGCTGCGGGGTGGTGCTGGCGGTCACAGCCATTGCCAACCGGTTCTTCCTTGTGGACTACCGCTACTATTTCTGGGGACTGGACAGTCTTCCCCTGGCGAACCTGAAGGTATTCCTCGCCTACCTGCCGGCATTTCTGATCTTCGGCCTTGCCGTGTCCATCGCGGTCAACAGCGCCTATCACTGCCGGATTGCCCGCGAACCGGAATGGGCCAACGACCTGTTCTTCGCAGTCATGAACATGATCCCCGCTCTTGTCATAACCCTGATCGGCTACGGCCTGTATATGCGAAGCGGCATTAAGCCCTTTATCTTCGGCTCCACCTACACGTACACCTACACCATCAACGCGATCCCGGTCTTCCCGGCGGCTGTGCTTCTGATCCGCCGGATATATAAAAAATGCGGGAATCCTTACGTTCCCGGCATCATGATCGGCATCCTGCTGTGCTGGATGCAGACGGCGTACTCATTTACCATGCACGCCAATATGTACTACGGACCCATGGCGGCCTATCTGCCCTGAGCGCGCAAAAAATAGGCAGCATCAGCGCCCGGCGCGCAAAGACAAAACGGCAGCACCAGCATCCGACGCGCTCTCAAAATTATGGTTTCCGCTCATATTTTCTCCTTGTTCCGGCCACACTAAGGACTACTAAAACAATGGAGGTATGCACATGAGCAGCAACGACACCATAGAACTTTTGAAAGAATGCGACGCAGGCGTAAAGATGGCCGTATCCTCTTTTGACGATGTGATGGGGCGGATTCAGGATTCCGGCATGAAAAATCTTCTGACACGCAGCAGAGAGAACCATGAGGAGCTGGGCAATGAGATCCATCATCTTCTGAATGAGCACCACAGCGACGCAAAGGACCCCAATCCCATGGCCAAGACCATGTCCTGGATGAAGACCACTATGAAAATGGGCATGGATGACAGCGACGCCACTGTGGCGGACCTGATCACCGACGGCTGCAACATGGGGGTCAAATCTCTCCACCGCTATATGAACCAGTACCGGGACGCCGACAAGACCTCACGGGACATCTGCGGCCGCCTGGTTTCCTTGGAAGAAAACCTGTGCCGGGACCTGAGAGAATACCTGTAATCCGCCGCGGCTCAAAAAAACAGGCCCGCCCTTATTGACAATTTCTTCTCAATGAACTACCATGAGACTTATCTGCAGCTCTGCCGCAGGTAAGTCTTTTTTACCGCCAAGCCGCATAACACGGAACATAAACCCCTTTAATCGGAGGTATCACATATGTCACTGTTTGAACTGTTTCTGATCGCCGTAGGCCTGTCCATGGACGCCTTCGCCGTCTCCATATGCAAGGGCCTGTCCATGAGAAAGCTGAATCTCCGCCATGCCGTCATAATCGGACTGTATTTCGGCGGATTCCAGGCCCTGATGCCTCTTCTCGGCTACCTGCTGGGAGTAAATTTCCAGAACGCCATCACTTCCTACGATCACTGGATCGCCTTCATCCTTCTGACGGTCATCGGCGGAAACATGATCCGGGAAGCCCTGAATCCCGAGGAAGACCACTGCGACGATTCCGTCGCGTTCCCGGATATGGTAGTGCTGGCGGTGGCCACCAGCATCGACGCCCTGGCTGTGGGCGTCACCTTCGCCTTTCTCCGGGTACATATCCTTCCCGCCGTGTCCTTTATCGGCGTCATCACCTTCTGCCTGTCTGTCCTTGGCGTGAAGATCGGCAATGTGTTCGGCACCCGCTACAAATCCAAAGCCGAGATCGCCGGAGGCGTGATCCTGATCGGAATCGGCCTGAAGATCCTGGCGGAACACCTTCTGGCCTGACAAGAGGATTAAAAAACTCCAAAACTCGCTGCATCCTTACCAGCCACGCTCCATAATCTTACCGGCCACACGCCACGCCGCCGGCAGCGGCCTTCGGCCTTACCAGCCGCGCGCCGCTCTACCAGCCGATCACCGTCTCCACCCGGGAAAGAGTTTCCGGGTTGGCCAGGATCACCACCCTGCTTACGTTGGCCACATCATATCTGGCGAACCGCCTCTGCTTTATGTCTTCCAGAATCTTGTCCTTATTTTCCAGAATCAGATCCATGCCGTCGCCATACTGCCAGAAGGACAG
>CANQSK010000152.1 GCA_947626475.1 uncultured Lachnospiraceae bacterium
CCGGACGTGAGGCGGCGTTTCCTGTATTGGGGCATTTTATTCAATGATTGACAAACCCTGCATGATTCCGTATAATAAAGTTAATTCTATCTCAAGAAAGTAAGGTGATTCCTGAATGGAGGGGGACAGTTGGATATCCCTAATCCTGATTTTTGTGTTGCTTATCATGGGCGCGTATTTCGCCTCAAGCGAGATCGCCCTGAGTTCAGTCAATAAAGTTCGTATCCGTCTGCTGGCGGACAAGGGCGACCGCGGAGCGAAGAATGTCCAGTATATTCTGGATCATTTCGACCAGGCTCTGTCCACCATTCTTATCGGCAATAATCTTTCTCATATTCTTTCCTCTTCCATCGCTACCGTTTGGGCGACCCGGATGTGGGGCACCAATGCAGTGGCAGCTACAACGCTGGTGCTTACTGTGATCGTGTTCTTTTTTGCGGAGCTGCTTCCCAAAAGCGTGGCGAAGAAGTATTCGGAGCATTTTTCTCAGGCTATTGCCGGGTCTCTGATCCTGCTTATGCGCGTATGCGCGCCGTTTTCCTTTCTGCTGACCGCGCTGGGCAATCTGGCTGCCAATGTGATCGGAGGCGCGAACGGCGCCGTGACGGAAGATGAGTTTTACGATATGGTGGAAAATATCGCCGAGGAGGGCGGTCTGGAGGCGGAAAAAAGCGAGCTGGTCCAGTCTGCCCTGAGCTTTGGAGATCACACGGTGGATGATATTCTTACGGTGAGAGTGGATGTGGAGGCCATCGATGACACAGACAGCGTGGACGAGATCATCCAGCGCATCCGTGACGTGCGCCATTCCCGGATGCCGGTCTATCATGATTCCATCGATAATGTGGTGGGCGTGTTGTCCTGCCGCAAATTTGTAAAGGCCTACCTGAAGGAAGGAAGCCGGGTAGATATCCGCCAGGTTATGGATCCGCCGTTTTTTGTCCACGGCAGCGTGGAGATTGCGGACCTTTTGCCGGCCATGAACCGGCGGAAGGCCAGCATGGCCATTGTCACCGATGATTACGGCGGCATGGAGGGCGTGGTGACCATGGAGGATATGCTGGAGGAGCTGGTGGGCGATATCTGGGATGAAGATGACGAGGTAGTGGAAAGCTTTGTGCAGGTAAATGACCATACCTGGGACGTGGACGCGTCCATGAGCATTGATGACTGCTTTGACCGGATGGGCTATGAGGACTATGATGAGGATGAAGTGGCCCATAAAAACATGGTAAATCTGGTTTACGCCGCTTTTGACAATATTCCCCGGCAGGGCGACAGCTTTACATACCGGGAGCTGCGCATTACTGTCCTTAAGATGGAGAAGCGGCGGATTCTGGTCCTCCGTGTTGAGAGGAAGGAGGCGAAGGCGGAATGACAACAGTCTTGATTTATGTGGTTTCCATTGGAGTTCTGCTGGCGTTTTCCGGTTTCTTCTCCGGCTCGGAGATTGCCTATTCCGCTGTGAACCGGACGCGGCTGGAGGCCAGCCGCAGTTCCGCTGTGAAGCACGCGCTTTATATCTGCGACCGGTTTGACCGGGCGCTTTCCGCGATCCTGATCGGCAATAATCTGGTCAACATTTCCGCGTCCAGTGTGGCGACCCTTCTGGCTCTCTGGGCCGCGGGGGCCAACGCTTCCAAGGCGCTGCAGGATCTTTACACCTCCGCGGGCTCTATCCTTCTGACGGTTCTGGTCCTGATCTTCGGTGAGACCATGCCCAAGATCGTTGCCAGGCGGAATCCCCAGCCCTTTGCGCTGCGGGTGGCCGTGCCGCTGCGCTTTCTGATGACGGTGCTGACGCCGGTGACATGGGTTATCTGCGGGGCGGTCAATCTGATCACCGCGCCTTTGAAGGGTGAGACGCTGGGTGAGGACGAGGAGGCCGAAGCGGCGGAAGAAGAGCTGATCGACCTCATCGAGACCTCGGAGGATGAGGGCATTATCGATGAGGATCAGTCGGAACTTCTGCAGAACGCCCTGGATTTTGCTGAGATATCCGCCCAGGAGGTTATGACGCCCAGAGTAGACATGGCGGCCCTGGAGATTGACGACGATCCTGAGGTGATCCGCCGCCAGATTGAGGAAGCGACCTTTTCCCGCCTCCCCGTCTATGACGGCCGGAGGGAGCGGATCCTGGGCGTGCTGTATCTGAATCATTATTACCGTGCGCTGCTGGATGAGTCTCAGCCGGACCTTCAGAGCCTGCTGATCGAGCCCTGTTTTGTCTACAAGACTACGAAGCTGCCTGCCATTTTGACGATGATGCAGCAGCGGAAAACCCATATTGCCATTGTCACGGACGAGTACGGGAGCACCATCGGCATGGTAACCATGGAGGACGTGCTGGAGCAGATCGTCGGTGACATCTGGGATGAGACCGACGAGGTTGTGGACGAGGTGGTGGAGCGCAGCGAGCATGAGTATGAGATAGACGGGGATCTGCCTATCAGCGAATTCTGTGAACTGATGGAATGGAAGGAGGACAGTTTTGAGACGGATTCTGTTACCGTCGGAGGCTGGACCCTTGAGAAGTTCGGAAGCTTCCCCAAGGCGGGAGACAGCTTCGAGTACGAGAATATCACTGTCACAGTGCTGGAGATGGACGATCTGAGAGTGGGCAAAGTTTTGATCACGGTGCATCCGCCTCAGAAAAAGGAAGAATAGGTACGCTGCGCATCAGCAGCTGTGAGACAGATATGGCCGGGCCTGAGAGGGTCCGGCCATATTATTATGCCGTATCTATGGGATATTCATTATTCCATATAATTTCTCAAATAACTTATATTGAAATAAGGTATTAGACGGCGGGACTTTTTTTAAATATAATGAAATTAATTCAGAGAAAGCAAAAAAATAAAGAAAGGATGAAAAAATATGAGAAAATTCAAAACAGTATTTATGCGGGGCGGCACCAGCAAGGGCTGTATGTTTCATAAGGAGGACCTGCCGGCCGATCGGGCCCAGTGGGACAGCATTTTTCTGCAGGCCATGGGTGATCCGGACCCCAAGCAGATTGATGGCCTGGGCGGAACCGTTTCTTCCAACAACAAGATCGTAATCGTCTGGAAGAGCGAAGAGCCGGATGTGGACGTGGAGTATCTGGTAGGTCAGGTGATCGTGGGCAAGAGCCAGGTGGACTATAAGTCCAACTGCGGCAACATGACCGCGGCGGTAGGTCCCTATGCGGTGGAGGAGGGCATGGTGGATATTGTGGAGCCTGTCACTACCGTCCGTATGCTGAACCGCAACACTGACAAATATATCAACGTGACCGTTCC
Source organism: uncultured Lachnospiraceae bacterium (assembly GCA_947626475.1). Classification (GTDB taxonomy): domain Bacteria; phylum Bacillota; class Clostridia; order Lachnospirales; family Lachnospiraceae; genus UBA3402. The sequence continues at coordinate 3,282 of CANQSK010000152.1, forward strand.
CATTGACCCGGAAACGAAAACCTTTGCCCAGGACGGTGACTGTGCCATTGCCGGCGTAGACGGAACCGCTGCCGAACTGCAGGTGAATTTCCTGAATCCGGCAGGCGCCAAGACCGGAAAGCTGCTTCCCACAGGGAATGTGACAGATGAGCTTTTGATTCCCGGATTCGGAAAGATTGAAGCGACGATTGTGGATGTGTCCAACCCTATGGTTCTGGTCCAGGCCGAGGATATTGGCATGAAGGGGACCGAGCTTCCGGAGGAGATCAACGGCAATGCCGGCGTCTGCGAACTTCTGGAGAAGATTCGCGGTACGGCGGCCTGCATGATGGGCTTTGCCAAAGATCTTGAGGACGCGACGGCCAATTCCCCGGCAGTACCCAAGGTGGGGTTCTTTGCGAAACCGGTGACATTCACGGATATTGCCGGGCAGACAGTAAAAGAGTCTGACATGGATATCTGCGCCAGAGTCATTTCTGTGTTTAAGTGTCATAAGGCCTGCCCGCTTACGTCAGCCAGCTCTATTTCCGTGGCTGCGTTTCTGGAGGGCTCTCTGCTCTACAGAACCCTGGGGGCTCCCGCGGAAGGACAGAAGACAGTCCGCATTGGCCATCCCAGCGGTGTGATGACCATGGTTCCCTACATAGAGAAGGAGAACGGAGAGATCAGGCTGCCCAGCGTGGCCGTACAGAGAACCGCCAGAAGGATTATGGAAGGGACCCTGTATATCAGAAATTGAGCAGATAGCGGCAGACAGGGACTGTTCAGAAAGGCAGGAAAATCATATGGTAAAATTAACCGGTCACGGTGTATTTCTGGATGAAAATTTTCAGGTGATGGAGAAGGATTGTCCCGGAGTGGCGGAGGGGCGTGCCAAAACTATGGCATACGGGATATTAAAGGCCCACAACCAGAGCGGCGATATGGAAAATCTGGCTCTGAAGTTTGACGCCCTGGTTTCTCCCGACAATAACTATGTAAACATCCTTCAGACTGCCAGGGCCAGCGGAATCAAAAGGTTTCCGGTTCCATACGTGCTGTCCAACTGCCATCATACGCTTTGCGCCGTGGGGGGCACGATCAATGAGGACGATCATGTCTTTGGTCTCGGCAGCGCGAAAAAATACGGCGGAATCTTTGTGCCTCCCTACCGGGCGGTTCTCCATCAGTACATGCGTGAGATGATGGCAGGCGGAGGCAGGATGATCCTGGGCTCCGACAGCCACAGCCGTTACGGCGCCCTGGGCACCATGGGAATCGGCGAGGGCGGCGGTGAGCTTGCAAAACAGCTGCTGGGCCGCACCTACGATATAAAATATCCTCCGGTTATCGCCGTGAAGCTGACAGGAAGTCCCAGACCGGGCGTAGGTCCCCAGGATGTGGCGCTGGCCTTGGCGGCGGCCACATTTAAGAACAATTTCAATAAGAATAAGGTCCTGGAGTTCGTGGGAGAGGGAATCGGCAGTTTATCCATGGAATACCGCATGGGTATTGATGTGATGACCACCGAGAGCGGAGCTCTGTCCAGTATCTGGTGTACCGATGAAAAGACCAGGGAATATCTGGCGGAGCACGGAAGAGAAGAAGCTTTTGTGAAAATGAGGCCGGCGGCCGGGGCTTACTATGACGCCATGATCGAGATCGACCTGTCTTCCGCGGAGTGCATGATTGCCCTGCCGTTCCACCCCAGCAACGCTCTGCCCATCCGGGAGTTTAAGGAGCGGATGCCTGAGATCTTGGCGGAGGTGGAAGCGGAAGGCGCCAGGATGAAGGGAGATAAGGGAGAGCCGTTTTCTATTTTATCTCATATGAGGGACGGAGAATTCTATCCTGACCAGGCTCTGATCAGCGGCTGCAGCGGAGGCCTTTTTGAAAATATTGTGGCAGCTGCGGATATTCTGAAAGGGTACGGAATCCCGGGAAACGGACTGTCTCTGGGCGTTAATCCGGCCAGCCTTCCCGTGATGGAGGACCTGATGAACCAGGGAGTGGCGTCGGAGCTGGCGGTGTGCGGCGTGACCATGCGCCCCGCCATCTGCGGTCCCTGCTTCGGCGTAACCGATGTGCCTGCCAACAACCAGATCAGCATCCGCCATGTGACCAGAAATTATCCCAACCGGGAGGGCTCCAAGCCCGGACAGGGCCAGATGGCCGCGGTCTGCCTGATGGACGCCCGCTCTATCGCGGCTACGGTGCGGAACGGCGGAAAACTGACGGCAGCGACGGAGCTGGATGCGGAGTACCGCAGTCTGAAACACCATTTCAATAAAAAGATCTATGAGAACCAGGTGTTTGACAATTTCAATAAAGGCGGCGGTTCGGCAGAGCCGGTCATGGGGCCCAACATTTCCGACTGGCCCCGGATGCAGCCTTTGAAGAAGCAGCTGCTTCTGAAGGTGACCGGCTCTTACCACGGCTCCGTGACTACAGACGAGCTGATTCCTTCCGGAGAGGCGTCTTCCTTCCGCTCCAATCCGGAGAAGATTTCCGGCTATATGATGGTCAGCCGCGACCCGGAGTATGTGGGACGGGCCAGGGCGGTGCTGGAGCTGGAACAGCGGAGGACGGCCGCCTGTGAGGCCCGGAATCATGGGGATGAGGAAGGCCATGGACCGGGAGCGGCAGACAGAGAGGGGACAGGATCCGGCGACGCAGCTCTGGATGCGCTGCTTGAGAAGCTGGCCGCCCGGAACGGCTGTAGCGCTGAGGATATTACCTTCGGCGGTCTGATGGTCAGCGACCAGATCGGCGACGGCTCCTCCCGCGAACAGGCGGCCAGCTCCCAGAAAGTCCTGGGCGGTTTTGCCAACCTGGCCAATGAATATGCTACCAAGCGGTACCGTTCCAATCTGATCAACTGGGGACTTCTGCCTCTCAGGACAGAGGAAAAGCTTGAGATTCCCGTGGGTACCTATCTGTTTTTGAAGGATATTGATCAGATCATCGCGGAAGGCAGAACGCAGGCGGACGCCAGTGTCCTGGCTGCTGACGGAAGCGTATCTTATACGCTTCCCTGCACCCTGGATCATCTGACGGAGGATGAGAGGAAGATCCTGCTGGCGGGATGCCTGATTAACTACTACAAGCAGTAATGAAATTGCTGGAATGAAAAATCCCTGCAGAGCTCTGTTTTCGGGTTCTGCAGGGATTATTTATTGCTCATTCTTCCTGTGTGTCGGAGATGCCGGCGGATTTAAGAAGCTGGCGCAGGCGCTGGTTTTCGGAATCCAGTTGTTGTTTCTCAGAGGAGAGATGCTGAATTTTCGTGTCCGGCCGCTAGAAAGACGCAAAAAAAATCGCAGACTTATCAACTCTGCGACAT
>CANQSK010000153.1 GCA_947626475.1 uncultured Lachnospiraceae bacterium
ATTCCCTTCCTCACCGGATAGGAGAACCGGTGGACCCGCTCTCCGTCGGCGCTTTCGGAACGGATCCCAAAATGGGGCGTCACCCGGTTCCCGCCGTTTATGATGGAGGACGCCGTCGTGATCAGCTGCAGAGGCGTGATCTGAAAGGACTGGCCGAAGGATACAGTCGCCAGCTCCACCAGGCCCATGTCCTCCTTCTTGTGCATGATGGTGGACGCCTCGCCGGGAAGGTCCACGCCGGTCCTGCCCAGCAGGCCGAACTGGGTAAAGTAGTGATAGTATTTCTCCACCCCCAGCCTCTGCCCCACATCGATAAATACCGGGTTGCAGGAATTCATTGCCCCCTGAAGAAAGGTTTCCCCACCATGCCCGCCAACTTTATGGCATTTGATGCGTCTGTCCTCCACTATTCTGAACCCAGGACAGAAAAAATGGTCTTCCAGCCCCACCACGCCTGCCTCAAGCCCGGCCGCCGCGGTAATGATCTTGAAGGTGGAACCCGGTTCATAGGTATCGTTGATCGCCGGATTTCTCCACATACGGTTCAGAAGATCCTGGCCGGAAAGAGCGGTTCCCTCCGCAGGCGCCGTATTCAGAGTAAAGGGGTCGTTCAGGTCAAATTCCGGCACATTTACCATGGCCAGAAGCTCCCCGTTTCTGGGGTCCATGACGATGACGCTGACCTGCCTTGCGCTTTTTTCTTCCATCACCTTCATGGCCGCCTGCTGGGCGTAGGTCTGAATATTCACATCCAGACTGACGGTCAGGTCCGCGCCGGCCACCGGCTCGATCCGCTCCTCGAAAGCATTTTCCAGCTCCACTCCGGCGGCGTCCGTCATGGTGAGGATCCGGCCGTTTACGCCCTTCAGATAGTCCTCATACCAGACCTCCAGGCCGATGATGCCCTGATTGTCCCCTCCCGTAAAGCCCAAAACCCTGGACGCCAGACTGCCGTAAGGATAGTACCGCTTGTAATCCTCGTCTACCTTTACGCCGGCCAGGCGGCAGCTGCGGATGGCGTCTCCCAGGGATTTATCCACATTGGTTTTGATGATCTCCCTGGAGCTGCGCTTCTCAACCTTTGCGCGGACTTCCTCTTCCTTCATTCCCAGACGGCTGCTCAGAACGCGGATCACCTCTTCCGGCTCCTCTACCTGATTATAGATCACGGATATGGTGCAGACCGTCCGGTTGTCGGCGATCACCACGCCGTTCCGGTCCAGGATCCTGCCTCGCGCCGCCTTGATGCTCCGCTCCCTCTGGTGCAGCTCCTCGGCCATCTGGCTGTAATGCTGGGAGCGGAATATCATAAGAAATATCAGCCGTCCGGAAAGCCCTGCCATAAACAGGCTGACCGTCAGGCACGCAATGACCATTTTTCCTCTGTGACAGCTTTGATTCCGGTTCATGAAAATCACCGCCGCAAGCCATTGCTACAATATATGAATGGATTTTCGTTTTATGCGGACAACAGCCTACTCCTCCGCGCCCGGTCCGCCGGAAGGAAGCATATCCGGCAGATCGGAAGGAAGCACTGAGCCGTCCTCCCCGAATTCTCTCGGTACATACTCTTCCGTATCATAGGGCATCGGCGGGATGATCGTGCCTTCGGCCCCGGGAGTTTGGGTTTCCCCGGCAGAGGTCACCTCCGGATTCTCATTCCGGCTTTCACTCTCGTCCTCTTCCCCGGCCGCTGTGCCGGTCTCATTCTCTACGGATTCAGAGGCCCTGGTCTCCGAAACGTTCTGACTGCCGCCCTGTTCGGAGGTACCGGCGGATGCTTCCTGATCATCCCCGCCCTCCGCGGAAGGAGCCGTTCCCCATGTCTGAGGCGTCTGAATCTCCACGTCCCCCGTAGGAAATACATTCAGATAAGGAAGAATGTCTCCCATGATCTGAGAAAACACAGCGCTTGCGAAGGTGGAATGGGCCTGGTCCTCCACATGGGGCTGGTCGATCACAACATACACCAGCACCTGGGGATTGTCCGTGGGGGCGAACCCGCAGAAGGACACCACATAGTCCTTTTTGTTACGGCCCTGTTTCTCCGCCGTACCCGTCTTTCCTCCCACCTCATAGCCGGCCACCTGAGCCGCCTTTCCGGTTCCCTCCGCCACAGTCTTTCTCATGGCCTCGCGGAGGAAGCGGCTGGTGGAATCCGACACCGTCTCCCTCACCAGAAGTCCGTCGTTTTTCTGAACCACGGAGCCGCCTTCATTCATGATCTGCTTCATCACATGGGGCTCATAGTAGTAACCGCCGTTAATGACGGAGGAAAATGCCGCGGCCATCTGCACCATAGTACAGTTATAGTTCTGGCCGAAGGCGTTGGTAGCCAGGCTGGCGGAATCCATGTTGTCCACCCGGTATACCAGGGACGATGCGGATGCCTCTCCGGGCAGGTCGATTCCCGTCTTGGCGCCTATATTGAACATATCCTGATATTTTTTAAATATAGTCTTTCCTTCCATGGCGGCCATCTGCATCATGGCGTCGTTGCAGGACTGCATGATGGTCTCTTCCAGACTCAGATTGCCGTGACCGCCTTTCCGGTAGGCGGTGCATTTGATATCAAATCCTCCTACATGCTGGTAGCCGTCGCACATAAAATAGGTAGAAGGGGAAAACAGATTCTCCTCCAGGCCCGCGGAAACCGTCAGCACCTTGGAGGGAGAACCGGGCTCATAAGTATCGCTGAGGCAGAAGTTCCGCCACATCTGGTTCATGGCGTCCAGCTTCTGCTCGGAATCCATGGCGTCTATCTCCGCCTGTGAATAGGCTGCCGTCAGATCTCTCGGATCGTTTAAGTCGTAGCTTTTCTCGTCTGCCATGGCCAGGATCTCCCCGTTGTTGGGGTCCATGACGATGACGCCGATATGCTCGCTCCCCGTTTCCGTCTTCCACTGTTCGATCCGCCGCTCCACCATGCTCTGGATGTTCACATCCAGGGTGGACATTACCGTATATCCGTTCTCCGCAGGCTTGATTACGATCTCACGGTTGGATTCGTCGTCAAGATATCCGTATTCCCGCCCGTTGTTCCCGGTCAGCATATCATTGTAAGCCTGTTCAATGCCTCCGCTTCCGGTACTGCCGTCCGTGCTTGCGAAGCCGATCACATTGCAGGCCAGATTCTTATAGGGATAAAACCTCTGATATTCCTCCTCAAACCAGACGCCGTGAACCCGCTCCTTGTTGTCCGCCTTCTCATTGGCGTCATTGATCTGTTTTTCCAGATTCTCAAACTCCTGCTTCTTCTCGTAGGAAATCCTTCTCTCATAGCGGATGTAAGGAGAGTTTTTCTGGCTGGAGAGAGTGTCCAGAAGCTCCTGGCGGTCATAGCCGAAGCACTGGACCAGAGCGTCCACCGTGGGAGCCAGATAATTTTCCTCGTAGGCGTACATCTGCTTTGCGTCCAGTATAACATTGTAAACCTTGTTGCTGGTAGCCAGATAGGTGCCGTTTCGGTCCACAATATCGCCTCTCCGGTACGGGATGATCCGGCTGTCGAAGGTAGAACGCTGAGTCAGGACCGTCTTGGTGTACTCCTCATTGTTCTCGTCGATCATCTGGTACAGTACGCCTATAAGCGCAAGTAAAGCCAGCATGATCACAACGACCGTGATTGCCAGCTTCTCCTGCATATATCGATGAAATACATTCTTTTTTGAATGATGATGGTCTCTTCGTTCCTTAGTATTTGGGGATGTCTTCATTTTGTCTTACATACTCGCTTTCTGTCTTATTATACAGAAGGACCTGATCCTTATTAGCATATACCATGCCAAGCTCTCCCACGGCCACCTGATATACATAATCCAGATTCACGCTGGTATTGATCGTGGTCTCCAGCGCGTCGTTCTCTGACTTGAGAACCTCCAGCTGCTGCTCCATCCTCTTGATGTCGTCCATGCGCCCGTTGATCTCGGACTGAAGCCGAAGAAAATTTACACAGATCAATAACATGGCGCTGGCCGCGATGGTCAGAAGAATCAGTAACGGCAGGTCCACCTGGAGCGCCTTCTCCTGATTTCGCCGCAATGTGGAATGGTCCACATGGGGCCGCTCTCTCCGCTCAGGAGTCCTGGACGGCTGCTGGGGGCGATGTTCAGGCTCCAGCTTCCGCACCGTATTCCCATAAACGTACGCCTGCGTCTGGGACTGCCGCCGCACTGACTGCGCCTGTCTTCCCCGAACTGCTTTTGTGGCTGCCATGGTAATTCTCCTTTCTAACTTCTTTCAAAAACTCTCAGCTTCGAGCTTTTGCACCGCTTGTTTTCTTCTATCTCTTCTTCCGTCGGCACAATAGGCCTTCTGGTGATCACTTTCCCCTTGCTGACTCTTCCGCACATGCAGACCGGAAAATCAGGCGGGCACTGGCAGGGATTCTCATTCTCCCTAAACCGGTTCTTCACGATCCTGTCCTCCAGCGAATGGAAGGTGATGATGCTCAGCCTTCCGTCGGGATTTAGAAGCTCGATCATAACGTCGATGGAGCGGTTTAGGACATCCAGCTCCCGGTTCAGCTCAATCCGGATCGCCTGAAAGGTCCGCTTGGCCGGATGGCCTCCCGTAGCCCGCATCTTCATGGGGATCGCCGATTTGATGATCTCGCTCAGCTCCCCTGTCGTCTCAACAGGCTTTTCCTGCCTCTGCCTTACGATCTGCCGGGCAATGTTTTTCGCGAACCGCTCTTCCCCGTAATCCCGGATGATCCGGTACAGCTCCGATTCGTCATACTCATTGACAATATCGGCCGCCGTCTGAGACTGGCGCTGATCCATTCTCATATCCAGGGGGGCGTCTTCCCTGTAGGAAAAGCCCCGGGCGGCATCGTCAAACTGGTGGGAGGAAACCCCCAGATCCAGATAGATCCCGTCAACCTTCCGAATCCCGAGATCTCCCAGGACCTGAGCGATCTGCTCATAATTGCTCCGGACGATGGTCACCCTGTCCCCATACGGGCTCAGCCGCTCAGCGGCTGCCTGTATGGCCTCTCCGTCCTGGTCGATCCCGATCAGACGGCCCTTCTCTCCCAGGCGCCGGCACACCTCGCTGGCATGCCCGCCGCCTCCCAGGGTTCCGTCCACATAGATCCCGTCAGGCTTTATCCTGAGACTGTCTACCGTCTCGCCAAGAAGCACCGGCCTGTGTTCAAATATCATATGCCCAGTCCTTCCAGTTTGGCGGCGATCTCGTCTACATCGTCATAGTTGCTGTAGTCAGCCCACTTCTCTTTATCCCAGATCTCAATGTGTTTTCCGTTGCCGATCAGTACCGCGTCTTTCCCGATACCGGCAAACTCTCTCAGGACGGCGGGAAGAAGGATCCTTCCCTGCTTGTCCACTTCGCAGGTTGTGGCCCCGGCCAGAAAGAACCTGGTAAGCTTTCTGCTACCCGGGTTGGCGATGGATAAATTGGACAGCTTCTCGGCGAACTGTTCCCACTCGGAGTTTTCATAGACATAGAGGCAGTCATCCAAGCCCTTCGTGACTACGAACTCATCGCCCAGCTTATCACGGAACTTGGAAGGAACGATTACCCTGCCCTTTGCATCAACCGTGTGGTTGTACTCGCCGATGAATCCCATTTCCTTCTGCTGCCTCTCCTGGCGCCATGCGGCACCACTTTCTTCCACTTTACTCCACAATTTACCACTTCGTATCTCAATTCTAGTACATTCTTGCGAAAATAGCAAGGAAAATTTCAAAAAAAATTCAAAAAAAATGAGGCAATTGCTGGGTTTTCAGCAATTGCCCCAAATATGGTTCCTCTTTAATAACCGGCTACAATATATTGTTCGATCAAGGAATCAAGATACACGCTGTTCTTCAATATCTCATCATATTCCTTTCTCTCATTGATGCTCTGATTTAATTTTTCCCTGGCCGCTTCAATTTTCCGGACCAATTCTTCCCTGGTAATCTGTTCCATTTTATCCTCCTTCTATTCGTGATGCAACCGATAATGCTTCACTGCCAATACAATCGCTGCGCTTCCCGCCAATATCAGTGACAACAACTGAGATACCGGAATTCCCGTCGAGAAGAAGATCAGCTGATCCGTCCTCAGACCTTCGATCCAGAAACGGCCGGCGCCGTATCCCAGTAAATAGATCAGCATCATCTCCCCGTCAAATTTCTTCCGCTTACGGTACCACAGCATAAATAACAGCAGCCCAAGATTCCATACAGACTCGTACAGAAATGTGGGATGCACCTGAATGTACTCCACCCCCTCTTCTACAATCAGATGATCTATCAGATTCTGGGAGATCATGCTTTCATTTACCAGCGCTCTTCGAATTCTCATGGCAAACAGACTGTCCGTGTAACGGCCAAACGCCTCGCAGTTGAAAAAATTCCCCCATCTGCCGATAATCTGGCCGGTCAGCAGACCTAACACAGCCGTATCAGCCATAGATACAAAGGAGACCTTTCTTCGCTTCACGAAGACGATCAGCGTCAGCACGCCGCCGATGACACCACCGTAAATAGCCAATCCTCCGGCTCTGATGTTAAAC
>CANQSK010000154.1 GCA_947626475.1 uncultured Lachnospiraceae bacterium
CGGGAAGTCATGTCCACCAGTTCGATATCCGGCTTGCCCTTTGCCGTGGAATCGCAAAGGGAGCTGATCCACATCGCGTCGAACTGGTCCAGGCCGCCGTCATGGCTCACAACAGTCTTTTCCGCGATCAGTCCGGTCAGTCCGCTGTGCACCTCGATCGTCTTCACGATGGGGCAGATCTTAAGGAGCTGCCTGAGCCGTCTCCTGCGGTATTCCGGCATCGCCAGCTTCTCCCGGATCTGTTCGTCCCTCCTCTTCACGTTTTCATTGTATGTATACGGCACATCAATGATCTGCCCGCCATAAGGGGTGATAAGGGCTTCCGCGTTGTCCCGGATCGCCCGCATGAAGCCGTCCTTCCAGTTGTCCCCATGGATGATATAGTCCGGATGGAACTCCTCCACGATCCGGTCATACATGATGTCCTCCTGCACCACCACGCGGCTGACGCCTTCCAACCCCTTCGCCAGTTTCAGACGCTCCTCAAAGGAGATGGTTGGGAACTTGTTAAACCTTATGGTCGCCTCGTCGCTCAGCACACCGACAATGACCTCCCCGTATTTCCGTGCTTCCTTAATGATGTTTAAATGCCCCTCATGGATGATGTCCGTACAAAAGCAGGTATATACTGTCTTCATCTCTTTCTCCTCTTTCCGCGGGCGGAATTATCCGCTCTCAGATATTCTTTTCTATGATCTCGCGGATGATGAAGTCCGCGGTCTTCTCAATCCCGTCAAATGCCACCGTCTTGGGCAGATCGACACCGAATGCCTTTTTCGCCTTTGCCAGCAGTTCATCCGTATAGGTCAGTGTCCCGTCCTCCACGTTCTCGATCCCGTCAAGGTAGATGGACTCCCGGTTCTTTTTCCTCATGGCGTCCATGTCAAAATGGTCCTCGCAGATATACGCCTTCACAGTCTCCCCGCTCCCGTCGATGACCACGGGGTAACCCCCGATCTCCCCGAACACGCCCGGGCAGTGAAGCTTCGTCTTCTTCCCTTCCCGAACGGCGTCCAACACTGCTTTTATGATCTCATAGTTACTGGATGCGTTCATCATGTTGCGCTTGGCGTCCACCGGCATCGGGATCCCGCACCGGGCGATCACCTCCTCCACGCTGACCGGCAACGGCTCCCCCCGGTAACGCATATCGATCAGCATCTCGGTCCCTTCCGTGTGTCCTTCCTTGCTGATACAGACGTCATGGAAATGGGCCACCGCAAAGGTGATGTCGATATTCCAGCAGTCTTCAATTTCCAGCATCTGCCCGGCCGCCAGCTTGAATCGGTAAACCAGGTGGTTGATGTTGCCGCTTCCGAAATCCGGATACGCCTTTTCCGCTGATTTCAGCCACGGGATCACGGCATCTGAATACGAGGTGTTGATGACAATGGCGTCAGAACCGCTCCGCTCATAGGCCTCCATGATGTTCTTCACATAGCGGATGGACAGGGGTGTCCAGATCCCGTAGGCCCTGACATTCTTCCAGGAGATGCTCCCGTATTTCAGCCCGGAATAGGCCCGGCTGCTGTTCACGATGATATCCGGCTGGAAGGACGCGATGGCGTCCGCTATGCTGGCGATATCGTTTAAATCCACCGTGCTGATCACCCGGATCCGGCTGCGGTTCCGGCCCCGGATCAGGGAAGCGACCCGGACGATGTTGGCATCGGATTCCAGCTTCTCCGCATTCCTGCCAGCCACACAGATCTCGATCCCCTCGTCCGCCGATGACATCAGGTAGTCCAGCAGGTAGTTTCCCACGCTGCCAAGGCCGATGATCATGATCCTGGCCTTCCTGTGCTTCAGTTCCTCTTTAAGGGCATTCAGCCGTTCATTCAACTCTTTCATCTTGTCATTCTCCCTTCCCGTATCTTCTCCCGGCCTCCATAAGCCCACAGTTATCACAAATCAACTGCAGGCAGCCGGTCAAAATCCTCCACCGTATTGCAGTTCACCCACTTTATAAACTGCAGCTGGTCGTACTCCCCGCCGGCCAGCTGCCCGAAATACCGTTCCACCGGCACCAGGTTGGTCCCCTGCCAATCGGTCTCTGTCATCCCGGCATAAACATCCCGCAGACGCCCCGGGTCCGCAAACTTCCATACCTGACCAGAATTGCAAACAGCCCGGAATGGTTCCTGAATGAACAGCAGGTCATGCCCCGTGTCATACAGGTAATGCAGGCGGTCGTCACGGTCCCGGTAGAACACGACGGACTTCTCCGCAAGGATCGGCTCCGGGCTGACTGTCACCACGTCTCTTGGCGATACGCATACCCGGACAAATGTCCCTGTGTCCACAAACAGGTCGCCCTCCGCGAAGACGGCCTGGCTGAAATCATACTTTAATGCCTCTTTTATGCCGCAGTACAGGCTGTAGCCGGAGCCATACTCCGCATAAAAGGGGTTCTCTACCAGGACGATCCTGTCAGCCATGTCGGAAAACTCCCTGCCGACCGTCTCCTTCAGTTCCCCGAATCTATACCCGCCCACGATGATATACCGGTCAAAAGATACCGGCTGGTGCAGAAGACGGTACAGCAGGGACTCCCGGATGTCATTCTTAAAGTATAGGCACTTCAGGCATTCATATCCCAGCGACCGGCTGAATCTCGTGGACATCCCGGCCACCGTCACGATCAGGACCTTCACTTGTCCATCTCCTCCACGCACTCCCGGATCCCCATCTCCAGCGTCATCCGCGGGATCCATCCGGTACGGCTGCGGATCTTCTCCGTGTTCAAAAGGCGCCTCTCCGGGTCGGATTCCCGATAGCCCTTAAAGATGATCTCCGGTTCCGGAATCCCCATCATCTCCCCGCAGAGCTTTACCAGGTCGATGATGGATATCTCCTCGTCAGTCGCCACGTTGTACACGGACCCGTCCAGGGCACTTTCCGTATCCGCCAGCGCCAGGACTGCCGAACAGCTGTCGATGTTGTGGAGAAACGTCCTCCGGTTCTTCCGGCTGTTCTCCAGAAGCTCCACCTTCCCGCTCTCCTTCAGGGAATGGAGGATATGCGGCAGGATGTGCTTCGGGTACAGCTCGTTTTTGCTGTAGACATTGGCAAAGCGGATGGAGCATCCCCTGATCCGCCCCTCATTGACCGCATCCTTCATGAAGAACTCCGTCAGGAGCTTCCCGACCGCGTAGCTCGTCCTCTGGCTGTGCTCCGCGTCCGCAAGGGTCAGGTAATCCGACTCCCTCACACCCCCGTCCGCCGACCAGGACGCCATGGAATATACCTCCGACGTGGAGCAGTTGATATAGACATCCGCCCCCACTTCCACCGCCTGGTCCAGGAAAGCTTTCATTCCCAGAACGTTGGTGGTAAATGTCCGGTCGATATGGTAGAAATGCTCCGTATGCACGACCGCCGCACAGTTGATGTATACCAGCCGGCCATGTCCGGGCTTCTCCGCCAGGACCTCCTCCTTCAGGCTTTCCATCTGTCCCTTATCATTGATGTCATACTCATGGAACACGAACAGCGGGGAGCCCAAGATATCCTCCACCGTATGCAGGGACGAGGCAAAGAAGTTGTCAAACCCGATCACCTTATGTCCTTTCCCCGTAAGCTGCCTCGCCAGCTCATTTCCCGTCATGCCTGTCACACCGCTGACCACATACAGGTCTCCCATCAAACACCAGCCTCCAGTCTTTTTCTGTAAAAATCATCCACCTGCCCGGTAAAGGCAGCCTGCTCCTTTGCGATATCATACGGTATCTTCACCATTTCAACATCCCCGGTCTCCGTGTCCAGCACCGCGAACTGGGCCATGGGGTTTAGGTTCCTGGGCTGCCCCACGGAACCCGGGTTGATAAACACCGTCTTTCTCTTATGCCTGTGTGCCGGGTCATCCGCATCAAAAAAAACCTCAAAGAAATGGGGCAGATGGGAATGCCCGGAAAACACGTAATCATACTCCCTGTAAGCGGAAAGATCCGCCCCCGGACGGATGCTCTTCCAGTAGATATCCTCCAGGCTTCCATGCACGGCGAGACACCTCTTTCCGTCAATCCCAAACTCAGCTCGTCCGCTGTCTGACATGGCTTCCGTGATATACTGCCAGGAAGCCTCATTCAGGACTGTCCTTGTATGCCTGGCGCACTCCCTGCCCCTGTCGGAGGAAAACCTGACGTAATCGTCACGGATCACCGCGTCTTCATGGTTCCCTCGGATGTTACAGAGGATCGGGTATGGCAGCCTGCGTATTTCCGCTATCACTTCATTGGAGTGCTGGCCGTAATCAATGAGGTCCCCGAGCAGGGCAAGCCTGCCCGCCGGATCATGTTCCCCGATAAAGGACAGCACCCGTTTTAATGCCTCCATGTTCCCATGGATATCAGACAAAACCAGCAGTTTCATCGGTATCTCCTCCCCAGCACATACAAAAGTCCCTTCATTGCCAGGTTGACGGCCAGAATCACGACCGAGACAAAAGCCGCGCTCTCCATCAGGAGCTGGGCCTCGAACTGGTTGATCATCAGCGCCACCGGCTTCGGCGACGGCGGCGCCAGGAAGGATACCGCCGAGATCGTCATCATGGAATTGACAAAAGAGTAGGAGAACATCTCCATAAGCGTGAACCGGACCTTCGGCAGGATGACATCCCGGATGATCACCGGTGTTCCCACGCCGAGGCTCAGGCCTACCGCCTCCAGATTGGGATTCACCTTTCCCAGTGTGTTGTAAATCATGAGATAGGGAGAGGCAAAAAAGTGGACGGAGTTGACCAGAAGCACGACCAGCACCGTCCCATAGATGGGCATCCCGTGGAAAAAGACCACATAGGAAAGTCCCAGGACCAGTCCGGGTATCGCCATGGACAGCATCGCCATCAGATGCAGCCCGCCATGGAACCTCCCTTTTGCCCTGGCCGTCATGTAAGCGCACAGGAACGCCGCCACGGTTCCAAGAGCGGCCGTCAGGACCGCATACATAAGGGAATTCAGCAGATACCTGTCCGCACCCCGGCTGATAGTCTTCCGGATATGGTACAGGGTAAACGACGGGTCTACCGGATATTTGGTTTCAAAGACCATGGCGCAAAACGCCGCAACCGGCGCAAGGATCAGGATACACCCGGCCGCGCAGAAGATATATGCGGCAGCCTTCTGCGCCCTGCTGCCGTGTGCAGACATCGTTTCGGACACATAGCTGTTCTGTGCATTTTCCGGGTTGAGCAGATCGACCACAAACGCCGCCACTGCCGGGACCAGCAGGAACGCGCCGATCACGCTGCCCCCGTCATAATCGATCATCCCGACAGCCCTGTTATACATAAGGACAGAAAGCGTCATTGTCTTCCCCCCAACCATCAGCGGTACGCCGTAGTCGGTTATGATCATGGTAAACACGGTAAAAAACGCCGAGATGATGGTCTTTCTCATGTACGGCAGGGTGATATCCAGGAAACGGCGTACCGAAGGAACCCCAAGGACCTGGGCAGCCTTGTGGGGCATCCCGTCCTCATAACGCAGGATATCGGAAAACATCAGGAAGGCCACCGGGAAGGAATACAGGATGCTCCCTGCCACGATCCCCTTGAAACCGTAAATATTTCCCGGAAGCCCCAGCAGCCTGGTCAGCATCCCGTTGGAACCGAAAAGCGCCACCAGGCCGAACGCATGTGATATGGACGGGATCAGCATCGGAACCGTAAGGACCATGCTGATGACAGCCCTGTGCCTGGCCAGGACCCTCTGGACACACCACGCCGCCGCAAATGCTAGCAATAAGGAAAGCACCGTCGCAGTCAGCCCTGTCGCCAGGGAATTTTTGACCGCCTGTCCGAACATCGGAAGACGCACCATCTCCCTAAACCCCTCCGGGGTGATCCGGCGGAACATGGACAGAATCGGCAGGATGACGCTCACCAGGAAGAACAGCGCGATCCCGATATTGATCACAGATACCTTTCTTCCCCTACCCTTCATCCCGGTCCCGCCTCCTGGAGGAAAAACGGAGCAGAGAATCGATCTTTGTCTCCAGGTTGTCGACCACAAATGTCCGGACATACTCCCCGGCCGGATGGTTTATGATATTCTCCGGCGTGTCGATCTGGCAGATCTCCCCGTGGTCCATGACCATGACCCGGTCTGACATGGCAAACGCCTCCTCCTGGTCATGGGTCACATAGATCATTGTCATTCCAAAGGCCTTCTGGAGCCGTTTCAGCTCCGCGCGCATGGAAAGCCGCGTGGCCACGTCCAGGGCCGACATCGGCTCATCAAGAAGGACAATCTCCGGGTTCAGCGCAAGGGTCCTTGCGATGGCGACCCTCTGCTGCTGCCCGCCGGAAAGGTCCCGGGGATATTTCCCCTTATGTTCCGTCAGGCCGGCCACTTCCACCATCCGCCCCGCCGTCCTGTCCGCTTCCGCCTTCGGTATGCCGTGGAACTTCAGCGCATAGCGGACGTTCTGCAGCACCGTCATGTTCTCAAAGAGGGCGTCTGTCAGCACCAGGGCGCACATGGCTTCCACAACC
>CANQSK010000155.1 GCA_947626475.1 uncultured Lachnospiraceae bacterium
AGAACCTTCCTTACCACCGCATGCTTCTGAACGGGCAGCTGCCTCTCACCATCGGCGGCGGCATCGGCCAGTCCCGCCTCTGTATGCTGCTTCTGGACCGGGCTCACATCGGAGAGGTTCAGGCCAGCATCTGGCCGGAGGAAATGCGCAGAGCCTGCGCGGAGCACAATATCATCCTGCTGTAACAGTGATGATCGGAAAGGAGCGGTCATTGACCAATGAAGGATTTACAATCCGGAAACAAACAGGCGGAAGCGCCTGAGACATCGGAAAATAAGATGGGCGTCATGCCCGTCAACAAGCTTTTGATCTCCATGTCTGTGCCCATGATGCTGTCCATGCTGGTGCAGGCTCTTTACAATATCGTAGACAGCATGTTTGTGTCACGGCTCAGCGAAAACGCCCTGACGGCCGTCTCCCTGGCCTTTCCGGCCCAGAACCTGATGATCGCCGTAGCCACCGGTACGGCGGTGGGCGTCAACGCTCTTCTGTCCCGCAGCCTGGGCGCAAAGGATTTCAAGCGGGTCAACCAGACGGCCAACAACGCCCTGTTTCTGGCAGGCTGCAGCTACCTGGCCTTTCTTTTGTTCGGCATCTTCGCCACAAAGACCTTTTTTCTGATGCAGACCGGGGACGCCGAGATCGTCGAGTACGGTGTGGATTACCTGCGCATCTGCACCATGTTCTCCTTCGGCGTTTTCGGGCAGGTCATGTTTGAACGGCTTCTGCAGTCTACGGGCAAAACCTTCTTTACCATGATCACCCAGGGCACGGGAGCCGTCATCAATATTATTCTGGATCCCATCCTGATCTTCGGCCTTCTGGGATTTCCGAAGATGGGCGTGGCGGGCGCCGCGGCGGCTACCGTTATAGGACAAATCATCGCCTTTGGACTGGCCGTTTACTTAAACCTCACAAAAAATCCGGAAATCAAGCTGAACCTGCACGGCTTCCGGCCCAACGGCTTTATCATCCGAACCATCTATGCAGTGGGCGTGCCCTCCATCATCATGGCCTCCATCGGAAGCGTCATGACCTTCAGCATGAACAAGATCCTGATCGCCTTCACTTCCACGGCCACGGCTGTGTTCGGCGTCTACTTCAAGCTGCAGAGTTTCATCTTCATGCCCATCTTCGGCATGAACAACGGCATGGTGCCGATCGTGGCCTACAATCTGGGTGCCCGCAAGCCGGAGCGCATCATCAAAACAGTCAAGCTGAGCATCTGCTACGCCACTGGCATCATGGTGATCGGATTCGCCGTGTTCCAGACTATGCCGGACAAGCTTCTGGCTATCTTCAACGCCTCGGATACCATGCTTGCCATCGGGATTCCCGCCCTTAGGACCATCAGCTTCTCCTTCCTCCTGGCCGGATTTTCCATCATCTGCTCTTCCCTGTTCCAGGCTCTGTCTCACGGAGTATACAGCCTGATCATATCCGTATCCAGGCAGCTCCTGGTGCTTCTTCCCTCCGCTTTCCTTCTGTCCCGCATCGGCGGGCTGAATTGGGTATGGTTCTCCTTCCCCATAGCGGAGATCGCTTCCGTCACCGTATGCGGACTGTTCCTGAGAAATGTATATGCAAAGGATATCAGGCCCATGCAGGAGAGATAAAGCAGTTTTTTTGCGGCAGTTTTAATTTTTGGTGTATTGTAATGTCTCTTGATAGAATTTCTCAAAGCGAATATAATATCAGGAGAGGAAACTATATCAGGAAATGTGAGGACGGACACGATGCCTGAAAAGCAGAATATAGAATGGAAGTCCAAATGGAAGGATAATTATCTGGAATGGATCTGCGGATTTGCAAACGCGCAGGGCGGAAAGATTTATATCGGGTGCGACGACGAAGGCCATGTCATTGGTCTGAATAATACCCGCAGGCTTCTGGAGGATATTCCCAACAAAATTCATAATGCCATGAGCATCGTTGTCGATGTAAATCTGTTGTCAGAGGACGGGAAAGAGTATATTGAGATTGTGGTTCCACCCTATCCTGTGGCCATTTCCTGCAAAGGCGTCTACTATTACCGCAGCGGCAGTACCATGCAGACGCTCTCCGGACCGGAACTGGAAAGTTTTATTCTTCGCAAGCGCGGAGCTTCCTGGGATAATATGCCTCTGCCTGATTTTACTCTTACGGATATTGATGACGATCTGGTCCGGAGATTTAAAACGCTGGCATCAAAAAAAGGAAGAATCGATGACAGCGTATTATCTGAATCGAAAGCCGATTTGATGGAAAAACTCCGCCTGACCAACGCCGGTCATTATACAAATGCCGCTATGCTTCTTTTCAGCCGGAATCCGGACAAATGGCAGCTGGGCGCGTACACCAAAATTGGTTTCTTTGAAACAGACGCTGACCTCCGATATCAGGATGAGATTCATGGCTCTGTCCTGGAACAGATTGACCGGATTATGGAAATCCTTCATTTCAAATTTATGAAAGCAAAGATCTCATACGAAGGGATTCAAAGAATCGAACGGTATATCGTCCCGGATGAAGCTCTCAGGGAGGCACTTCTGAATGCTATTTGCCATAAGCAATATGAATCCGGCATACCCATTCAGATCAGCGTATATGACGACCGCCTTTATATTGCAAACTGCGGAAGACTTCCGGAAAACTGGACCGTTGACAGTCTCATGTCAAAGCATGCGTCCAAACCGTATAATCCTTCTATCGCCAATGTATTCTACCTCGCCGGCCTGATCGAAAACTGGGGCCGCGGTGTCGAGAAGATTTGCCAGGCGTGCAGGGAAGACGGTTCCCCGCTCCCCGAATACACGGTTCATCCCGGAGATATTATGATTCAGTTTACAGCTGCTGAAGGCAGAGCTGTGCGTCCCTCTCTCGACAAGGTGACTGAGAGGGTGACTGAGAGGGTGACTGAGAGGGTGACTGACGCAGAAAAGGCACTCCTTGAGCTGCTGCTCGAAGACCCTGCCTTTACCTATGCAGCATTGGCTGAGAAACTGGGAATAAGCCGTAAAAGTGTTTCCACAAAAATCAAATCCCTTAAAGAGAAAGGCATCATACGCCGGATTGGCTCAGATACCAGGGGCTACTGGGAAATCATTTAATCACCGTCAGCTCATCCAGCACCTCTATGGTCCCGTCCTCATTTCTGCTGTACGTGGTGATCACAGCCCTCTCGCTGTCCAGGTCCACCCTGGTCATACAGGCCTCCCAATCCTGGGCGCGGACTGCCGCGTAATCAAGATCTCCCTCGTACAGATCGTAGAACTTGGTGCCTGTGGAGGAATTCAGCGTAAAGTACACAATGGCGTCAGAGTCCTGAATCTCCCCGTCATCATCCGGGATGGGGGACTCTCCGTCCATGGGATAGGTCCGCACGTAGGCATGGTCGTGGCCGGTAAACACCAGATCTACGCCCAGCTCCTCAAAGAGCGGCACATACTGGCTTCTTCTCTCCTTCACGTCATCGTCCATGGCGTGATTTCCGGCGGAAAAAATGGAATGGTGGAAAGCGGCCACGATCCAGTCAGGCTCTCCAAAGCGCTCCACATAGCTCTCCTTCGCCTTCCGAAGAAAATCCTCGTGAATTTCCATATCTTTACAGTTGGAATTCATACACAGAAACAGCGTATGATCCCAGCCGAACCAGTAATCTCCGCCCATGTCCCCGGCGTCTCCCGCCGCCGCGCCGTCCATGTTCGGCATATAGAAGAATCGGCTGAACAGATCCGTCCCCCGCTCATGATTGCCCACTATGGCGGCAAGCGGCACTTCATTAGACAGATCCGTACTCATGTATTGCAGAAACAGACCTTCGTCATCCGCCTTATCCGACTGATCCCCCAGAGTCAGAATAAACTCCGGCTTCTGTCCGTCCATGGCGTAGTCGATCAGCGACTCATAAATCTCCATGGGCTTCTTCTCATCCGCCCGCACGATCTGCGGATCTCCGCATACGATAAAGGAACTGTCCGCGGAATCCGGAACCGTGAAGGAATAAACATCCGACTTGCTGCTGTCGCATACCCGGTAGAGATACGTTTTGCCCGGTGAAAGATCGGTCAAAACCGCCCGGAACGTAGATGTTTCCCAGTCGTTTTCATAGACGGCTTCCGCCTGGAAGGTCTGCCTCTCATTCGGGAAATCCTCCCCGGCTTCTCCTTCCGCCACTTCCACATAGCCGGACTCGCCCTGCCCCTGCCAGGTAACCAGTCTCTGAGTTTCATCCTCCCCGATTCCCAGACAGACGGTCTCATTGCGGATCTGTGCTATCTTATTTGCGTAGTCCTGTATTTCACACAGACCAAAATAGATATCGGAGCTGGTCTCATTGGCCTGGTGGAGCTCCACCGCCAGCACGTTGATTCCGGGCAGAATCTGCTGTCCATCCAGAATCAGGGTGCTCGTTATGGGATCGCCTCCCACAGACTCACAGCCGTAAGACTGAAAGCTTTCGTGCTCCCCTTCCGGCGTATTTCCGGACAGAACAGCAGTTCCGTTCAGATACACAACTATGGCGTCGTCATAAGCAAACGTAAATTCGTATTTATCTGATTCTTCCACGCCTGTTCCGTCAAACAAGGCCCGGAAACAGTAGGATGGAATGTTGTCTCCGTCAGGCAGGTACTGTCTCAGGCAGACGTCCGTCTCATACTCGTCAAAGTCTTCCTTTCTTCCGTCATAAGCGCCGAATCCTCCTGTCCCCTCAAGCCACCGGGAATCATCATAATCAGGCTCCAGCCACCGGGATCCGTCAATCTCAGAAAGACCCGCGGGGTCGTCCAGATAACGCCATAGCCACTCATCCTCATCCAGGCTGTTGAGTTCCTCCTGTGCCCACAGAGAGGTCCCTGACTGACTGTCCGCCATAACAGCCTCAGACGAAGCTGCTGCCGTATCTTCCGCCTCAGACATCTCTTCCGTGAACCGAAACGTCTCCTTCACCGGCCGCGTTTCCGAACCGGCGCAGGCGCTCAAAAGAACAGACGCCGCCAGGCAGATTCCCCAAAAACAGTGACTTTGTTTCCCAATCATATTCTTTCAATCTGTCTCCCTCCTTACACCATGCCCAGCATATCGTCCACTTCGCAGGATTCCACGATCATCTGGTAGATCTCCTGGTAGGACCTTCCGCTGGATCCGCACAGACGGACGATGCTCTCATACTCCGGATAGAACCTCTTTCTTCCGTCGATCCGGCAGACCTTTACCTCCGCCTCGCCCAGGGAGGTTTTTATGGTCATCTTCTCCCGCTCCAGCACTGTCCGCTCCATCTGTATCCTGCGGATGCCCAGGGTCGTGGTCTCCCGGAAAATAATCTGCTCCATCTTCCCCACGTCCTCCGCGGAGCAGATAACGGTCAGAAGCCAGCCGGGACGGTTCTTCTTCATAAATACGGGAATATAGTGGACATCTCTCGCCCCTGCCTTCAGAAGCTTCTCCAGGACGTATCCCAGCGCCTCTCCGCTGCAGTCGTCTATATTGCTCTCCAGCTTATAAACAACGTCCTGTTCCTTCGTGCCGCCGCTTATCAGCATGGCACGAAGGACGCCGGTTCCCTCATATTCGCGCTTTCCGGCGCCCAGGCCCACCCTCTCGATGAGGAAATCCTTCGGCAGCCGGTCGGAAGTCCTGGTAGCCGCAATGACGGCGGCCCCTGTGGGAGTCACCAGCTCTCCCTTTATATTGGTGATCTCAAGGCGGATCCCGCTGGCCTGAACAATATTGGCCACCGCAGGCACGGGAACGGGAATGATTCCGTGCTGGCACCGGACCGTGCCCTGCCCCTCGTAGATCTTCGGCACGATCACCTGCTCAATCCCCAGGTTGTCCATGCAGACCGCCACGGAGATCACATCCACAATGGAATCCACCGCTCCCACCTCGTGGAAATGCACCTCCTCCACAGGAAGATTGTGGGCCCTGGATTCCGCCTCGGCGATCACCTGAAAGATGTTAAGGGCAATGGCTCTGGCCCGGTCCGTCATGCGGGCCCCGCTGATGATCTCCCGGATCTCTTTCATCCCCCGGTGTTCATGATGATGGCCGTCATGATCCCCGTGGTGGTGTTCGTGTTCATGGCCGGCATGTTCTCCGGCCTCATGGGCCCTGCCGTCATGTTCCCCGTCGGAATGTTCATGGCCGTAAAGGTAATCCATGTCATGATCATGGCCGTCGTGATGTTCGTCCAGTATCACATTGAAATCACAGGCGTCAATGCCGGACTTTTTCACCCGGCTGATCTTAACCTTGAAGCCCTGGACCGGCAGGCTGTTCAGAACATCCATAAGGATCTCCTCATCCGCTCCCAGATCCAGCAGAGCCGCCACCGTCATATCGCCGCTGATTCCCGAATAGCATTCCAGATACAGAGTTTTATTCATCCTTCACTGACCTCCGCGATTTAGTCGCCGCCACCCGTAAAACGGGTGGCTCGGGACGCGGGCTCTAAGCCCGCCCTACTTGGCCACGCCTCAAGGCGC
>CANQSK010000156.1 GCA_947626475.1 uncultured Lachnospiraceae bacterium
ATCTCGCCTCCGAGAACCGCGGCGATTATGATCTTGGCGGTATCGCCGGGAAGATAGGGAAGCACGCCCATGGCCAGAGCTGGAAGAAGATCTATTTCCAGGCAGTGCGCCAGCCATAAAGAGCCCAGAAGGTAGCAGCAGGCGGTGCCCAGGACCATGCCGGCGACGGCAAAGGACCGTTTTCCGTGAAAATGCTCCACGAAGAAACCGCCGATGGCCGCGATGAAGAAATAGCCGGCCATATAGCCGCCGGTGGGGCCCAGCACCTTGTCAAGACCGGCGGAGAATTCCGTAAATACCGGAAGTCCGATGGACCCCAGAAGAATATAAGCTGCGCAGCTTAGGATGCTGTATTTCATGCCAAGCACGTAAACAGACAGGTAGATAGCCAGGGTGCCCAGGGAAATGGAAACCGGGGAAAAGGGAAGCGGAAAGGAGATTGGCCCCATGATGCAGATGACGGCGGTCATAAGCGCCGTGAGAGTGAGTTCCCTGGTGGTCAGAAGCTGCTTTTTGACAGCCTTTTCTTTGCCTGCGTACATAAATAGTTCCTCCTGAAGAAGATGATTATAAAAGCGAACAGCCACAGCTCTGCCCATGATGTCGGTCCGCGGAAGTAAACGGCAGATGCCATGGCTGTCTGGCAATCATTATAGGGATTTGACGCCTGTTTGTCAACCACAAAAATAAAAATGGTTGACAAATAAAGAATAAGGTTGATTTTTCAACTGTATCCATTATAATGGAGCGTATGTGGGAAAAGCTTTGTATTTGCTGTAAAATACCCGGGAAAGAAGGACGAAGGATGCAGTTTTCAAAACGGTTGGACCGATTCGGCGATGAGATATTCGCGGCTCTGAATGACCGGCGGATTCAGCTGGAGGCTCAGGGAAAGAAAATATATAATATGAGTGTGGGAACGCCGGATTTTGTTACGCCGGCCCATATCAAGGAGGCGCTTTCCCAGGCGGCG
The DNA here is from genome assembly GCA_947626475.1 of uncultured Lachnospiraceae bacterium. Taxonomy (GTDB): domain Bacteria; phylum Bacillota; class Clostridia; order Lachnospirales; family Lachnospiraceae; genus UBA3402. Next base: position 974 of record CANQSK010000156.1, read on the forward strand.
CTTCTGGATGACAACTGGAAGTACAGTCTGCGGGATCTGCCGGAGCTTCTGGAGGCAGTGTGTTCCTATTATCAGAGACGGTTCGGGGTGGAGATCACTCCGGATATGGTAATGACTGTCTACGGGAGCCAGGAGGGCATGGGACACCTGGGCATGGTTCTCTGCGACGAGGGGGACACGGTGCTTTTGCCGGACCCCTGCTATCCGGTGTTTGCGGCCGGGTGTCTGATCGCCGGGGCAAAGCCCTGGTATTATCCCCTGACTGCGGAACATGATTTTCTTCCCTGTGTGAAGGAGATTCCTGAGGAGATAGCCCGGAAAGCGAAATATATGGTAGTCTCCCTGCCGTCCAATCCGGTGGGAAGCATCGCGGTCCCCGGCCTCTACGAGGAGCTGGTGGACTTCGCCCGGAAGTATGATATCCTTCTGGTCCATGACAACGCCTACAGCGACATTATTTTCGACGGCGTTTACGGAGGAAGCTTTCTGGCTGTGCCCGGGGCGAAGGAGATCGGGGTGGAGTTCTTCAGCCTGTCCAAGTCCTTCAATGTGACCGGAGCCAGAATCAGCTTTCTCATCGGCCGGCCGGATGTGATCGCCGCCCTCCGCAAGCTAAGGAGCCAGATTGATTTTGGGATGTTCCTGCCCATCCAGAAGGCGGCCATCGCGGCGCTGAACGGCCCTCTGGAGAGCGTGAAGGAGCAGTGCGTGAAATATCAGGAGAGAAGAGACGCCCTCTGCAACGGGCTGCGGGAGATCGGCTGGGAGATGCCCAACGGCAAGGGAACCATGTTTGTCTGGGCCAGGATCCCCGGCGGACGGATGGACAGCATGAACTTCTGCATGGAGCTGATGGAGAAGGCCGGCGTGATCGTGACGCCGGGAGCCAGCTTCGGCCCTCACGGTGAAGGATATGTCCGGTTCGCCCTGGTGCTTCCGCCGGAGAAAATCCGGGAGGTGGTGGAGGCCATCCGGCGGTCAGGATTCGGCGCGGCCGGATGAAAAAAAGAAATTGACGAAACGGGTAAAATACCATAGAATCAGTATATTATTATGAGACAGTAATTCAGGTGTTAAAGAGGAAAAGGAGAATCATCATGGCAAACGACAAGAAATTGGTGGAGGCGATCACGTCCATGGACGTGGATTTCGCCCAGTGGTACACCGATGTGGTGAAGAAGGCGGAGCTGTGCGACTATGCCAGCGTCAAAGGCTGTATGGTCATCAAGCCTGCCGGATACGCGTTATGGGAGAATATCCAGAAAGAGCTGGACGCCCGGTTTAAGGCGACGGGAGTGGAGAACGTCTACATGCCCCTGTTCATTCCGGAGAGCCTTCTGCAGAAGGAGAAGGACCATGTGGAGGGCTTCGCGCCGGAGGTGGCATGGGTGACCCACGGAGGTCTGGAGCCCCTGCAGGAGCGGATGTGCGTCCGTCCTACCTCTGAGACCCTGTTCTGTGACTTTTACGCGGGAGATATCCATTCTTACAGAGATCTGCCCAAGCTTTACAACCAGTGGTGTTCCGTAGTCCGCTGGGAGAAGACCACAAGGCCTTTCCTTCGCTCCAGAGAGTTTTTGTGGCAGGAGGGCCACACAGCTCATGCTACGGCGGAGGAAGCGGAGGAGAGGACGGAGCTGATGCTGAACGTGTACGCGGATTTCTGCGAGGAGGTGCTGGCGATCCCGGTCATCCGCGGCCGCAAGACTGACAAGGAGAAATTTGCGGGAGCGGAGGCCACCTACACCATCGAGGCTCTGATGCACGACGGCAAGGCGCTGCAGTCCGGAACCAGCCACAACTTCGGCGACGGGTTTGCCAGAGCTTTCGAGATTCAGTATGCGGATAAGGATAATACGTTAAAATACGTACATCAGACCTCCTGGGGACTTTCCACCCGCATCATCGGAGCCATCATCATGGTTCACGGCGATGACAGCGGACTGGTCCTGCCGCCCAGGATCGCGCCCACTCAGGTGATCGTCATTCCCATTCAGCAGAAGAAGGAAGGCGTGCTGGATAAGGCGAATGAGCTGAAGGACCGTCTGGCTCAGGCCGGACTCCGGGTGAAGCTGGATGACACGGACAAGAGCCCGGGCTGGAAGTTCAGCGAGTGCGAGATGAGAGGTATTCCGCTCCGTGTGGAGATCGGACCCAAGGATATGGAGAATAATCAGGCTGTGCTGGTACGCCGTGATACCCATGAGAAGACAGTGGTATCCCTGGACGTGCTGGAGGAGGAAGCAAAGAAGCTCCTTGAGACCATCCAGAAGGACATGTTTGAGCGCGCAAAGGCCCATCGGGATTCCCACACCTACGAGGCTGTGGATTATGATGGCTTTGTGAAGACCATCAACGAGAAGCCGGGCTTTGTGAAGGCCATGTGGTGCGGATGTCAGGAGTGCGAGGACAAGATCAAAGAAGATACCGGCGCTACTTCCAGATGTATGCCGTTCGCTCAGGAGGAGCTGTCCGACAAGTGCGTCTGCTGCGGGAAGCCGGCCAAGAAGATGGTCTACTGGGGAAGAGCTTATTAAAGGTTAATTTTATGGACTTCGTATTTCACATCCCCCGCCAGGCGGAGGAAATCATCGAAAAGCTGAACAGCAGGGGCTTTGAGGCTTACGTGGTAGGCGGGTGTGTCCGGGACTGTCTTCTGGGAAGGGAACCGGAGGACTGGGATATCACCACCTCCGCCAGGCCGGAGCAGGTGAAGGAGCTGTTCGGCAGGACCGTCGATACAGGGATCCGGCATGGAACCGTCACCGTTATGCGGGGGAAAAGGGGCTATGAAGTGACCACTTTCCGGATTGACGGGGAATATAAGGACGGACGCCACCCCAGTTCTGTGGAATTTACTTCCGATCTGCTGGAGGATCTGAGGCGGAGAGATTTTACGATCAATGCCATGGCCTACAGCAGCCGGACGGGGCTGGTGGACGCCTTCGGAGGTCTTAGAGATTTGGTTGACCGCCGCATCCGCTGTGTGGGCGACGCCTGCGACCGGTTCGGGGAGGACGCTCTGCGGATGCTGCGGGCGCTGAGGTTTTCGGCCCAGCTGGGCTTTGAGACAGAGAAAAGCACGGAGGACGCCGTCAGGAAGCTGGCTCTCAATCTGAGACAGGTCAGCAGGGAGCGGGTTCAGACGGAGCTGACCAAGTTGCTTCTGTCGGACCGGCCGGACACTGTCCGGAAAGTATTTGAGTGGGGACTCGCACCTTATGTGTCGGAGACCTTTGCCGCGATGGACGCGGCCCGGATCTCTGTGAGCCCCGGCCTTCCGGCAGTAAAGCATATGCGCTGGGCGGCCTGCCTGCGGCAGCTGCCTGCCGGAAAGGCGGTTCAGGTTCTCCGTGAGCTGAAGCTGGACAACGATACCATCGCCGCGGTAAGGACGCTGACGGAGTGGTGGAACAGGCCCATCGGGACGGAAGAGGCGGAAATACGGCGAACCATGAGCCGGATGTCCCCAGAGCTGTATGACGATCTGCTGGTGTTGAAGGAAGCGGTGGCAGCGGGATACGGGCCGGAAGGGGCGAAAGAATGTGAGGCGATTCCGGAGCCGGCGGAGGAGCTGATTGGGACGCTCTCAGAGCCAGCGGAAAATCTTGCCCGGATTCGGAAGCTGACAGAGGTGATCCGCGGCCGGGGCGACTGTGTGTCTCTTAAGGGTCTGGCGGTCACCGGCTCCGACCTGCTGGAGACGGGAATGAAGCCGGGGCCGGATCTGGGCCGGGTTCTGGAAGGACTTCTGAATCTGGTTCTGGAGCATCCGGAATGGAACACAAAGCAGCGGCTGATGGAAGAAGTTCTTTCCGGCAATTGGAAAAAGACAACATAATCTGCCTTCCTTTCTCATACCCTAGAAATAGCTACGAAAGGGTGTGTGGAGGGGTAGATGTGAACGAGAAATATTTGGAAGCATTGGCGCATTATGATATGACGGCGGAGAGCGTCCGGAAGGGCCGGAGCGGCCTGATCTGCGAGACCAGCCTGGGAACCACCCTGTTGAAAGAATATCGCGGGACGCTGAAACGTCTGGAATTTGAGACGCAGGTTCTGGGGCAGGCAGCCGGTATGGGCCTGCCCCTGGTTGATGATTATATCCGGACGTCAGAGGGGGAATTGATCTCTCTCGGAGAGGACGGCACCCGGTATGTACTGAAGCGCTGGTTTTCGGACAGGGAGTGCAACATCCGGGACCGGTGGGAGGTAAAACAGGCGGTATCCCAGATCGCCAGGATGCACCAGATCTTCCGGCAGATCGGAAGGAAAGAGGAGTGGAATCTGGGGTCCATTCTGGTAGAGCCGGTGGAGAAGGAGATGGAGCGGCACAACCGGGAACTGAAGCGTGCCAGGGCTTACATACGGAACAAACGAAAAAAGACGGATTTTGAGCTGTGCGTGATCGGCAGTTACGATGTGTTTTACGGACAGGCAAAGTCGGCGTGGGAGGGGCTTAAAAGCCTGGGACAGACAGAAGAAAGCTCCCCTCTTTTTTTATGCCACGGAAACCTGGACCATCACCATATCCTGATGGGGGACGAGGGGATCGCCCTGATCGAGTTCCACCGGATGCACCTGGGGGAACAGATGACGGATCTGTATCATTTCATGCGGAAGGTGATGGAAAAGCATGAATGGAACGTGGGGCTGGGACAGGAGATGCTGGATGCCTACGACCGGGTCCTGCCTCTGGGCAGACGGGAGCGGGCGGTTCTCTATTATCTGTTCCTCTATCCTGAGAAATACTGGAAGCAGATCAATTTTTATTTTAACGCGAACAAAGCCTGGATTCCGGCCAGAAATATGGAAAAGCTGCGGACTCTGGAACAGCAGCTGGAGGAAAGAGAGAAATTTTTGACAAAAATACAATAGAGTACCGGCTATGGGACTTCCTTTTTCGCTGCTTTTAGAGTATAATTAGGGAAAGCAAAATGAAGGAGGGAGTATTGCGTTATGAGAGATTATATGAAGATTTATGAAGAATGGCTTAGCAATCCGTACTTCGACGAGGCGACCAAGGAAGAGCTGCGGGCCATCGCGGGGGACGAGAATGAGATCAAAGAGCGGTTCTACATGGATCTGGAATTTGGCACCGCAGGCCTGAGGGGAATCATTGGCGCGGGCGTAAACCGCATGAATATCTATGTGGTCCGCCGGGCTACCCAGGGCCTGGCCAATTATATTATCAAGCAGGGAGGCGCCGCGAAGGGCGTTGCCATCGCTTACGATTCCCGCCGGATGTCCCCGGAGTTCGCGGATGAGGCGGCGAGGACCCTGGCGGCCAACGGCATCATGGCCTATAAGTTTGAGTCCCTTCGCCCCACGCCGGAGCTGTCCTTCGCGGTCCGTGAGCTGGGCTGCATCGCCGGCATCAATGTGACGGCCAGCCACAATCCGCCGGAGTACAACGGCTACAAGGTATACT
>CANQSK010000157.1 GCA_947626475.1 uncultured Lachnospiraceae bacterium
CACAGCTGCATGAAATCCAGGCACTCGTCGATGTCCAGCTTTTCTTCCTTCCACTGCCGGATGATCTCTGTCATCCTATCATCCGTATAATAGGGGTCCTCCCCGCCCTGAAGCACAAAGGTCCTAAAACCCAGCTCATATCCGTTCTCACAGCAGGCCAGAATCTCTTCCTCCGTCAAGCGGTAGCGAACCGCGTTCCGGTTGCTTCTGCGGATTCCGCAGTAGTAACAATCGTTTTTACAATAATTGGTAAATTCGATCAGGCCTCTGATGAACACTTTTTTCCCATAGTAAATCTCACGCAGCCTTCTGGCCTCCGCCCCAAGACATTCCGCCAGATCCTTATCCTGCGCTCTTCCTATGAGTTCCGCAGCCTCGTCAAAGGTCAGCCTGCGGTCTTTTAATAATCTTTCTTCCGGATTCATATTATCTCCAAAAAAACGGCGTCTCCATGGCCTGTCCGGCCATCAAACGCCGCTTTCTCCCAATCTCTGTTTGTCATCAGCCAAGACTGCTCTTCGCCAGCTCTGCCAGCTTGGTAAAGCCCTCGGCATCGTTGATCGCCATGTCGGACAGAACCTTGCGGTTCAGCTCAACACCGGCCTTCTTCAGTCCGTACATGAATCTGCTGTAGGACAGGCCGTTCAGACGGGCGCCTGCGTTGATACGGGCAATCCACAGACTCCTGAACTCTCTCTTTCTCTGCTTTCTGCCTGCGTAGGAGCTGGCCAGCGCTCTCATCACGGACTGCTTGGCTACGCGGTACTGCTTGGAGCGCGCACCTCTGTAGCCCTTAGCCAGCTTTAATACTCTATTATGTCTCTTTTTAGCGTTTAATCCGCCTTTCACTCTTGCCATGGTTATTCCCTCCTTGTCGAATCCGAAATCTTATAAGTATGGTAAAATCTTCTTCATTACCTTTGCGTTTGTTGCATCCGTCACGATATCTTTTCTAAGATTTCTCTTCCTCTTGGTGGATTTCTTCGTAAGGATGTGGGATTTGTAAGCTTTGTTTCTCACCAGTTTACCGGTTCCGGTTACTTTGAAACGCTTTGCAGCAGCTCTGCTGGTCTTCATTTTGGGCATGATTGATTCCTCCTTCTATTGTCATTTCGATGGTTTTGCAGATAAAAACATCACCATGCTTCTTCCTTCCACCTTGGATGGCTTGTCAACGACCGCGATGTCAGACAATGCCTGTGCGAAATCATCCAGAATGTACTTGGATTTTGACATGTGGGCCATTTCACGGCCCCGGAAACGCAGGGTTACTTTCACTTTGTCGCCCTTTTCCAAAAACTTTCTGGCGGCATTCGTTTTCGTATTCAGATCGTTGGTGTCAATATTGGGGGTAAGACGCACTTCCTTAACCTCAATCACCTTCTGCTTTTTCCTGGCTTCCTTTTCTTTTCTGGCCTGCTCGTAACGGTATTTGCCGTAATCGATGATCTTGCAGACCGGCGGTTTCGCACCGGGAGCAATCTTTACAAGATCAAGATCTGCCTGCTGGGCCAGCTGAAGCGCTTCCCGCGGCGACATGATACCCAACTGCTCTCCATTCTCGCCGATCAGACGAATCTCTTTGTCTCTGATTTGCTCATTGATCATTAACTCGCTAATAGTCGTACACCTCCATATCTTTTTTAAGGTAGTTTTCTGGCCGGACAGTCCGCAAGATCTGCCCGCTGGTTATGTCTTATAACTTCTGCAACAGAAAAGTGGATAGCATACATCTATCCACCAAGATACAACCATGGAATCCAAACCATGTTTCCTGCTATGAACCAGGGTCACTTACTCGTGCCGAGGTGAGGTGGATAACCTACTTTCCTGTATATTGCTCACATAACCTTGATAACTATACTACGAATCCGTTAAAATGTCAACTGCTTTTTCCGGATTTTCCAGATATCGCGGCGGCCTCTCCGTTCATCGTCCGGATTCCCCGGCGATTCCTCAGGCCGGATTTCTCCCGGCCGCCTCCGTCAGAGGCTCAGAACCGCCGTCTGCTCCGGCATGCCCTTTGTCAGCTCCAGGCTGTTTCCCTCATACTTCACCACATTATCGCAGAGAGCCGTAAACTCATCCAGAGTTCCCAGAACGTCAAAGCCGAACTTATCGCTCCGATAGTGCATGGGAATCGTCACGACAGGCCGGATCTGATCGGCGACAGCCTTCGCCTGCCCGGCGTCAATGGTGAAAAAACCTCCCACTGGAATCATCAGCGCGTCCACATTTTTAAGAGCCTGAATCTGCTCCTCTGTGAGAGCGCAGCCCAGATCTCCCAGATGAGCCGCCCGGCAGGTTCCGTCGTCCAGAATGTGGATGACGTTGGGGCCTCTCTTGGCTCCCTGAACATCGTCATGGTAGGTGGAGATCTTCTGAATCCGAAACGGCGAGACCCCTCCCTTCCTCAGAGTAACCACGTGAACCGCGCCGTGGTCCCCGTGGCCGTGGCTGCACAGCACCTCATCGGCCTCCACTCTCAGAGGCTTAAGCCCCTGCACGTATCCGTCGTCATAGGGGTCCAGAACAATCTCATAACCCTTTGACTCAATCTTAAAACAGGAATGTCCCAACCATGTGATCTTCATAAATATACCCCTTTCTCTTCCACTATTTTTCCGCCCAAAATCTGCCCTCCGGCAGCGTCTGTTCCCGGTAGCAGCGGCCGAACGCCTCTTCCACCCCGTCTATTCTGCAGAAGGTATCTCCGTCCTTCTCCTCCTGAATCAGCGCGTTTTCATCAACCGGCAGCACCGGCATCTTTGACAGCATCAGAACCGTCTGCAAGTGAGACATGGCCGCCTGTACCGTGCACACCGGATGCCCGCCGTTTTGAGCGCATTCAATGGCATCTTCCAGTTTCTGCATACTCCAGGCCGTGGGAACCGGGCCGTAATCCCGCACCGTCCCGTCCTTCCACTCAGCCACATAGTTCAGAAGCGGTCCCTGTCCGTAATCTTTTCCCAGATACACCACCGCGTCCTCAAAACGGAACTCTGACATGGGGCCCCACTGGTCTTCCTTCATATTGTGAGTCGTGTAATAATAAACGGGAACGCCTTCACAGGTCTCTGCCTTCAGGGCCGCCGTATCAAAATTTTCCACATAACTGCCGGCCCGGTAAAGCCGGGCGTCCACAGAGGCGACCTCTGCCGCCCGGTCCATGGCGTCTCCCAAAAGGAACAGCATGTTCTGGAACTGGTGGGCGCTGGAGTTGTTGACCGGACTGTCGTTAACCGGATAGCCGTTCACCGTCCGGCGTCCGGCCCAGTTGTTCCGGTGATAATAATGATACCCTCTCTTAAATGCCTGCAGAGTCTTCATACAGACAGGCTTTCCCAGCCTGCCCGCCAGAATATCCTCCTTCAGCGCAAGAAGATTTCTGTCATAGTTCATCTGGTAGCCAACGGCCACGAAGTGATTGGTCTCCCGTTCCCAGCGGATCATATCCTCCGCCTCCTCCACAGCCGCGCAGACCGGCTTTTCCACCAGAACGTTGGAGTGGGCGATACAGGCCTTCACATGGGGATAATGCAGGTGAATCGGCGTAGCGATGATCGCCAGGTCCGCCTGACGCTCCCTGTAAAATTCTTCCGGGCTTTTATAAACCGGTATATGCTTCTCGCGGATCACCGGGTATCTTTCCTCCATGCCGGGTGTCACCTCGCAGATTCCCGCCAGCGCCACGGAACCGTCCCGGATCTTTTCCGACAGAGCGTTCATATAAAAGGAGCCGTAGCCCCCGATTCCAAGTAAAAGGATCTTCACCTGTTTCATGCCTTACTACTCCTCCACACGGGTTTTCCGAAATACTTCAGTGCGATGGGCAATGCCACCAGAAAAGTCAAAGCGTCCGCCAGCGGGCCGGCCCCCTGGACTCCCAGAAGGCCCGCGATCCTGGGCAGGATCAGAAGAATCGGTATGTAGAAAAACAGCTGCCGGCTGAACACCAGAATGCTGCTGTAAAGAGGCTGTTCGATCACCTGCAGAAGGGTGCTGGCCGCCGCCATAAAGGTGGCGAAGGGCATACCGAAGCAGATCAGCTTCAGAGCCACCGCTCCGATCCGGATCACATCCGGGTCATCCCGGAAAATCCCGATCAGCTGCGGGGCAAAGAGGTATCCTACTACGCCGAAACCGCACATTCCCAGAATACCGATCTTCACCGTAACCCAGAAAGCTTCTCCCACACGCCTTCTGTTGCCGGCCCCGTAGGCATAGCCGATGACCGGCTGAGCTCCCTGGCCGATGCCGATAGACACGGAATTGGACAAATAGAGCAGCCGTCCCGCTACGCTCATGGCCGCGATGGCCGCGTCTCCCCATCCTCCGGCCACCCAGTTCAGCACCACATTGGCCAGCATATTGCAGCCGTGGCGGCAAAGACTGGGGAATCCTGTCACAAACAGCTTTCTGTATTCCCCTCCGGTTCTCGCCATGTTGCGGATAGAAATCTGAACCTGAGTAATCCCCCGCAGATAATAGCTGAGCAGAATACTCCAGGCGATAATCTGACTTAAAGCGGTGGCCATGGCCGCCCCCTTGATACCAAGATGAAACACAAAGATGAACAGAGGGTCCAGTATCATATTGAGCACGCCGCCGCTGACCTGTCCGATCATACACTGGCGGCTTAAGCCCTCTCCGCGCAGGCACTGGGCCAGCGTCAGGGTGCTGGCCGCAAAGGGCGCTCCCACAAAAATATACCGTCCGTAATCCATGGCGTAGGGCAGGATCGTATCCGTGGCCCCCAGAAGCCTCATAAGAGACTGTCCCGCCAGGAATCCCACGGCAGCAACTATAAGACCGAAGAGAAATCCAAGAAAGAATCCGGTACTGACCACCGTATCGGCCTCCCGCTGCCGCTTTGCTCCCAGAAACTGGGACAACAGACTGGACGCCCCCGTTCCCACCAGAAATCCCAGGGCGTTCAGCACCATGGGGACGGAAAACACCACTCCCACCGCCGCCGTAGCGCTGGTGCCCAGACGGCCCACGAAGAATGTGTCCGCCAGGTTGTAGATGCTGGTGATCAGCGTGGTCATAATGGCCGGGACTCCCAGGGAGACGACCAGTGGCCCTACCGGCGCCGTAGTCATCCGGATATAATGCTTCTGACTGTCATGGTCCGATGCTTTCATAAGTAAAACCTCTTTCCTGCTTCTACTCTATTTCTACCACGAATAACCGGCGGATGCAAGATAAAAAAGATTAATCCAGCTCGCTCATGCCGGTATAAAGCTCATAGTACCGGCCCTTCATCGCCAGCAGCTCGTCGTGGTCGCCCCGCTCGATGATCCGTCCGTGCTCCAGCACCATGATGGCGTTGGCGTTGCGGACCGTGGACAGGCGGTGGGCGATGACAAATGTGGTGCGGTCCTTCATCAGCCGGTCCATACCGTGCTCAATGTGCCGCTCCGTCCTGGTATCTACGGAGCTGGTGGCTTCATCCAGGATCAGCACAGGAGCCTTGGAAATGGCGGCCCTGGCAATGTTCAGAAGCTGTCTCTGGCCCTGGCTTAAGTTGGCTCCGTCTCCCTTCAGCATGGTGTCATACCCCTTGGGAAGACGCATGATAAAGGAGTGGGCGGAGGCCGTCTTGGCCGCCTGGATCACCTCCTCGTCGGTGGCGTCCAGCCTGCCGTAGCGGATGTTCTCCCGGACGGTGCCGGTGAACAGATGGGTGTCCTGCAGCACCATGGCAATATTCTGCCGCAGGTTATCCATCTTCAGATGGCGGATATCCACCCCGTCAATGGTGATGGAGCCGGACTGGATATCGTAGAACCGGTTGATCAGATTGGTGATGGTGGTCTTGCCTGCGCCGGTGGAGCCTACAAAGGCGATCTTCTGTCCCGGCTTGGCGTAAAGGCTGATATTCTCCAGTATCACCTTATCCGGATTATAGCCGAAGGTCACGTTGTCAAGAATCACATGACCCTGCATGGGATCAAGGACCACCGCGTCCTTATCGTCCGCAGGCTCCGGCTGCTCATCCATCACCGCGAAGACACGCTCCGCGCCGGCGATGGCTGAGAATACCTGGCTCACCTGCATGGAAATCTCGTTGACCGGACGGCTGAACTGTCTGGAGAAATTCAGGAACACAGTCAGTCCGCCCACATCGAAGTTCTGGAACACGCACAGCAGGCCGCCGATGCAGGCTGTCAGGGAATAGTTCACCTGGCTTAGGCAGTTCATGACCGGTCCCATGATTCCGCCGAAGAACTGGGCGCGAATCTGATTCTCACGCAGATCTTTATTCAGAATGGAAAACTCCTCTTTCGCGATATCCTCATGGCAGAATACCTTTACCACCTTCTGGCCGCTGACGGTTTCCTCCACATAACCGTTCACCGCTCCCAGGGAGGCCTGCA
>CANQSK010000158.1 GCA_947626475.1 uncultured Lachnospiraceae bacterium
GCCGGCTTACCGGACCCAGACAAAAGGTTCTGGTCACGTCTGTGGTTCCCTCATAATACTGGCCGCCGGAATCTACAAGATAAAGGCCCTTCGGCTCCAGAACCGCATTGGATTCCGATGTGGCCTTGTAATGGCACATGGCCGCATTGGGACCGTAGGCGGAAATGGTGTCAAAGCTAAGGCCCAGATTGCCCTCCTGCTGCCTGCGCAGCTGCTCCAGATAATCGGACACACTGATTTCCGTCATGGGAATCTTTCCGATATTCTTCTTCAGCCAGTAAATAAATTTCGTCACGGCCACGCCGTCCTTGATGTGGGCCCGGCGCTCATTTTCAACCTCAACCGGATTCTTCACGGCCTTGGCAAGAACCGTCGGATTCATCTGATCGATAACGGTATTGCCGGAATCCAGGCTGCTCCACACGGCAAAATTGACCTTGCCCGACTCCAGAAGCACCCGCTCGTTCCGAAGCTGCCTTACAAATTCATAAATATCGTTGTAAGGCCGGACCGTCACCTTAAGGCCGTCCAGGTACGCCCTTACCCCACTGTCCAGCTTCCGCTCATCAATAAACAGATAAACCGCATCCGCCAGAACGGCCAGATAGGACAGCACCACCGGGTTATTGGGGACATCATTTCCCCGGATATTCAGAAGCCACACAATGTCATCCAGTGTGGTCAGCACATGAACCGTGGCTTTCTGCTTTTTCATCTCCTCCCGGAGAGCCGCGATCTTGTCGGAAGCGGATCTTCCCGCGTATGCTTCATCCAGAATCCATACCGGATTCTCCGGAAGGCCGGGGCGGCCGCTCCATATCTGCCCTACCAGGTCCTCCTGACAGGAAATAGTTACTTTTTTGTCCGACAGCCGTTCTGAAAGCTCGCGGCCCATACGGCTGCTGACGACGCGGCCGTCAAACCCCAGAACGCCGCCCTCCGGCAGAACCTGCTCCAGGTATTCTTCCACCTTGGGCACTCCCTCCTCGCCCATTTTCATCAGCTCAAATCCGCTGCCGGCCAGCTGAGCCGCCGCCTGGACAAAATATCGCCCATCCGTCCAGAGCCGGGCGTCCCCGGCCGTTACCACCGCCGTCCCGGCTGAGCCGGTAAAACCGGTCAGATACTGGCGGCATTTGAAATATCCTCCTACATATTCCGACTCATGAAAGTCGGACGTGGGAACCAGATACGCGTCAATGCGGCGCTCCGCCATCAGTTCCCGCAGCTGTTTTAAACGTTCATTCATCACAAAATCCCCTTTTCTGCTTCTAATTCTATATGGTCAACTCCGGCGGATTTCCATGCCGTATCTGCCGGATCTCATTCGCCGTACCTTCCGTCCTCTTCCGGCGGAATCAGCCCGAAATGCCTGCAGGCCTTATATACTCCGCCGTCACAGATATCCGCCGTCACGTAATCCGCCACGGCTTTCAGCTCCTCCACCGCATTGCCCATGGCAATCCCGGTTCCGGCCGCCTGGATTATCTCATAATCGTTCATGCTGTCGCCGAAGGCGTAGGTGCGGGCGATATCCGTTCCGAAATACCGGCACAAAACCCTCAGCCCGTTGGCCTTGGAATTTTTCCGTTCTACAATATCCGCTCCCGAGAAGCCGCCAAACATGGGCATGCGCAGCTCCGGAAACGCCTGCTCCATCAGGCGCACGCCTTCAGGCTTTCCCACGTAGGCAAGGGCCCTCACCCTGATATCCAGAAGCTCCCAGGGGTCAACAAAATGCCTTCCGCACTGACCCCAGCGCTCCACCTCCAGATCATAGACCTGCTGCCAGTTCGTATAATAATCGTCGTCTTTAACGGTAACGCCCACCGCCAGGTTATGCTCCTCCGCAAAAGCCAGAACCCGCTTTACCAGTTCCGGCTCCATATAGGCGTCCAGGAGCATTTCATCCCCCACAGTAATCTTCATCCCGTTGCTGTGGATGATGGCGTCCGGCTTTACCATGTCCCGGTACTGGCGGCTGTAGTGGGTATCCATATCCCGCCCGGTAGCCAGCACCAGATAACAGGTCCCCCGCATACGCTCCAGCGCCTCCATGGCGCTTTGGGGTATGTAGGAAGCTGCGGATGTATGGTGAAGAAGAGTCTCATCCAGATCAAAGCATACGATTGGTTTCATAAAAATCATCCTTTTCTGTCGGTCAGCAGTCCGTTCATGGTTCAGAGAAATAGAAAAAGCCTGTCATATCACAGTGCATTATACACTTATGCAACACGAAATGCAATATATATACTATTGGAGAGTTAAAGTTGGCTGCAATATATATGCCTCCTTTCGAGCTAAGCGGATTTAAAATATCAACGCTAGTAGAAATCAGCGAATTTGTGAAAGGCGATGCCAGGCAGCACTGGACGGGCAGAACTGGACGGGGTTGCTATTGACACTGCCCCAAATAGGGGATATAATATGTTTAACAAGAGAGCCGAAAGCTAGAGTACGCCTAGCCGCCGGCAGGTATCAACTAAAAAAGCAGCGCCTATCCTGCCAAGACAAGGGCGCTACTTTTTGCGTATCGTGTAAACAACAAGAGTAACAACGGCACAAAGCATAATCACAAAGGAAAACAAATCTCCATATGTAACCATAGCACCAGCCCCCTTTCGTAAAGTCCGGCGGCTGACGTAATCGCCCCCTCGGCTCCCTGGTTAAGCATATTAGGTTGTAATGGGGCGAAAAATCTATTGAAAAAATCTAAAATGTATCATATAATATGCTTAACAGGACAGCCGGTAAGGAAGGTTAAGTCTTCCCGTTCCGGCGATTGATTAACTCAGTAGAGTCGCTCATCTTTCCAGGGACAGAGCGGCTCTACTTATTTTTCAGATTCAGAATTGCAACAATCAGAAGACCGATGGTAAGAGTTACCATGAATTCCTCATATGTACTCATAAGCATTTCCCCTTTCCGCAAGACTCGGAGCGGGGACACAGCCGCCCTACCGGCTGCCCGGTGAAGCATATTAGGTTGTAATGGGGCGAAAAATCTATTGAAAAAATCTAAAATGTATCATATAATATGCTTAACAGGACAGCCGGGAGATAGATGAAGCCTATCCGCTCCGGCGCAAATTCAACAGTTATTAAAAAACAAGCTGCCTTCTCCGGCCAAGAGACGAGGCAGCTTGCTTATTTTCTATAGTTCAGAATTGCTACAATAAGTAGTGCCACAGTCAAGATGACCATGAATTCTTCATATGTACTCATAAGCATCACCCTTTCCACAGAATAGGGAACGGATGACTGCACGCCTCCCCGGCTGCCCGGCGAAACATATTATATTGGTATGGTGCAAGAACTCTTCGTGTCAGAATCTGACACAGATTATTATACCTTTCTGGCTGATTCAATCGGGGCATCCTGTAATACTTTTGAAAAGTTGATATTGTTCTTTTCTCCGTAGGTATTCAGCCAGGCGGGAATTGTAATGATGGATTTTGCCATATGGGACAGCCAGGCAGGCATATGCTGCAATAAGAGAAGGAATGTAGGTGAGCTGAACTATGGATAAGGTGCAGATTGTAAATTATATCGAAATAAAGGGTGAAACTATGGAAATGGACATGCTGGGGCCAGAAGAAAAAAAGAGAATTGCAGAGTTACTCCAGGAGAGGCTTATGACATTGGCTGGGTTCCGGAGGAAATCCGTTTGAAAAGAAGGAAGAGATGAATGAACTGAAAGAGATACCTATGGAAAAACTGAAGAATTTTTATCCGGGCAGTGACTGAGCCTTATGAGGCCGCGGAAAATGGAGCGGTGGTCCCATGGCATCAGGAACTATGCTGAGTATAACTATCGTTGCGCACCCGCAAAGCAGGTGGTTGTATGTTTCACATATTTCCGCTTTTGGGAATACGAAAAACTTCGACATATGAAACGGGCTAAAGTCCGGTAATAGAAAAAAGCCCGTAAATACGGACTTTTTAGTCGGAGTAACAGGATTTGAACCTGCGACCTCTCGGCCCCCAGCCGAGCGCGCTACCAAACTACGCCATACTCCGTACCCGATTATTATAGCAAATGTTTTGCATTTTGCAAAGTGTTTTTTAAAAAAAGTTTATTCTGCTGAAATTAGTCCTTTTTTCAGACAATAGTCCGGTCCCTCCGCTGCCGGAGAGACCGGACCGCCTTAATCATCCGTTCTGTCTGAATAATCAGGAGGGCTGCTTGCCGATGTAGGCCTGGATGCCGCCGTCCACATACAGAATCTGTCCGTTCACGAAATCGGAAGCATCGGAAGCCAGGAAGATTGCCGGGCCGCCCAGATCTTCCGCCTCGCCCCAGCGTCCCGCCGGAGTCTTAGAGACGATAAACTGATCGAAAGGATGTCTGGAGCCATCGGGCTGCTTCTCACGCAGAGGAGCCGTCTGAGGAGTCGCGATGTATCCGGGCCCAATGCCGTTGCACTGGATGTTGTACTCACCGTACTCAGAAGCGATGTTCCTGGTCAGCATCTTCAGGCCGCCCTTAGCTGCCGCGTAAGCGGATACGGTCTCACGTCCGAACTCGGACATCATGGAGCAGATGTTGATAATCTTGCCGTGGCCCTTCTTGATCATGCTGGGAATAACGGCCTTGGATACGATAAACGGTCCGTTCAGGTCAATGTCGATTACCTGGCGGAAGTCCTTGGCGGACATCTCGATCATGGGGATTCTCTTGATGATGCCGGCGTTGTTTACCAAAACATCGATTACGCCGACTTCCTCTTCTACCTTCGCTACGAAGGCATTGACGGCATCCTCGTTGGTCACGTCGCATACATAGCCGTGAGCCTCAATACCCGCCTCTTTGTAAGCGGCGATACCCTTGTCCACCAGCTCCTGCTTGATGTCGTTGAACACGATGGTCGCGCCCGCTCCTGCCATAGCCTTCGCGATAGCGAAGCCAATGCCGTAGGAAGCGCCTGTAATCAGTGCCACTTTGCCGCTCAGGGAAAAATTCGTCTTGCTGTCCATAAGTTCCTTCTCCTTTTCTTAATTATAGTTTCGGAAGCTTGTCTCTCTTCCGGAGTTTGTATACAAACTATATGATTTGTATACAAATTTCTTATGGTTATACAATACCACTTTCTCCCATGATTTGCAATAGGTTTTCTGCAATAAATTCAAAAAATTTTTTCAATCACGCCGGACACAGCAGCGCCCCGCGGAAAGAAGGGGCATCAGCCGAATCCATCCGCGGGGCATACACGTTATCCTTTGTTTACGGAAGCGGACCCGCCGCTTCATTCCGGCATATCATTGGCAGTCACAAAGGTGTTTCCCACTCTCAGCTCTGGCAGCCGCAGGAGTTTGTGGTATTGGAGGTCAGCGTCACGTTAGACGGCTGAAGGCAGGTGTAGCAGCCGTTGTTCACGGAAGCTCCGGCAGTGTTCGCGGTATTGCTGCCGCAGGTGCAGTAGCATTTGCAGACGCAGTTATTGTTGGTGGTGGAATCTCCGCCTACTCCGCTGTTATTGCCTCCGCCATTGCAGCAGCAGGGTTTGCAGGGACGGCAGTAGGTTTTGCAGCAGAGACGGCAGCCGTTGATGGTTCCGTTGGTAGTGGAATCTCCGCCGACGCCGGTGTTGTTTCCATTGCACCCACAGTTATGATTGTATCCACAGCAGTTACATCCAAAAAAGCAGCTCATATTTGAAATCTCCTTAATTTTTCAGGTTTGTACTATATCTTATGTATGAGCCGGACATTGTGTGACTACCCGTCCTTTGGGTCCGCAGACCGGGTTCGGGCATAGAAAAAAGCCCACATGCTCTGTCCGCACATGGGCTGCAGGTTTCCGGCCGGTCAGGCGCGGAAACTCACTGTGAGACTGCCGGATTGTCAAAGGCAGGATTCAATGCGTAGAAATTGCGGCTGTCCAGGTTTTCCTGAACCGCCCGAAGCGCTTCACCGAACCGCTGGAAATGAACGATCTCCCGTTCCCGCAGGAAACGGATGGGCTCACAGACCTCCGGGTCTGTAACCACCCGGAGAATGTTGTCGTAGGTGGTGCGGGCTTTCTGCTCTGGTGCAATCATATAAGAACAACTTGTGATTAAAAGTTCCAGTGAATTTCAATCGGGACATCTTTTGTGCCGGGA
>CANQSK010000159.1 GCA_947626475.1 uncultured Lachnospiraceae bacterium
CTCACCCGAATGGATGCAGAGAAGGCTTGCGGCCAGCGGCATCCGGCCCATCAACAATATTGTCGATATCACCAATTACGTCATGGAAGAATACGGACAGCCCATGCACGCCTTCGACTACGATCTCCTGGCAGGTCATGAGATCGTGGTAAAATGCGCAAAGGACGGGGATGTGTTCCAGACTCTGGACGGCCAGGACCGTCAGCTGGACCACACGGTTCTGATGATCAACGACGGTGAGAAGGAAGTGGGCATCGCCGGTATTATGGGCGGTGAGAACTCCAAGATCACCGACGACGTAAAGAACATGGTCTTTGAGGCGGCCTGCTTTGACGGAACAAATATCCGCCTTTCCGCCAAGAAGATCGGCCTGCGGACAGACGCCTCCGGTAAATTTGAGAAGGGACTGGATCCCAACAACGCGGAGGAGGCCGTCAACCGTGCCTGCCAGCTGATCGAGGAGCTGGGCGCCGGTGAAGTGGTAGGCGGAATCATTGATATCTGCGCCTGCAAAAAGACGGAGAAGAGGATTCCCTTCGATGCGGATCAGGTAAACAGGCTTCTGGGAACCGATATCCCGGAAGAGATCATGCTTTCTTACTTTAAGAAGCTGGACCTTGGTTACGATCCCGAGACAAAGGAAGTGATCGCGCCCACGTTCCGTCAGGATCTGGAGCGTCCCTGTGATATCGCGGAAGAAGTGGCCAGGTTCTACGGTTATGACAATATTCCCACGACCCTGCCTTCCGGGGAGGCGACCATGGGCGGACTGCCCTACAAGCTGAGAATCGAGGCGGTGGCCAAAGAAATCGCACAGTTTTCCGGCTTCAGCGAGAGCATGACCTATTCCTTTGAAAGTCCCAAGGTATTTGACCGGCTTCTCATTCCAGCCGGTTCCGATCTCCGCAGGGCGGTAGAGATTTCCAATCCTCTGGGCGAGGACTTCAGCATTATGAGAACGACTCCCTTAAACGGCATGCTTACGTCTCTGTCCACCAATTATAACCGGAGAAATAAGAACGTCCGCCTGTATGAGATGGCAAACATTTACCTGCCCAAGGCACTTCCCCTGACCGAGCTTCCCGACGAGAGGATGCAGTTTGTGCTGGGCGCCTACGGGGAAATGGATTTCTTTGTCATGAAGGGCGTGGTGGAAGAGTTCTTTGAGAAAGTGGGCATGACCGGCAGGATCCATTATGATCCCAACGCCGGAAGAACATTCCTTCACCCTGGACGTCAGGCCAACATCATTTATGACGGCACGGTTCTCGGCTATCTGGGCGAGATCCATCCGGAGGTGGCCGACAACTACAAAATCGGCGAAAAGACTTATGTGGCGGTTCTTGACATGCCCAGTCTGATCCCCATGACCACCTTTGACAGGAAATACGAGGGAATTGCCAAATATCCTGCGGTGACAAGGGATATCAGCATGGTGGTGCCCAAGGACATTATGGTAGGTCAGATTGAAGATATGATCCAGCAGAGGGGCGGAAAGATTCTGGAGAGCTACAAGCTGTTCGATATCTACGAGGGGGCTCAGATCCTGGCCGGATTCAAGTCGGTGGCCTACTCGATCACCTTCCGGGCCAAAGATCACACTCTGGAGGAAAAGGAAGTCAGCGATACCATGAGAAAGATCCTTCACGGACTCAGCGGCATGGGAATCAAGCTGAGAGAATAAGGGCACATAGATTTTGGAAAAATGGCCATCCTAACAGCAGACAAATTTGCGGTTAGGAGGCCATTTTTATGTATGACAGATTTGAGATCGCCGGCGTAAGGGGAAGAGAAATCCTGGATTCCAGGGGAAATCCGACTGTAGAGGCGGAGGTTCGCCTGGAATGCGGCGCGTCGGGACGGGCCGCGGTGCCCTCCGGGGCCTCCACGGGAAGCTTTGAGGCGGCTGAGCTTCGGGACGGGGGAAACCGGTACGGCGGAAAAGGCGTTCAGAAAGCGGTTGAGCATGTGAACACAGTTCTGGCGGAGGCGATCATATTTGAGAGCGCCGCAGACCAGCGAAGGATTGACCGGCTGCTCTGTGAGGCGGACGGCACCGGCAACAAGGGGAAACTGGGGGCCAACGCCATACTGGGAGTTTCCCTGGCAACTGCCCGGGCGGCTGCCAACGCGCTGGAGATCCCTTTGTACCGCTATCTCGGCGGAATCGGAGCCGGACGGCAGATGCCGGTCCCCATGATGAATATTCTGAACGGTGGCGTTCACGCCGACAATACTGTGGATTTTCAGGAGTTTATGATCATGCCGTCAGGCGCCTCTTCCTTCTCGGAAGGACTCCGCATGTGCGCGGAGATCTATCATACCCTGAAAAAGCTTCTCCAGACCGGCGGATATTCTACAGCTGTGGGAGACGAGGGAGGGTTCGCTCCGAATCTTAAGAATGCGGAGGAAGCGCTGACTTATCTGTCGGAGGCCATTCAGCTGAGCGGCTATGAGCCCGGTTCTCAGGTGAAGATCGCCATAGACGCCGCTTCCAGTGAGCTTTACGATGCCGCCTCCGGAAAATATGTGTTCCCGGGAGAAAGCATGATGGAAGGGAGAAAAGTAGAGCGCACTTCCGAGGAGATGATCCGGTATTACAGCCGTCTTACGGAAAAATTTCCCATCTGCTCCATTGAGGACGGCCTCTGGGAGGAGGACTGGGCCGGATGGCAGATGCTGACTAAGGTCCTGGGAGAGCGCATTCAGCTGGTTGGAGACGATCTGTTTGTGACCAGCACAGAGCGGCTCGCCCGCGGGATTCGGGAGAAGGCCGGAAACGCCATTCTGGTGAAGGTAAATCAGATAGGCACGCTGACGGAAAGCTTCGCGGCCATTGAGATGGCGAAGCAGGCAGGATTTAAGACTATCATTTCCCACCGCTCGGGAGAGACGGAAGATCCTTTCATCGCAGATATTGCCGTGGCAGTAAACGCCGGTCAGATCAAGACGGGAGCGCCCTGTAGGAGCGACCGGACGGCCAAGTACAATCAGCTTCTGAGGATCGAGGAGCGGGAAATGGCCGCAACTATTTAAAAATAGTAGTTGTCTTTCTGAGGAAAATGTGCTAAAATACCTATGTTTAACCATAGGAGGTGTGAAATGCTAAAGACGGTTTTGATCGTAGTGTTTGTTCTCATATGCATTGCTCTCAGTGTTATCGTTCTTCTTCAGGAAGGCAAATCGGCAGGCCTGGGCTCCATCAGCGGCATGGCAGACAGCTACTGGGGAAAGAACAAGGGACGTTCCATTGAGGGGAACCTGGAGAAGTTCACCAAGTTTGCGGCGGCTGCACTGCTGATCGTAGCGCTGATTCTGAACATAATCTGGTAGAGACAACAGACACTCTTGGCAACAAGAGTGTTTTTCGTCGTATGGGAACAATATGGAGTGATGTAATGTCAGATGAACAGAGAATAATGCGGCAGAAAAAGATTTCCCTTTCCGGCACCTTCAGCGCCAGCCAGAAAGGCTTTGGGTTTGTCCGTGTGCCGGAAAGAGACGGCGATATCTACGTTCCGGCGGACAAGACCATGGGCGCCATGGACGGCGATCAGGTGCTGGTGACTGTGGAGTCGGAGCCGGAGGAAACCGGAAAACGCGGCGGCCTCAAAGCGGAAGGAGCGATTATCCGGATCCTTGAGCGGGCTCACGAGACGGTAGTCGGCCTGTACCGGAAGAACCGGAATTTCGGATTTGTCATTCCCGACAACCAGAAGCTGATCCAGGATATTTTCATTCCCCAGGGAGAAGATATGGGAGCGGTTACCGGCCATAAGGTGGTCGCGAAGATCACCGATTACGGCGGCCGGAACCGGAAGCCGGAGGGAACTGTCACGGAAATTCTCGGTCACGTAAATGACCCGGGAGTAGATATCCTTTCCATCGTCCGGGCCTACGGCCTGCCGGAAGGGTTTCCGGATGAGGTTATGGCCCAGGCGGAGACGATCCCGGAACAGGTGACGCCGAAAGAGCTGGAAGGACGTCTGGACCTGCGCCATTTGACAGCGGTGACCATCGACGGCGAGGACGCCAAGGACCTGGATGACGCCGTCACGATCTCCAGGGAAGAGGACGGCCGCTATCTGCTTGGCGTCCATATCGCGGACGTCAGCCACTATGTCCGGGAGAATACGCCCCTTGATAAGGAAGCTCTCAGGCGGGGAACCAGCGTTTATCTGGTTGACCGGGTGATTCCCATGCTGCCTCACCGGCTCTCCAACGGGATCTGCTCCCTGAACGAGGGCGAGGACCGTCTGGCCTTAAGCTGCCTTATGGAGATTGACAAAAGCGGCAGCATTATCGGGCACCGCATCGCTGAGACGGTGATTCGCGTGACCCGGCGCATGACCTACACGGCGGTCAACGCGATTCTGACGGAGCAGGATCCGGGAGTCATAAGGCAATATGAGGACTTGTCGGAGATGTTCGGCCTGATGAAGGAGCTGGCGGATCGTCTCCGGGAAAAGAGAGGCCGGAGAGGTTCCATCGATTTCGATTTCCCGGAAAGTAAGATTATTCTGGATAAGAAGGGACGTCCTGTGGATATAATTCCCCACGAGAGAAACGCCGCCACCAGGATCATCGAGGATTTCATGCTGATGGCCAACGAGACGATCGCCGAAGATTATTTCTGGCAGGAACTTCCCTTCGTCTATCGGACTCACGATTATCCGGATTCCGAGAAGATGAAGAAGCTGAACAGCTTTATCGGGAATTTCGGCTATTCCATCCGCTTTCAGAACGGGGAGGTTCATCCCAAGGAGCTGCAGAAACTTCTGGGGCGGATCGAAGGGACGCCGGAGGAGGCCCTTATCAGCAGGATGACGCTGCGCTCCATGAAGCAGGCCCGGTATACCACTGCCTGCACCGGCCATTTCGGCCTGGCAGCCAACTATTATACTCACTTCACATCGCCGATCCGCCGGTATCCGGATCTGCAGATTCACCGTATCATCAAGGAGAATCTGCGGAGCGGCTTAAGCGGCAGGCGGATTGCCCACTATGAGCGGATTCTTCCGGAGGTGACGGTTCTGTGTTCCGCAGCGGAACGGCGCGCGGACGAGGCTGAGCGCGAGACGGAAAAGATGAAGTCATATCCGGCGTCACCGGCTGGGGCCTGTATGTGGAGCTGCCCAACACGGTGGAGGGCCTGATCCATATCAGCAATCTGGAGGGAGACTACTACGTCTTCGACGAGGAGAACATGGAGCTGACAGGGGAAATGACCCGCCGCAGGTTTAAGCTTGGGCAGAAGGTATCCGTTCTGGTGGCCGGGACCGACAAGCTTACAAGAACGATAGATTTTCTGCTGGCAGAGGAGGACGGATAGGTTCTTTGCCGGCGCCAGGGAGGTAAGATGGGAAAAGAGACGGTAAAGCTGATCGCCAACAACAAGAAGGCGTATCACGATTATTTTATTGAAGATAAATACGAGGCCGGCATTGAACTGGCCGGCACGGAGGTCAAGTCCATCCGCATGGGCAAGTGCAGCATCAAAGAGGCCTTTGTCCGCATTGAGAAGGGGCAGGTCTACATCTACGGCATGCACATAAATCCTTACGAGAAGGGCAATATTTTCAATAAGGATCCCCTGCGCGTCCGGAAGCTTCTGCTTCACCGGCTAGAGATCCGCCGCTTGGATGCCAAGATCGCTCAGAAAGGATATACGCTGGTGCCCCTGCAGGTTTATTTTAAGGGAAGCCTTGTGAAGGTGGAGATCGGTCTGGCGCGGGGCAAGAAGCTGTACGACAAGCGGGAAGATATGGCAAAGAAAGACGCCCGCAGGGAAGTGCAGAGGGAGTTCAAGCAGAATCTGAGATAGAGGAACGATATCGTGGGATTCTGTAAGAATTTTGCCGGAAAAACGAAAGAAAGCGGGCGTTGACACGCCGTCCGGCATATGCTAGAATAAGAATGCGGCAGGTAAGACAGGCCGCGCCCGGTAAGGGGCTGTACTGGTTTCGACAGGGATCATGCAGCTGGTGAAGCTATCCGCATGCTATGCGTCAAATGGCAAACCTAAATATAAACGCTGAAGATAATTTAGCATTAGCTGCTTAATTGCGGCCGTCAGCCTTAGCGCACTCACAC
>CANQSK010000160.1 GCA_947626475.1 uncultured Lachnospiraceae bacterium
TCATCATCTTTCTTGGAATCCGCCGGAGAAGACCGGACACGATACCAGAACAAAACAGACAGAGACTATCTGTTGAAATGAAGTATTTCTTCGTTATTATACCACCGTTTTATTAGATATCAGGTCGTTTTCTTACCATAAACGTCAAAATTTTACAACTGAAAAGGAGGCCCACCCTGCCAAACCGGCAGGGCAAGCCTCCTCAATCATTTATCAATCATAACCAGCTGCGGCAGTCTATTCCTCATTATAGGCCACAGCCTTATCGAACAGCTCCTCCACTTCCTTCTCAGGCTCCTCGGTTGCCAGAGAGACAACCACTGACACCAGAAGGCCTGCGGCAAAGCCGGGGATGATCTCATAGATCCCTGTGGAAGCCAGAAACGCCAGCCATCCCATGTCCACCAGAGCTCCTACCAGGATTCCGGCCACAGCACCCTTAAAATTAAACCGCCGCCAGAACAGGCTCAGCATGATCGCCGGACCGAAGGCCGCGCCGAACACGCCCCATGCGTTGGATACCAGATCCATGATGGAACCGGCGTTGGGATTGGAGGCCAGAAGAAGCGCCAACACCGCAATGGCCAGAACCACCAGGCGGCCGGCCCACAGCATTTCCTTGTCGGAAGCCTGGTTCTTGCGGAAGACAGGCTTATATACGTCGCTGGCGAATGCGCTGGCCGCGGAAAGCAGCTGGCTGTCCGCAGTGCTCATGGAAGCCGCCAGCACAGCGGAAAGCAGGATCCCAGAGATGATTCCCGGGAAGATTCTCCGGACCATCTCGATGAATACCAGCGAATTGCTGTTGATATTCTCATCAAATCCCAAGAACATACGTCCCACGATACCAATAATGGCAGAGAAAATCACGATGATCACGGTCCAGGTAATACCGATCTTCGCGGATTTCTTCAGATCCTTCTGGGATTTCAGGGACATAAACCGGATGATGATGTGAGGCATTCCGAAATATCCCAGTCCCCAGCCCAGTCCGGACACGATGTCCTTCCAGTTTGCAAACGCGTTCCAGTAGCCCTCCGGCATCTCTCCCACAGCTGAGAAGTCCAAAGCCACCGCCGCGAAAATGGGAGCGATCAGCATGGCGCCCAGCATAAGCATTCCCTGGAAAAAGTCAGTCCAGCACACGGCGGAAAAACCGCCCAGGAAAGTATATCCGATGATAATGACAGCCGCCAGATACATGGCCGTGGTAGCATCGATTCCGATAACCGTGTTAAACAGAGTTCCGCAGGCCTTGATGCTGGAAGCCGCGTAGATGGTGTAGGCTACCAGAAATACTACGGCGCAGAGAATCTGCAGTGCCTTTGACTTGGACAAAAAACGGTTGGTCAGATACTGGGGAATGGTAATGGAATCGTTGGCCACGATGGAAAACCGGCGAAGCCTCGGCGCTTCATAAAGCCAGCTCAGGGTATATCCGATCGCCAGACCTACAGGAATCCACACCTGCCCAAGGCCCAGAGCATAAATAGAGGCCGGCAGTCCCATGAGCACCCAGGCGCTCATGTCGGAGGCGCCTGCGGAGAGAGCCGTCACCCACGGCCCCATCTGACGTCCCCCAAGAAAGTACGTCTTCTCGCCGCCGGTCCTGTTCTTTATAAAGAACCAGACGCCAATACCCAGCATGAAGCAAAGATATACAATAAATACGATTACCTCAGAAATTCTCATTAAAAATCCTCCCTGTCTCACTTGAAAATTC
Organism: uncultured Lachnospiraceae bacterium; assembly: GCA_947626475.1. GTDB lineage: Bacteria > Bacillota > Clostridia > Lachnospirales > Lachnospiraceae > UBA3402. The sequence goes on from CANQSK010000160.1 coordinate 1,724, forward strand.
ACGGGTTCTAATATATCATAGGAACCAGAATTACAAAAGCGAATATTTCTCATGATTTACATGATAAAATATCATAGAAAAGGAAACTTCCTTTATGGACATCAATATTCAGAAATATATGGCCTTTATCACGACCGTGGAGTACGGCAGCTTTACCAAGGCCGCTGAGATTCTCAATTATTCCCAGTCCGGCGTCAGCCGTATGATACACGATCTGGAAGAGGAGTGGAATGTGTCTCTTCTGGAAAGGGGCCGTTCCGGCGTCCGGCTCACGTCCGACGGGACCCAGCTTCTTCCCTACGCCAAAAAAGTCTGTGATGAGTACCGGAATCTTCAGAAACAGGTCGATGAAATGAACGGTCTTCAGTCCGGCCTGATCCGCATCGGAACCTTCTCCAGTGCCGCCACCCACTGGATTCCCAACATAATCGAGCATTTCCGGCGGCAGTACCCCCGCATTACTTATGAGCTTCTTATCGGCGACTATGCGGAAATTGCCGGCTGGATCCTGGAAGGCCGGGTGGACTGCGGCTTTCTGCGGCTGCCGACCCCGGCTCCCCTGGACGTGACCTTTCTGGAAAATGACCGTCTTCTGGTGATCCTTCCGGAAAATCACCCTCTTGCCGACTGCACCGTGTTCCCCCTGGAACAGCTGAAGGAAGAATCCTTTATCCTTCAGGGCAAAGGCCTGAAAGCGGAGGCGGAAGATTTCTTTGAAACATATAATATCCATCCCAGGGTTTACTGCACCACCTGGGACGACTACGCCGTCATGTCCCTGGTAGAGCGGGGAGCCGGCATCAGCCTTCTCCCAGAGCTGATCCTGCGGCGGGTGCCCTACAGGATCATTGTAAAAGAACTGGACGTTTCCGTCCGCCGGGGAATCGGCTTCGCCGTCAGGGACCAAAAAACCGCCTCACTGGCCGTGAAGCGGTTCATGGAATATCTCAAATACAGGTAGGCGAATAATCAGTCATCCCAGCTCCGCCTTCTCCTTCAGCTCCGCCAGAGCATCACGGAAACGCTGGGACACGGCCGTAGGATTGCCTCTCAGCAGACTGCGGCTTAAACCACTCATGGCGGCCTGAGACTGTACCGCCCTCTCTTTCAGCGCTGCCAGCTTCTTTCCCAGGCTGTCCAGCTCTTCCTGGTACGGAGCAAGGGTTCCTCTCCGCTGTTCCAGACTCTCCATGGTGGCCTCCATCTGTTCCATGGCGCCCTTCACCCGCTGAATCCGGGCCTGACCGCGCTCCCTGATATCCTCCTGGGCATAGGCCAATATAACATCCGCCCGGCGCTGCATCATCTCCAGCTTCTCTTTGATATCCTCCATGCTGACCAGCATATCCCGCACTTCCAGGGCCGCCCTCACAGACAACGTCCCGTCTATGGCGAATACGAATGTGATCATATGGCTGAGTATGGATGCCGCCTGATAAGGCAGCGCCAGAACCACACGCTCAATGGGTCTGTGGATCACGTAAACCATCAGAAGAGTAAGTCCTCCCCATGCCAGTGTGGAGGACAGACAGATCTGTCCCTGAAAATTGAATTTCTGGTTGCTGTAATCCCAGTAACGGACCTTAAACAGCCGCTCCATGGTCACTCCGGTCACATACTCTAAAGCCGTGGCGCCGATACATCCGGCGATATACACCAGCACGGCGCTTTTCTCCACGGGAATGGACACCAAAAGCATCACCAGCGCGCCGCTGCCGTACAGGGGAAGAATGGGACCTCTCAGAAATCCCCTGTTGACCGGACGTCCCTTCCTCAGAGAGACATACGTACTCTCAAATACCCATCCTAAAAAGCTGTAGAGATAAAAGAATAACAGCCAGTCTGTCGTATCGTAAGTAAAAATCGCGTGATGCATGGCCTTCCCCCCGGTTTTGATACTGTGCAATCTTTCTTTTCTTAAAGTTATTTATCACTTAATTGTTCTAATTGTTTTATTAAAATCGGCAATTCTTCAAAAACAACATCCGCTATGATATTCCAATTTGTTCCATCATAATCATGAACTAATCGATGCCGTACTCCGGCAATCATTGACCATTGTATTTCATTATGGGCTTCCTTATAAGCATCTGACAAATTGTAAACATGCTCGCCAATATTATACAATGGCGTTGTGACAAGCCACTGCAAATAAAATTCATTCAGCAAGTTTTCCTTGCTTATCTTATGCTCCCTTATATAGTCGCATAATTTCACCGCATTTTCATATATTTTATCGATACGCTGCCGATCAGAATATTTCACGCCACAAGCCGCCTTTCTTTCATGATTCTATGATAAAATTCACTGTCCGTATTTATCTCATGAATTTCAAATACATCTACGTTCTTATTCAGTACCTCCCGCAGCTCTTCTGCAAGCGCAAAAATCATTGTAAGCTTAAAGCCTCCCCCGCCATATACCAGAAAATCCACATCGCTGTCCGCATCAGCTTCTCCCCTGGCATAAGAGCCAAATAAATAGATATTCTGAACCTGATACTTTTCGGCAATCGGTTTTACCAGGCTTACTATATTTTCGACTGTAAATACTTCACTATTCACGACAACCCCCTATAAAATCATCAATCTAATCATAGCAAAAATAAACAAATTCTTCAATCTTAATAAAGCAGTTTTTAAAAAGCATGACGGCATATCAAAATACCTCTCCTGATTCCCAAATCTCGTTGGAAATTCAGGAGAGGCATCTCTCTATGACGGTGAAACGGAATCCTTTATTCTGCTTTCACCGTCTGCCTCATCACCTTGGAGGCAATCTCTTCCTTCAGGGCGGCGATAAATTCCGACGTGTCCTTCTGGCCTTCATCTCCTGCGAAGCGGCTTCTCACGGAGATCACGCCCTCGTCCGCCTCCTTCTGACCCACAATGACCATGTAGGGAATCTTCTGCATCTGGGCCTCGCGAATCTTGTAGCCGATCTTTTCGGAGCGGCCGTCCATCTCCACGCGGATGCCGGCGTCGTCAAACTGTTTGGTCACTTCCCTGGCGTACTCCTCAAACTTGTCGGAGATAGGCAGAACCTTCACCTGGACAGGCGCCAGCCAGGTTGGGAAAGCTCCCGCGAAATGCTCAATCAGGATGCCGATAAACCGCTCAATGGAACCGAAGGCCACACGGTGGATCATGATGGGACGGTGCTTCTCACCGTCGGCTCCCTGGTACTCCAGTTCAAACCTCTGGGGCAGCTGGAAATCCAGCTGGATGGTGCCGCACTGCCAGGTCCTTCCAATGGCGTCAACCAGATGGAAATCAATCTTGGGACCGTAGAAGGCGCCGTCGCCCTCATTGACCACATAGTCCAGGCCCAGCTCATCCAGAGCCGAGCGCAGGCCCTCTGTCGCCATCTCCCAGTCCTCATCGCTTCCCATGCTGTCCTCCGGCCTGGTGGACAGCTCCACATGGTACTTGAAGCCGAACAGCGAATATACTTCATTGATCAGACGGGCCACACCCATGATCTCATCCTTGATCTGCTCCGGAGTCATGAAAATGTGGGCATCGTCCTGCGTAAAGCAGCGGACCCGCATCAGGCCGTGAAGCTGGCCGGATTTCTCATGGCGGTGAACCAGGCCCAGCTCTCCCATTCTGAGAGGCAGGTCACGATAAGAACGGGGCTCGGAAGCGTACACCAGCACGCCGCCGGGACAGTTCATAGGCTTGATGGCGTAATCCTGGTCATCGATCACCGTGGTATACATGTTATTCTTATAATGATCCCAGTGGCCAGAGGTCTCCCACAGGCTCCGGTTCAGGATAATGGGCGTGGAGATCTCCACATATCCGGCCTTCTTATGAATCTCTCTCCAGTAGTCTAAAAGGGTGTTCTTCAGCACCATGCCCTTGGGCAGGAAGAATGGGAATCCGGGGCCGGCGTCGTGCATCATGAACAGTCCCAGATCACGTCCCAGTTTCCTGTGGTCACGCTTTTTGGCCTCCTCCATCATGGTGATGTAGGCGTCCAGCTCTTCCTTCTTTCCGAAAGCCGTGGCGTAGATCCTGGTCAGCATCTTGTTCTTCTCGCTGCCTCTCCAGTAAGCGCCGGCAATGCTGGTCAGCTTGTAGGCCTTGCCCACATCCTTCGTGTTCATCAGGTGAGGACCTGCGCACAGATCCGTAAACTCTCCCTGCTCATAGAAGCTGATCTCTTCGCCCTCCGGCAGATCCTCGATCAGCTCCACCTTATAAGGCTCCTCCTTCTCCTTCATGAAGGCAATGGCCTCTTCTCTGGGCAGAGTAAACCGCTTAAGAGGCAGCGCCTCCTTCACGATCTTCTTCATCTCCGCCTCGATCTTCTCCAGATCCTCCGCGGTGA
>CANQSK010000161.1 GCA_947626475.1 uncultured Lachnospiraceae bacterium
CTGCCTCACCGCGGTCATTAATCGTGATGGCCTGACCTGTGCTCGTGGTTGCATCGACGAGTATGCCGAAACTGCTCCCTTTCGCATCATGCTCACTGGTAGCTCCTGTGGTCTTCACTCCTGTAGACGACACATGCACTGTCGTGTCGCTGGATGATGAGCTGCTGGACGAACTGCTGCCGGATGACGAGCTGCCGGACGAACTGCTGCTGTAACTGGGCTTCGCCTGCGGGGTGTCACCACCAGGGCCAGTGCTGGCTCCAAAGCTGACCACGGACATGCCCGCCAGCACAACAGCCAGCGCCAGCGCCGCTAATCCTTTCCTTCTCATTTTCTCCACTCTCCTTTCCTTTTTAGTAATTACTTTATATTCAATAAACAGCAGTTTCCTGCTGATTATTGCCATACACAGGCAATTCTCATCTCATGACTTACAGGATCCGGCATCAGCCGCCTGAATTCCCATCCTCGCGATAGAACAGTTTCAGAATTAGCGGAATCAGCTCGCTCTCTTCGGCATAGAACTCATCGTAAAGAGCTTCCCCCGTTATCCCGTAACCCGGAACGGTAAAGATATCCTCATCCTCCAGGCCTCCCATACCCAGGGCATCTGTCCCGATTTTCAGGTACTCCGCCTTGGACATGTCTGTAATCATATGACCCTGGACGATGTTAAACAGATGTTCTACGATGCCGGACTCGCTCCTGGCCGTTCGCTTCACCGCCTGGAAGAACCCCTTGATATATTCCTGATGCTGATCCATCCGGTACAGAGCCGAATTGCCTTCATCTGTATTTCGGTAACGGATAAACTTCTCCGCCTGATCCCCGTGCAGGGTAACGGAAGCCCCCTTTATGAAAGCCGGATCCCGTTTTTCCATACCCTCCGTGGGAACCGTCACCGTCACGCCGCCTACCGCGTCGTTTACCTGTCCGATCATCTCCATGTCTATGGCCAGATAATGGTCGATTTGCAGACCTCCAAGGAGTCCGCTGGCAGCCTCCACCACGTACTCGCAGCTCTGCTCACGCCCGTCTCCATAGGAATAGGCCACGGTCAGGTGATGCAGATCCTTTCCGACCACGTTCCCCCTTAAGTCTGTTATAGTGACAGGCGTCATCGTGTCCCTGGGAATCATCAGGACCTTAAACTGATTCCTCGCCGTATCCTGGACGATCAGAAAGAGTCCGTCCGCCCGTCCGCCCATTGCGTGGGTCGTCTCATTGAGGCCGCCTTTCTGATCCACTCCCATGCAGAGAATCGCCTTGATATAGGTATTGCGCCGGTATTCCTTTCCCTGCCACTCCACCCGGTTTTCAGCGAATATCCCGGACGCAAGCAGAGAACTGTCTGAAGTTCCGGCAGTACCTCCCTCTATATCTTCTGTTGCCTTTCCGTCTGTATTTTCCGTCATCCCTTCTGTAGACTGTAAAGAGACGGGGTTCGCCTCCATCACACTCCTCTGAGAGTAGTACCCAAAGCAATACCAACCGAATACTACAGCCAAGGTAAGCGAAACCTCAATCAGACGGACGACTGTGCGGCTCCGTTTTCCTTTATTCATAGCTGCTGTTCTTCTTCATGACAAATCTTTTCTCCAGCTCTTACTCTGCTCCTGACATGTTTTCCTGACGGCTGCTCTCCTCTTTCTCTCCGCCGTTCTTTCCATATCCGTCGTATTTTTTATATCCATATTTGCCGTACTTTCCGTAACGGCCGTATTTCTTATAATAAGGTACGCTGCTTATATCCACCCGATTCAATACCGCTCCCAGAATCCGGCAGCCCGATCTCTCCAGCTGTTCCTTGACTCTCTGCTCCAGCCGGTAGCTGATGGCCTCGCTCTCGATGACCATCACGGCTCCGTCACAGTAGCGGGCCACGATGGCTCCGTCGATCATGTTCGCCATCGGAGGCGTGTCGATGATCACGTATTCATAACGCTCCTTCGCGTACCTCAAAAGCTCCGCGAACAATTCTTCCTCCAAAAGCTCAGCCGGATTGGGAGCATAAGGACCGGCGAATATTACGTCCAGATTCCTGTTGTTGGTATTGTAGATAATATCTCCCATCTCCCTCTGACCGGTCAGATACTGAGAGAGTCCGTTTATCTCTTCCCCCAGCTGGTATCTTACCGTCAGAATGCTCTTGCGGATATCCGCGTCCAGCATCAGTGTCTTCTTGCCGATCTGGGCCAGCGACTGGGCGAGAGAGAACGAAATGTCGCTTTTTCCCTCATCCGGCATGGCGCTGGTGAACATGATCAGGCGGATATTGCTCCCACAGAACTGGATATTGCTCCGCAGGGTCTTGATGGCTTCCTTATAGCCGTAGTCATCTTTCATCTCTCGCTTCAGTGTCAATGTCCTGCCATCCATTACCCTCTGTCTCTCCTCTTCTTCTTCTTTCTGCTCCTTCCGTGGCTGCCATTTCCCTTCAATCCCCTGCCGTGCACATTCCGCGCCATAGCTTCCTTATCCTCCGGAGTCTCCCCCTCGCGCTCCGGCACGGACGCCAACACGGTAAGACCAAGATAATGAGCCACATCCTCATCATCCTTCACCGTGTCGTTAAACAAAACTTCCAGCACTACTATGAAGCATACAAGCATGGCTCCGACCAACGTTCCGAGCATAACATTCTTTTTATTGTTGGGACCGGACTTTTCAGTAGGCACCATACCACTCTCAATCAGCTTCGGCGGCACCATCTCCATGATATCCCCAATATAATCAGAGGAAGTCTCAGCCACCGTGTCCACAATCTTCTTCGCCATCTCCGGATTGGAATCACTTGCTGAAATAGAGAGGATTCGGGTGTTCGATGGGTTCCCGATAGTCAGCTTCCCTCTCAAAGTTACGTAGCTCATATTCAGACCCAGTCGCTCTATCACATCTTCCAGCACCGGCCGGCTGGTCACAATGACACGATAGTCCTGGGTCAGCTGGCTGCCGATCTGCAGATCAGCCAGCGAAGTCAGCGTCGTCTCCTTAGACAGTATGTAAACCATAGCCGTGGAGGTATACTGAGGCGTCAGCATATAGTAGCTGTATGCGCCGGAGATGCCTCCCCCCAGGACTGCCGCCAGAAGAATCCATATCAGCCGCTTCTTCAGAGCCAGCAGAATATCCATAAGGTCAATCTCAATCTCGTCTTCATCATGCGTTGGCATGATCAATTCTTTTTCATTCATCATCCGTCATTCCTAATCTATGTATTATAATTCCGCGCCGCGGCTCTTGCTCCGCGGCTTCTTTAGCCGACTTCTACAGGGGGATCTCCCCTCCTTCTATCATCCGACGCGCGTTCCGGCATGTAATATCCTCAAAACGCTCCCGGCTGAGGTTCTTTAACAGCCAGCGTACCGCGTCCGTGATCTCCGGAGGCCGAAAATCCATCCGGTGCATATCCGTGCCCAACAGCTGAATCCTTCCATCCAGAACCTGTCTCCGGCACCAGCGCACCTCCGGCTGAAACCAATGCCCGCGAATGCTGTCGTAGTTCATCTGCATCACGCAGCCGCATCTGGCGGTCTCCAGGATCCGGTTTTCTTCCCGAAGGCACTGGTACCGCTCCATATGAGCCAGAACCGGCACATAGCCTGCCTCCCTCAGCCTGCGCACTCCTCGGAACAGCGTCATGTACGGGACAGCCGGGTCAAACTCCATCAGCACATAGCAGCTTCCTGCCATTGTCAGGGCCTGGCCCTCCTTCAGCCTCTCAGGCAGTTCCTCATGGTAATATGTCTCCTGCCCCAGATATATCCTGAACTGCGGATCATGGCGGCTTATCCGCTCCTGAAGCCGCGCCGCCAGCTCCTGAAGCCTTTCTCTGTCAGTCCCCCGTCTCCGGGAATAATGAGGAGTCACGATAATCTCCCGGACTCCCTGTGACGCCGCAGACAGCAGGAGACTCTCCGCCTCATCCATATCTTTCGCTCCATCGTCGACTCCGGGGAGAACATGGGCATGGACATCTATGATCTCATACACGTTTCCAATACCGGACTCTCTGCTCATCTCTCGCCTTCTTCGTACATAATTTACCGTTTTCTATTGTACCCCCCCCATACCTAAATTGTCAAGATATTGTGCACACAAACATGAAAATCATGCATTTTAGCTTTTTCGTCAACACATTTACAAAAAAATTTTCTGCTTGCTATTCTGCGAAAATGTGGTATAATGTTCAGGTAAGCAACGAGTCGTGCAAAGCCCGATGAAAAACAGATGCGTTGTGCGTGTGTAGTTCATTGGTAGAATGTCAGCTTCCCAAGCTGAAGAGGCGGGTTCGATTCCCGTCACGCGCTTGTTAAATTAGGGCGTCACATATAGTGGCGCCCTAAAATCATATCCTGACTCTTTCACAATTCAATGCTCTCCAGATCCTCCGGCACATAGACAGGGCCGTCAAAATATTCTTTCGCTTCGGCGGTATACAGTTCCCGGCGGTTTTTGATGTTCCGGTCCTCTGTGTGGTACAGGAGCAGGTTCTTTACGCCCAGGCGGGCCGCCAGCTGGCTGGCGTCCTTTACGGTGGAATGGTGCTTCTCGTAGGGTTTAAAGATGTCGGCCTGGCCGTGGAGGCAGAAGGCTTCGTGGAGGAGCCACTTGCTGTTTTCGGCGTAGGGCTGCTCATACTCATTGTAGGGCTCGTCGCCGCAGCAGGTCAGCTTTTCCCCATTGCCCAGATCCAGGGAGAATCCGTACTGCTTCGCTTTCGTGGACTGGATATCGAAGAATACCACCTTTTTTCCGCCGATCATCACTTCTTCCCCGTCATGGACTGTGATCAGATGGAGCCTGTCGCCGATAAATCTGGTCTGCTTCGGCACCAGAAGCTTTCCGGCAATGTCCTCCACCAGGCCGATCACTTCCTCATGGCCGTAGATCCTGGCTTCGCCGTCGTATTTTCCGGATGCCATATTCTGGCAGATCATACGCACCATCCAGATGATGCCCATAATATGATCCACATGCTTGTGGGTCACAATAATATCCCGCATATCCTGCCAGTTGATTCCCGCCAGCTTCAGATGACGGAGGACGGTGTTGCCGCCCCCTCCGTCCACCATCAGATTCCAGTCTCCGTCATTTAAAACAAAACAGGTGTTGTAGCACTCCGTCACCAGGGCGTTGCCCGTTCCCAGCATGGTTATCTTCATAGCTCTTACCTCAATTTCAAAATTATTTTAAGCCTAAAATTCCGTTTCCGGCAGCAGGCTTACGCGGAACACAAATTCCGCCTCATCAAGCCGGTATTCCGGAATCAGCTCCGGCCCGCAGCTGTTGGAGCCGATGCCGTTCTGGCGGTAATCGACGCACAGAACCGTATAGGGCGATTTCTCCAACTGCCAGTTGTGGGCTTTCGCCGTCAGCTCCTCCTGGGTGTAGGGGGAGACATTGAAGGAAAATGTGTCCGCCGCCGCGGCTGTGAGGGAGATTCCGGTGCCTTCCACCTTCACGTAATCACAGTCGTAATGGCTTCCGTTCTCCTGGGGCTTTATATAGTCCTCGTGCATCTGCTCCGCCTCCGCGGCAAAGCATCCGTGCCAGCTGGAACGGCGCTTATCCATATAGCTTTCCCGCGGGCCCAGGCCGCAGTAGGTCACCGAAGACATCTCTTTCGGCAGGAACAGCCGAAGGCCAAATCTGGGCAGCATGGGAAATTCCGTATCTCTGTTCACGCAAAGCTCAGCGTCCAGCCGTCCGTCTCCCCGAACCGTCCACTTCTCTTCCACATTTATCATCCTCTGAGTGAAAATGGCCGACACAGATGATGAGGTATGGATGACCAGACGGTCTCCCGCTGTCTCCCACCTTGTTTCGTAAGCCCTCACAACGGCTTTGTCATAATTGGCCTCCATCCAGGCCAGCTTGATGTTTCTGTCATTGTCCGTGGGCGCCCGCCAGATATTGATCTCCATCGGTCTTTCCAGAAGACTGCGGTTTTCATATACCATCCGGCTCCACAGGCCGTTCAGCTTGC
>CANQSK010000162.1 GCA_947626475.1 uncultured Lachnospiraceae bacterium
GAAAGCAGGGGGATTGACGTAAATAATTTAAAGACATTTCATAGCCTTTACGCACAGTCGCTCTTAATTGTATAATCAGGGTAATTAAAAGGGAGGTGTGATCGTGACAGGTGATGAATTTACAAAGCTGGTTTCCATTATGGAAAGTTTCAATGCCAGCTTGCAGGAGCTGAAGTCGGAAGTCCAGGATATTCGCGCCCGCGTTGGGAGGATAGAGTTGACTCAGGAGAATCGTATCATTCCCCGGCTCAACACGATTGAAGAATGTTATACGTCTACTTATGAGCGTTATGCGGAGGGCGCCGGACAATTGGATAACCTGCAGAGGGATGTGGAAATTCTTAAACTGGCCGTACTTCGCGGCCGCGCGGGATAGCGGAGGTATCAGAATTTATAGTTACGGTATGAGCTGACCGGCAGACGGGCAGCTCATACTTATTTATTGTGTTTTTTTAGCAGTTACGCCGTGATTTATTTTGTCATTCTCCCAAATGTGTGATATACTAATTTACAAAGCAAACTTATGGGAGGCCGGTATGTACCATTTTATCATCAATCCCAGAGCCTGCAACGGGCGAAGCATGAAAATATGGCGGAAGGCGGAGCGGCAGCTGAACCGCCTGGGCGAGGATTATGAGGCCCATATGACGGAGAAGCCGGGAGACGGAAGCCGGCTGGCCAGAGAATTGACAAGCGGATGCCGGGAGCCCAGGATCATTGTGGTTGTGGGCGGAGACGGCACGATGAATGAGGTTCTGGACGGTTTGTCTTTCGCCGGTCCGGTAACCCTGGGGTATATTTCCGCCGGTTCCGGCAATGATCTGGCCAAAAGCCTGCGCCTGCCGAAAAAACCGGGGAAAAGCCTGAAGAAGATTTTGAATCCCAAGTACCACCGGCAGCTGGATTACGGCGTGATCTCCTACGGCGAGGAGTCGGATCACCGCCGGTTTATGGTCAGCAGCGGGATCGGGCTGGATGCGGCGGTGTGCCATGACATTCTGGCGACCAGGACAAAGCGCGGTATGAAAAAGCTTCCTTTTGGAAAAGGATGGTACCTGATCCTCGGAATTAAGCAGCTTCTGCTGGCCCGCCCGGTAAAGGGATATATTCTGCTGGACGGCGTACAGAAGGTGGAATTTAATCATCTGTATTTTATATCGGCCCATATCCATCCCTACGAGGGAGGCGGCTTCAGATTTGCACCGGGAGCGGACCCCTGCGACGGCAGGCTGACGGTCCGGGTGGTGCACCAGGATGCGAAGAGAAAACTGGTGCCGATCCTCTTCGGGGCGCTCAGAGGCAGCAGGAAGAAATACGCGGGTTCGCGGCTCTATACCTGTCAGGAGATCGAGATCCATACGGAACGGCCCATGCCGGTCCACGCAGACGGCGAGAGCTGTATGACGCAGACAGATGTTCAGATCCGGTGTATCCCGCACAGGATCAGAATGATAGTTTAAGACACGGAAAGGAACGACAGAATGAGGATAGGACAGGGATATGACGTTCACCGGCTGGTGGAGGGAAGAGATCTGATACTGGGCGGTGTGAAGATTCCCTATGAGAGAGGCTTACTGGGACACTCTGACGCGGACGTGCTGGTACACGCCGTTATGGACGCCCTTTTGGGGGCGGCGGCCCTGGGGGATATCGGCCAGCATTTTCCGGACACGGACCCGGCGTATCAGGGGATTTCCAGCATAGAGCTGCTGAAGCGGGTAGGAGCCCTTCTGGAGGAGAAGGGATATGTGATAGAAAATATTGACGCTACGATCATTGCCCAGCGGCCGAAGCTGGCTGCATGGAGGCCCCGGATGGCTGAGAATATCGGAGAGGCGCTTCATCTTCCGGAGGGGCGGGTCAGCGTGAAGGCTACGACGGAGGAGGGACTTGGCTTTACAGGCTCCGGCGAAGGGATTTCCGCGCAGGCAATCGCTCTATTGACAGAAATGAGCGACTACTGTTATGATGACAGGATGAGAGCCGGAAGCTGCGGCGGCTGCCCTGGCTGTCCGGCCGGCGGAGACGAGACGTAACTGCGGACCCAGATTGACGAGAGGAGAGTATTCACAGAATGAAAGTATTTAATACACTGAGCAGAATGAAGGAAGAGTTTGTGCCCCTGGAGCCGGGCAAGGTCAAAATGTATGTCTGCGGCCCCACGGTCTATAACTATATCCACATCGGCAACGCCAGACCTATGATCATCTTTGACACAGTGCGGAGATATTTTGAGTATAAGGGCTATGATGTAAACTATGTGTCCAATTTTACCGATGTGGACGACAAGATCATCAACAAGGCCAATGAGGAGGGCGTGGACTCCACGGTGATCTCCGAAAGGTTTATTGCCGAGTGTAAGAAGGATATGGAAGGGCTGAATGTGAAGCCTGCCACCACCCATCCCCAGGCTACCCGGGAGATTCCCGGAATGCTTGACATGATCAGCACTCTGATCGAGAAGGGGCATGCTTATGTGGCCGAAGACGGAACTGTGTACTTCCGCACCTCCTCCTTCAGAGATTACGGAAAACTGTCCCACAAGAACCTGGACGAACTCCAGTCCGGATTCCGGGAGATCAAGGTAACCGGCGAGGAGGGGAAGGAATCGGCAGCGGACTTTGTGCTGTGGAAGCCGAAGAAGGAGGGAGAGCCTTACTGGGAGTCCCCCTGGTGCCAGGGCCGTCCCGGCTGGCATATTGAGTGCTCCGTCATGGCCAAGCGGTATCTGGGCGATGAGATTGACATTCACGCCGGCGGCGAAGATCTGATTTTCCCTCATCATGAAAATGAGATCGCCCAGAGCGAGTGCGCTAATGGAAAGCAGTTTGCCAAATACTGGATGCACAACGGATTTTTGAATATTGACAACAAGAAAATGTCCAAATCCCTGAACAACTTCTTTACTGTCAGGGAGATTAGTGAAAAATATGACCTGCAGGTGCTCAGATTCTTTATGCTCAGCGCCCATTACCGCAGTCCCCTGAATTTCAGCGCCGATCTGATGGTTGCTTCCAAGAACGGCCTCGACCGGATCCGGACGGCGGCGGCCAGGCTGAAGGAGCTGGAGGCGAAGGCTGCCGGAGAGACGATGACGGAGGCGGAGGAGTCCGCAGCCGCTCAGGCCAGGGAGCTGGTTGCCAAATTCGAGGCGGCCATGGACGATGATTTCAACACGGCGGACGCCATTTCCGCGATTTTTGAGCTGGTAAAGCTGAGCAATTCCACGGCGGACGGCGGGAGCACGCGGGCTTACGTGACCTATGTGAGGGAAATTCTTGAGAAGCTGTGCGGCGTGATGGGAATCATCACCGAGGTCCGGACAGAGGTTCTGGACCAGGAGATCGAGGAGATGATCCAGGCCCGCCAGCAGGCCAGAAAAGACAAAAATTACGCCCTGGCAGACGAGATCCGCGGAAAGCTGTCGGATATGGGCATTATTCTGGAGGACACCAGAGAGGGCGTAAAATGGAAGAGAGCATAGCCAGGGACGGGGCCTGGCGGCATTTTAAGGATGTATTCGGCCTTGGCAGGGTGGATGCCGGCACTTACTCGCCCCTTGTCCTGGCCTATATCGGGGACGCCGTCTACGAGACCATGATTCGGACTCTGACGGTGGCCCGGGGCAATACGCAAGTGAACAAGATGCACCGTCATGATACCGGCCTTCTGAAGGCCTCTGCCCAGGCGCAGATGATCCGGCTTCTGGAGCCGGAGCTGAACGGGGAGGAGGAGGCCGTTTACAGGAGGGGGCGGAACGCCAAGTCCGCCACCAGCGCCAAGAATGCCACTATGATTGATTACCGGACGGCCACAGGATTTGAAGCCCTTCTGGGATATCTGTACCTGAGTGAGCAGTTTGAGCGGATGACTGATCTGGTGGCCATGGGTCTGGAGAGGATCGGAGAATCGAGGAAAGAATGAGCGGAGACAAATTTGAAGAAGGCATGGAAGACAGCCGGCAGCTGGTGGAGGGAAGGAACGCGGTCTTAGAGGCGTTCCGTTCCGGCAGAACCATAGACAAACTGTATGTGCTGGACGGATGCAAGGACGGGCCGGTGCAGACTATTGTCCGGGAGGCCAGAAAGAACGACACGGTGATCCGCTTCGTGGCGAGAGAGCGGCTGGACCAGCTGTCCCAGACCGGCCGTCACCAGGGAGTGATCGCCCAGGCGGCGGCTTACGCCTACGCGTCAGTGGAGGACATTCTGGAGAGAGCCAGGCAGAAGGGCGAACCGCCGTTCCTTATCCTTCTGGATGGAATAGAGGATCCCTACAATCTGGGAGCCATCATCCGGACTGCCAATCAGGCGGGAGCTCACGGAGTGATCATACCCAAGCGCCGGGCAGTGGGATTGACGGCGGTGGTGGCGAGGACCTCGGCAGGCGCATTGAATTATACGCCGGTGGCCAAGGTGACGAATCTGACGGCCACGATCCAGCAGCTGAAGAAAGAGGGAATCTGGTTTGTATGCGCCGATATGGCCGGAGAGCTGATGTACCGGCAGAATCTGACCGGCCCTATCGGGCTGGTGGTCGGAAGTGAGGGCGAGGGAGTGAGCAAGCTGGTCCGGGAGAACTGCGATATGACAGCGGCGATTCCCATGCGGGGAGATATTGATTCTCTGAACGCGTCGGTAGCCGCGGGGATTCTGGCTTACGAGATCGTGCGTCAGAGGATAGCGGCTATATAAAGGGATTTGAAAAGCCTGCCGGGCACTTATATTTTGGCAGAAGCAAGAGATACTATGGACATCAGGAGAAAGAGAGGTCGGGCTATGGCTGGAGTGAATGATAAGCGGAAGGTTGTTTTGATTGGAACC
Organism: uncultured Lachnospiraceae bacterium; assembly: GCA_947626475.1. Classification (GTDB taxonomy): domain Bacteria; phylum Bacillota; class Clostridia; order Lachnospirales; family Lachnospiraceae; genus UBA3402. Next base: position 4,824 of record CANQSK010000162.1, read on the forward strand.
GGTATGGTGGGCATGAGCTACGCCTACTGTCTGGTGAATCAGAGCGTGTGCAACGAACTGGTTCTGATAGATATTGACAGAAAACGGGCGGAGGGGGAGGCCATGGACTTAAACCACGGTCTTGCCTTTGCCGCCGCCAACATGAGAATCTACGCAGGGGATTATCAGGACTGCGAGGACGCGGATATGGTAGTGATCAGCGCGGGAGTGGCTCAGCAGCCGGGGGAGAGCCGGCTGGACCTGCTGAAGCGCAACGCGAAGGTGTTCCGCTCCATCATCGAACCGGTGAGCGCTTCCGGCTTTAACGGCATCTTTCTGGTGGCCACCAACCCGGTGGATATCATGACCCGGATTACCTACGCTCTGTCCGGCTTTAACCCCAGGCGCGTGCTGGGCAGCGGGACGGCTCTGGATACGGCCCGGCTTCGTTATCTTCTGGGGGAGTATCTGAAGGTTGACCCGAGAAATGTTCACGCTTACGTGATCGGGGAGCACGGAGACAGCGAGTTCGTGCCGTGGAGTCAGGCCCTTCTGGCCACCAAGCCGATCGTGGAGCTGTGCGACGGTCAGGAGGATATCTGTATGGACCGGCTTGCCGGCATAGCGGAGGAGGTCCAGGGAGCCGCTTATAAGATCATCGAGGCCAAGAAAGCCACTTACTATGGAATCGGCATGGCCTTGACAAGGATCACAAGAGCTGTGCTCAGCGATGAGAACAGCGTGCTGACGGTATCTGCCATGCTGCGGGGAGAGTACGGGCAGACGGACGTATTTGCCGGAGTGCCCTGCATCATCAACCGGAACGGCGTGCAGAGAGTTCTGGAGCTGTCCCTGAATCAGGAGGAGAAGGAGAAAATGAACCGCTCCTGCCAGATTCTCAGAGACAGCTACGAGCAGATGAAATAAAGCGGCACGAAATAAATAAAAATCAGGCTTAATCTTGAGTTTCCGCAAACTGCACCAGAAAAGCGGTTGAACCTGTCCAAAGTGCTACTCCGCCGATTTTTTGAAAGAGT
>CANQSK010000163.1 GCA_947626475.1 uncultured Lachnospiraceae bacterium
TCTGACCTCCGCCAAGAAGTACGGCGGCATCTTTGTTCCTCCCCATGTGGCCGTGATCCATCAGTTCATGCGCGAGATGTACGCGGGCTGCGGCAAGATGATCCTGGGCTCTGACTCCCACACCCGTTACGGCGCCCTGGGCACCATGGCCGTAGGTGAAGGCGGCGGCGAGCTTGACAAGCAGATCCTTGGAGACACCTGGGACAACGCTTATCCCGGCGTGATCGCCATCTATCTGACCGGAAAGCCCAATCCCTGGGTAGGACCTCACGATATCGCCCTGGCGATTTGCGGCGCTGTCTATAAGAACGGATATGTTAAGAACAAAGTAATGGAATTTGTAGGCCCCGGCGTTTCCTCCATGACCACGGACTACCGCAACGGCGTGGACGTCATGACTACCGAGACCACCTGCCTGTCCTCCATCTGGAGAACGGATGAGGACACGAAGGCATTTCTGACTGAGCACGGCAGGGGAGAAGAGTACAAAGAGCTGAATCCGGCGGATGTTGCCTACTATGACGGCTGTGTTTATATTGACCTGTCTACAGTGAAGCCCATGATCGCCCTTCCCTTCCATCCCTCCAACGCTTACGAGATCGACGCTCTGTATGAGAACCTGGAGGATATCCTCCGCGAGACGGAGAAGGCCGCAGAGGGCGTAGCCCAGGGAAGAGCTCCCTATACCCTTCTTGATAAGGTGAAGGACGGCAAACTCCAGGTGCAGCAGGGAATCATCGCCGGCTGTGCAGGCGGCAACTACACCAACGTGGTGGAAGCCAACAATCTGCTGAAGGGCAGGATGATCGGCGCGGGTGAGTTCACCCTTTCCGTCTATCCGTCCTCCATGCCGGTCTATGTAGATCTGGCCAACAAGGGAATCATCGGAGATCTGATGAGCGCAGGCGCGGTAGTGAAGACGGCTTTCTGCGGCCCCTGCTTCGGCGCAGGCGATACGCCCAACCACAACGGCCTGTCCATCCGCCATACCACCCGCAACTTCCCCAACCGGGAAGGCTCCAAGCCCGGCAACGGCCAGATGTCCGCAGTAGCCCTTATGGATGCCCGCTCCATCGCGGCGACGGCAGCCAACGGCGGTCTGCTGACCTCCGCGGAGCAGTTCGCGGACGCCTTCGGCAATGTGCCTGAGTATCATTTCAGCCGTGCTCCTTACGACGCGAAGGTATATCAGGGCTTCGGAAAAGCAGATCTCAGCCAGCCGTTGTTCTACGGTCCCAACATTAAAGACTGGCCGGAGAGAGCGCCTCTGGGCGAGAACATCCTTCTGAAGGTCTGCTCCAAGATTCTGGATGAGGTGACTACCACCGACGAACTGATCCCGTCCGGCGAGACCTCCTCCTACCGTTCCAATCCTCTGGGTCTTGCGGAGTTCACTCTGTCCCGCCGGGATCCGGCTTATGTAGGCAAGACCAAGGTAGTGGACGCTCTGGAGATTGCCAGAGAGAAGGGCGAGGATATCGCGGCCATGGCTCCCGAGCTGGTGGAAGTATTCAAAGTGATCAACACCATTCCCGGCCAGGAGAATGTGAAGATGGAAGAGACCGAGATCGGTTCCACCATCTACGCCAACAAGCCCGGCGACGGTTCCGCCCGCGAGCAGGCGGCGTCCTGCCAGAGAGTCATCGGCGCTCTGGCCAATATCACCCAGGATTACGCCACCAAGAGGTACCGCTCCAATGTGATGAACTGGGGCATGGTTCCCTTCCATCTGAAAGGCGAGCCCACGATGTTCGAGGTTGACGATTACATCTATGTGCCGGGTATCCGCCAGGCCATGACGGACAACAAGCTGGGCGACATCAAGGGTTATGTGATCAAGGACGGCAAGGCAACGGAGATCAGCCTGTACTGCAAGGAAATGACCGCCAACGAGAGAGACATCGTAAAGGCCGGCTGCCTGATCAACTTTAACCGCAACCGGAAGAACCAGTAATCCGAAAAACGAAACAATTGTTTTAAGAAAGATACCGGGTGTGCTCCCAGAGCGCATCCGGTATCTTGCAGTATTTCCATGCAGGCAAAGCGCCAGTGACGCTTTCTCTGTATTACATAAATGTTGGAGTTTGATTACTTAAACGTCAATGGAATATCGGGAGGAAAAATGGTATACTGAAAGGGAATTTTTATAAAAACGGAGGAAAACCGATGAGAGAATGGAAATACAGCAGAAAACCGGCGCGGATGCGAAACAGGATACGCCGGATGTGTGCGCTTATGATGAGCCTGTCTCTTCTGGCGGGCTTGCTTTCCGGATGCGGAAGCAGCGGCGGGGCGGAAACAAATGCCGGTCAGAGCGCTGAAAGCGAAACCGGCGTGACGGCGGAGGAATCCGCGCAGGAACAGACAAAAGCTCCGGAAGACGGAACGGAATCCGGCCAGACCCAGGCAGAGGAAAGTTCCGCCGGGGAGACGGAGGCGCAGTCGGGGGCCGCCGGGGAAGCCAAAGAAGGAGCAGAGGCAAGAGAGGCGGGGAAATACCCGATTGCCTGGGATCTGACAAAGATATATCCGACGGAGGAGGACTGGCAGAAGGATTATGAGAGGGCCCTGGAGCTGGTTCCTGACCTGGAGCAGTACCGGGGAAAGCTGGGAACGGCGGAAGGGCTTTTCGCCTATGAAGAGGCCTTGAACGAAGGAGAGCTGACAAAGCTTATGAATCGCCTGTACCTGTACGCTTACCTTGGTTCCCAGCTGAATCCGTCAGATAAAACCTGCGGGGATATGCTGGCCAAATATTCCCAGCTGGAACAGCAGCAGTCGTCCGCTGTCGCTTATGCGGATGAGGAACTCTATTCCCTTCCCATGGAAACACGGCAGAAGCTTCTGGCGGATCCGCTGCTGGCTGATTATGCTTACGCGCTGCGGGATCTGACGGACCCGGATCACGTGTATTACAGCGAGGAAACCAACCGGGTCATCTCTACGCTGTTAACGGCTATGGGTCATGCGGAAGAGATTCATGATGTACTCACCTATACAGATGAAACCCATTCTGAGATTCAGATGCCCGACGGCACTTCCCAGATCCTGACCGATTCGCTGTACGAAGAGATCCTGGACAGCGGGGAATATGACCGGGAATTTAAGAAAAAGACCTGCGAGCAGCTGTATGAGGATTACAAATCCTATGTGCATACCTATGCCGCTCTTCTGGAAGACTGCGTGAGGACGTACTGGGCAGTGACCCAGGTAGACGGATATGAGACCTCAAGGGCCGGGGCCATGGCTGCTTACGACGTGGAGCCGGAGGTTTATGATCTGCTGATCCAGGCAGCCCATGAGGCGTTACCGGAATATCAGCGGTATCTGAAGCTTCACAAGGAAGCAATGGGACTGGACCGACAGTACTATTTTGATGTGCGGCAGTCTGTGTCAGACTATCAAGCTGATGCGGTGGCCTATGACGATGCGGTGGATCAGGTGAGGGAGGCTTTGGCTGTATTGGGAGACGATTACCTGGAAAGCTTCGACGAGATCATAACCAGTCCCAATCAGGAAGTATATCCCGGAGATACCACGGTGGGCGGGGCTTTTTCCGCATCCCAGGGAGATGAATTCCTTCCCTATATGCTGTTTAATTATCGGGGCTATAATGTAAAAACTATCGCCCATGAGATGGGACATTCCATTTACAGTCTGTGGAGCGGCCGCAGCCAGAAGGCGGTCAATGAGGCCCCGACGATCTTTACCCAGGAGGTGGCTTCCACTACCAATGAACTCCTGTATTATAACTACAAAATGGAACATGCGGCGGACGACGCGGAGAAGCTGTTCTATCTGGAAAAAATGCTGTTTGATTTTACCTCAGCCTATTTCACTCAGGTGATGTACGCGGAGTTTGAGGATTACTGCTATCAGACCGTGGAGCAGGGAGGAACCCTGGACGCGGAGGACATCAGCGATTTCTATGAGCAGCTTCAGAAGACCTACCGGGGAGATGCTGTGGAGCCTATAGACGGGATTCGGTATGACTGGGTGCGCATTCCTCATTTCTATTATGACTATTATGTGTACCAGTACGCTACGTCCCTTTCCTTTGCTGCCACCATCGCCCAGAATATCCTGAATGGGGAGCCGCAAGCGCTGGAGGCTTATAAGTCCTTTTTGAAGCTGGGAAAAAGCGCGCCGCCTTCTGAACTTTTAAAGACCGCGGGAGTTGACATCCTGGATATTAAGAGCTATGAACAGGCTATGGAGTATTTCAGCAGCCTGGTGGACGAATATGAGGAGCTGGTAGGGCAGAAAAAATGACAGGATGCCAGGGTCAAAAAGCATGACTTTAGGATTGGGGGAACGCAAGGCGCGGAGCAATCCATGTATCACAGAGAAAAGGAGAAAACGTATGAGGAAATATAAGTTATGGAACAGGCGTCTGACGGCGCTCTTTCTTGCGGCAGCCATGACTGGGGCCCTGGTTTCCGGCTGCGCCGGCAAGGCGTCGGACAATACAGAGGCAGCGACGGAAGCCGCGGAAAGCGTCCAGGAGACCTCCGGAGAAGCGGCGGAAGCAGAATCCGACGGGGTGGCAGAGACCGGCAGCGCCGGAGAGAACGGGGAGGAAACGCCGGATTACACCACGGGAACGCCCTGGATGGATTCCAATATCGACGGTAATGTGACGGCAGACACGGAAGTGAACCTGAAGGACGATTTTTATCTGGCCGTCAATAAGGACAGAATCCTGGCGTTCACTTATCAGCCGGGCTACAATAGTGAAACAACGTTGGACCAGCCAGGGAAGGCAGTGGAAGAAAACAAGATGGCCCTGATCACGGATGAGAGCTTCACCAGCCGGGAGGCGGAGCAGCTGCGTGACTATTATCACGCGCTGGACGACTGGGAGACCAGGGAGCCTCTGGCTAAGGAACTGGTGCAGGAGCATCTTGACGTGATCGACGGGATAAAGACCGTGAAAGACTATCAGGACGCGGTCCGTGTGTGGTGCGATATGCATTCCCTGGATTCCTGGGGGCTGTTTGAGTTCGGCCTGGATTTTGCCTCAGACGACTCCACGACCTATATCGGAATGGTGGTGGGGCCTGAGCTGACGCTGCAGGATGCTGCCGAGTATAAGGAACGAACCGAATCCGGTGAGATTGATTATGAGATCAACAAGCGGATCTATGAGTACGGGTGCGAGCTTATGGGCCTTGACAAGGAAGAGGCGGACCGGGAGTATGACCGGATGATCGATTTCGAGGCAAAGATCGCGGAACATACTATGACCCAGGAGGAGCAGATGGGGGCGGATGCCATCGTGAAGATGGATAATTACGCTACCATCGACGAGCTGGATCAGATACTGGGCGACGGATACGATCTGAGAGGGGAACTGGAGGAGAACGGTTTCCTTCCGGAGCGGATCAAGATCTACATGCCGGAGCAGTTTGAATTTTTCGGGGAACTTCTGAGGGATGAGTCCAATCTGAAGGATCTGAAAAACTGGATGAAGGTCCGTTGCCTGATCGACAGCACAAGTGACCTGAGTAAGGAGGCCATGATCCATGTAGCAGAGATCAAGAAGGAGGTAAAGGGGACCCAGGAAATCAAAGAATATGAGAAAATGCTGCTCTCCCAGACAGATCAGGATCTGAGCGCGTTTATGCAGCGGGCGTATGTGGACCGGTACGCTTCGCCGGAGATGAAGGAGCAGATCGCGTCTCTCTGTAAGGATATCGCCGCTGAGTACCGGCAGATGCTTCAGGAGGAAGA
>CANQSK010000164.1 GCA_947626475.1 uncultured Lachnospiraceae bacterium
CCCGTTGCCCAGATGGCAGACGATGGTCTTCACACGCTTCGGGTCCTGCCGCATAAACTCCGCCGCACGCTGGGATACGTATTTGTGGCTGATGCCGTGAAAACCGTAGCGGCGGATCTTGTACTTCTCATAATACCGGTAAGGAAGGCCGTACAGAAACGCTTTCGGCTCCATGGTCTGATTGAAGGCCGTGTCGAACACTCCCACCATCAGCGTGCCCGGCATCAGCTTCCGGCAGGCGTCCACGCCGACTAAGTTGGCCGGGTTATGGAGGGGCGCCAGATCGTTGCACTCGGTCATGGCCTCGATCACATCCTCGTTGATCACCACGGACCCGGTGAACTTCTCGCCGCCGTGAACCAGCCGGTGTCCGATCACATCAATCTCAGAAAAATCCTTTATAATGCCCTTCTCCGGGTCCACCAGCGCGTCCAGCAGCGTATGGACGGCCTCCGTGTGGTCCTTCATGGGAATCTGCTCCTTAATGGAGATGCCGCTTCCGGTCTTGTAGGTAAATACGCCGTCAATGCCGATGCGCTCGCACAGCCCCCGGACCAGAACCTGTTCGCTCTCTGAATCGATCACCTGGAATTTTAACGACGAGCTGCCGCTGTTGATAACCAAAATCTTCATTCTGTACTTCTCTCCTTCTGACACAAACAAAGCGGCCCCGACCAGACTGCGCCGAGGCCTGACTATACCATCTATTATAATCATAAAACGGAGGGTTGACAACTACTTTCTTGTCCATAAAAGCGTCCATAAAAGCGCCCCATCACGCCGGCTCCTCCACGCTCACCGACAGAGGTTTTGTCCCTGCGATCTCCGACGCCCTCACCGGAATGTGAATCATTTCCGCGGGAATCGCCCGCGCCAGCTTCCCGGAAGCGATCTCCCTGCCGTCCTGGCGCACCACGATCCGGCAGCTTCGGAACGGCTTCTTCACTCGCATGGACAGGGTGACATCCCTGGTTCCGCTGATCCTCTGGGGAACCGTATAGCTGATGCCGGCGCCCTCCCGAACCTCAACCGGACACTCCGGAAGACTGCCCTCCTTCACATATCCGGCCGCTCCGTCCGCCAGTTTCTCCGCTTCCAGGGAGACAAAATCCACCAGGTCGTGAACATGAAGGACATTGCCGGCCGCGAAGATCCCCTTCCGGTCCGTCTGAAAATATTCATCCACCACCGGGCCTCTGGTCCTGCCGTCCAGGGTCACTCCCGCGTCCATGGAAAGCTCATTCTCCGGCAGAAGTCCGACGGAAAGGATCAGCGTATCACAGGCATAATATTTTTCCGTGCCGGGAACCGGCCTCATCTGACCGTCAACCTGAGAAACCGTCACGCCGGTCAATCTTCCGTCGCCGTGGATCTCTGTCACCGTATGGCTCAGATAAAGAGGAATCCCGTAATCATTCAGGCACTGCTCCACATTTCTGGGAAGACCGCTGGCGTAAGGCTGAATCTCGAAAACAGCCTGCACGCGGACTCCCTCCAGGGTCAGCCGCCTGGCCATGATCATCCCGATGTCGCCCGAACCGAGAATCACCGCGTCTCTGGCCGGCATCCGGTTGTACAGATTTATGTAGGCCTGTGCCACTCCCGCCGTGAAGACCCCGGCCGGCCTCTCTCCCGGAATCGCCAGAGCCCCTCTGGTCCTCTCCCGGCAGCCCATGGCCAGAACCACCGCCCCGGCCCGGTACTGAACCAGCCCTCTGCGGCTGACCGCGGTCACCACCTTCTCCGGGGAGATATCCAGCACCGTTGTCCCCGTCTCACAGGGAATCCCCAGCTCTTCCGCCTGGCTTATAAACCGCTCCGCGTATTCCGGTCCCGTAAGGGCCGCGTGAAAACGCGTCAGTCCGAACCCGTCATGGATGCACTGGCGCAGAATCCCGCCCAGGTGCTTCTCCCTCTCCAGAATCAGGATATCCCTGACTCCTTTCTTATACAATTCCACGGCGGCCGTCAGTCCTGCCGGGCCGCCGCCTATGACGATCACGTCTCTCTTCTCCATAACCCCTCCTAACGGGCCGTTCCCATAAGCAGGTTGGAGCCCTTTCTGGCGTACAGCACTTCCTCAGGCCGCCGGCCCAGCTCCTCCTCCAGCATCTGTTCCACCCGCATCTGGCAGTAACCGCCCTGACACCGGCCCATCATGGCCCTGGTGCGGTATTTGATTCCCGCCATGGTATCCACGCCCAGAGGATTGTGAATGGCCTGCAGAATCTCCGCCCGGGTCACCTTCTCACAGCGGCAGACGATCTCGCCGTAGTCCGGATTCTCCCTGATAAGCCGCTCCTGCTCCTCCCGGCTCAGACCGGCAAAACGGACGATCCCCTTTCTCCGCGGATTGAAATCCGGGTTCTCCTTCAGTTCCTCTCTCTCCTTCATCAGCCCGATGGCGTACCGGGCAATGGGCACCGCCGCCGTCAGCCCCGGCGACTCGATTCCCACCAGATTGACGGCATGGGGCGCAATATCGTCCTGAATCTCAATCTTAAAGTCCTGAATCACCCCGTTTTCGTCCACCCACTTCGGCAAAATACCGGAGTAATTCCGTATGTAATTCCCGCGCTCAATATGGGGCCACAGGGCGGACGCGCTGTTCCTCAGATAATCAATGTTCTTCTGCGGCACGCCGTAATACCTAAAATCACTGACCTCCTCCGCGTTGGGGCCGACGATCACATTGCCGTCTATGGTGTTGGTCACATGGATTCCCATGTAGGTATTGCTGGGAACCGGGTAGACCGGCATGGGGAGCAGGTGTCCCACACGCTTGTCCAGGATGATATAATCTCCCTTGGAACCAATGACCCGGTAACCGGTAATGCCCAGCATATCAGAAATCGTCTTGCAGCCCAGCCCGGCGGCGTTCACCACCCACCGGCTTTCATATTCGCCGTGAGGCGTCGACAGGCAGTAACCGCCGTTCTTCAGACGGCGGATTGCCGTCACCTCATGGTCGAAATAATAATCCACCCCGTTGGCGCGAGCGTTCTCTGCCAGGGCAATGGTATACTGGAACGGGTCCAGGATACCGCTTTTTTCGGAAAGCATGGCAAACTCGCCCACTACCGCAGGCACCAGCCGGTGAAGCTCTTCCTTACCGATCAGCCTCAGACCGGACGCTCCGTTGGCCTCTCCCTGGCTGATGGTGCGCTTCAGAGTTTCCATATCCTCCGGCGTATTGCCTACCAGCACTTTTCCGCACCGCAGGAACGGAAAATCCAGCTCTTCCGCCAGATCGCCCATCATGCGGTTGCCCTCCACACACAGCCGGGCCTTCAAAGAACCGGTATCATAGGCAAATCCGCCGTGGACCACCGCTGAGTTTCTGCCGCTGGTCTCATAACAGACGTCAAGATTCTTTTCCAGCACGCCGATCTTCAGCTGATACCGGGACAGTTCCCTGGCCACGGCGCTTCCCACCACGCCGCCGCCCACAATCAGCACATCATACAAATCTTTCACCTGACGAACCTCTCTCTATCATCATCTCCGCAGCCGGCCGCCTATCTGCTCATATACCGGTGAATCGTCTCTCTCACCGCTCCCGGTCCCGCGATCAGCTGCGCGAACATTTCCTCAATCTTTCCGCTCAATCCGGCCTTCACCAGATCTGTCCCAAACAAAACAGAATTGGAAAGGATCGGCGTAAGCTTTCCCGCTCCGCTCTCCGGCTCTCCCAGCTTCACTCCGGACAAAAGCCCCTGAAGCTCCGCAAGCATGGGATCGCTGCTGACCTCCATTGCGCTGCCCCGGTCATCCACTCCCAGCAGATACCGCATCCAGCCGGCAATGGCCAGAGGAATAGCCGTCAGATTCTCTATATCCAGGCTGTCATCCGCCAGGTAAGCCTTAATGGTCTCGCCGAAGCGGACCGGCACCTTCTGGCTGGTGTCCGTGGCGATTCTCTGAGGCATATCCGGAATAAACGGATTCGGCAGGCGGCGGTCTATCACCTCGTGAATGAACTCCATGGGATCCAGGATTCCCGGATTGGTCACCACCGGCATACCCTCCGCGTATCCGATGGTCTCCACCAGCTTCTTCAGATCCTCATCCTTCATCTCCGCCGCGATGCTCTGATATCCCAGAAGGCACCCGTACACGGCAAGGGTCGTATGAAGAGGGTTCAGGCAGGTCGTCACCTTCATCCGCTCCGTCTTATTGACCGTCTCCCGGTCCGTCATGTATACGCCTGCCTTCTCAAGAGGCGGCCGTCCGTTGGGAAAGCGGTCCTCCACCACCAGATACTGGGGAGCCTCCGCGTTGACAAACGGCGCGATGTAGGTGTTTTTGCCGGTGATCACAGGCGCCATATCCTCGATTCCGGCAGCTGCCAGCGCCTGCTCCACCTCCGCCGCAGGCCTCGGCGTGATCTTGTCGATCATGGACCAAGGGAAGGAAACCTTCGTCTCATCCTCCAGCCAGGCAGCAAATTCTGCCGTCACATGGCCCCGCTTCTGCCACTCGCGGGCCACTATCACAATGCTGTTCCGAAGCTTCTCGCCGTTATGGCTGCAGTTATCCATGCTGACTACTGCCAGCGGCGCTCCGCCGGCCTGATATCTCTCCCAGAGAAGGGCAGTCACAACGCTCATGGCATGTCTGGCCCCCGCAGGACCCTGCTTTAAGTCGGCCTCCACCACCGGCAAAAACTTTCCCTGCAGATCCGCCAGGGCGTAGCCCTTCTCCGTGATGGTAAAGCTGATCATCTGAAGCGACGGTTTCCGGAACACTTCTTTCAGATAATCAAAATCCGGATCACCCACAGACACTTTCACGCCTCTGGAAATGCTGGCCACCACCTCCCGGTCCATGGAGCCGTCCGGATTCAGGGTGACCATCAGCGTCAAATGATCAAAGGGAATATAAATCCTGTCAATGATATCGTAATCAAATGTCTCCGCCGCGATAATCCCGCTTTTCGCCAGCCCCTGCTCCAGCAACCGCTGCTGAAGGACCGCGATGAATCCGCGAAAGATATTTCCGGCCCCGAAATGGACCCAGACCGGCTCCTCCTCCGCAGAAGCCCGCATATTGTCTATATCAAATTCCGGCAGTCTCACCTCTGCCTGATGCCACGCCGCTGTGTCAGATAACGCACGCTTACATAATTTCATGATAAAATGAAAGCCCCCTTTCCTTTTTCAATTGCATTCATGAATATTTTACCACAAATATTCCCGGAAAAACATACCGTTCTCATAATTCTGTTGACTTTTGCAATTTTATGTGTTAAAGTTTTTATGGTTTTTACTGTTGTCGCTTTTAATCATTAAATCATAAGCGGAACGGTTCTCCGCGGATACCTATGCGGCGGCAGATCAGACCGAAATTTCAAAAAATTGAGAGGTAAGCAGCATGATCAAAATTATTCTCCTGTTAGTGTACTTCGCAGTGATGGTCGGCATCGGCCTTTACTGCCGCAAGAATGCCACGGATGTCAACGGCTTCGTTCTCGGCGGCCGTGCCGTAGGCCCCTGGCTGACCGCCTTCGCCTACGGAACCTCCTATTTCTCCGCCGTTGTGTTCGTTGGCTACTCGGGACAGTTCGGCTGGCGGTTCGGAATCGCCGCCACCTGGGCCGGAATCGGCAACGCGATCATCGGTTCGCTGCTGGCG
>CANQSK010000165.1 GCA_947626475.1 uncultured Lachnospiraceae bacterium
GAAATCGAAATCTATTATTCTTTTGTCGGCAAGGTGGACTTGCCCGAATGACCGCCCGACCTGTCCGGCGCTGGGGGAACGCCGGACGGGAACGGCAAAATTTTTTACACTTCTATTGCTTCTTTATCTCACACAAGCTAAAGAGCACGGATTCTCTTACAAAGGCGGGATATGAATTATTTGAGATTCTCCGGCGGCTCAGACTTACAATTGCCAGAGAGGAAGGGCTGCCGCCATATATCATCTTCAGTGATAAAACATTGATTGATATGAGTATCAAGGCTCCGACAGACAAAGAGACAATTCTGAATGTATCCGGAGTGGGCGGGGCTAAGTATGAGAAGTATGGGGATAGATTTATAAAAGCAGTAACTGCTTTTAAGGAGGAAAACCCTGACGCTATTACAAGTATTAAGGAAGAGGATGTACGTCCTTAAGCTTACGGAACGCATAACAGCCGCCGTTTCTTCAAATAGAAAGCGACGGCTGCTTTATATTCTGCGCTTATGCAATGTGGAAAAAACAGAAGTGAATTCAACAAAATATAACATTGTGTTGAACTGAAGATCACCATGTTATGATAGCATACTTCAAAATATATTTCAATGGCAATGTTTTAATCTTTTCTTAATATCTTCCATGAGAATTCCGGATTATAGATTCAATTTTAAAAAGACCATATCCTTGTCATCCTGGTCGATAGACAGGTATCTTTTCGTGATTTCAAGAGATGAATGATTGTAAATTGACATAATGAGAGCCGGAGGAACACCGTCCTTCCAGGCGTGGTAACCGAAGGTCTTGCGCAGGGAATGACAGCTGATCGTTCCGTTAATCTGAAGCTCTGCTGCCGCATTTTTAATAATATGAAATGCCTGTGTGCGGTCAATGTGCCGGTTATTGCCCTCGCGGCTCTGAAAAATATATCTGTCTGAGTCCACATTATCCTGTGACTCCTTTAGCAGTTCCAAAGCCTTAACGGCTTCCCTGTTCAGTGCGATCTGGTTGCTCTTGCCGGTCTTTTGCTCTGTAATTGCGATGTGATCCCGAAACTGTCTGCATTTAAAATTGTATACATCTCCCCAGGTTAATGCAAGCAAATCTCCAATTCGCAGAGAGGTATTGACACCAAGTGTAAACAAAGCGTAATTACGCACTTGACGCTTATCCAGGTAATACTGTTTAAGCCGCTGAATATCCCGTTTGTCTTTAATTGGCTGCGTTTTTTGCATATCCATATGCACCTCCATGTCGATATTTGGCAGAATCTGCCATATTTTAATCTTATCAGTTTTCCCGATGCATTTTAGTCGATTTTATGTAAATTCAACACAATGTTATATTCTGTTGAACTGAAGACTCAATTGCAGGAATCGGCGGATACAACATCTTGTGTGTGAAAGATCCGCCTGCTTTATGAAGAACCGGGATGGAGTGCGTGGGTCTTGCGGCAGCGTATTTCAGAAAGGGGTCATATCAGCCACAGTGTGGGCGTCGGTCATCCGGCAGCCAAAGCGATATCAGCAGAAGGCGAGGCGGAATGGCGGAGCTATCCCTTTTTATGCTCTCCGAAGCCGGAGACAACGTGAGAATTACGTAAATCCTGGCAATGTGAATGAGAGGAGCGGCACAAAGAACATGCTGTGGTATGTGATACAGACCTATACAGGCAGAGAAGAAAATCTGATTCAAATGGTGCGGAGAATCGTCCCGCGGGAATTATATGGCGAATGTTTCGTGGCTTACCATGAACAGCTGCGGCACCGGCAGCAGGAGAACCAGATTCATATTGAGCGGATATTTCCCGGCTACGTGTTCATCACATCCGAGGACCCGGACAAGCTTTTTCTTTTTCTGAAAAATGTACCGGCCATGTCGAAATTGATGTCAGACGGCGAGTTCTATTTCTTGCCTCTGGATGCGGTAGAAGCTCAGTTCCTGCACCAGCTCATGGATGAACATCATGTAATCCGATTATCCTATGTGGCGACCGACGGCAAAGACCATGTAAGTTATGTGGCTGGTCCGCTGGAAGCGGCTTTGCATGCAGGGACAGAACGGATAACCGGATATCATTTCCGCCTGCGCTACGCGAGGGTGCGGCTGGCGTTGGCGGGCGAGGAAAAAGAAGTGCGGATGGGTATCATTTTGAATAATGATGTCCGCCGGGAACTATCTTACGGAAAAGTGGAGGCGCCGATTGCTGTGCCGGAACAATATCGGGTGGCGAAGCGCAAAGAGACAGAAGAACGTGGCATTGCTGAACCGCAGGATTTCACTCAGGGCGAAATGGTTCGGGTAATTCACGGAGCATTCGCTTCTTCGATCGCTATGATTTATCAGGTAAAAAAGCATAGTGTGGTTATTGGTGTAAGAATCTTCGGCAGGGATACTCCTTCGGAGGTCGCATTTGAAGATATTGAAAAAATCTCATCGTGAGAATACAGTGAGACCGATTCGTTTCAGAGAAGGTGTAGTATCCCTGTGAGCAGTGGAAGGGGGGCAATGCAGATGCAATGGTATCTTCTTAAGACGTGGACCGGCCGGGAAGAAGAGCTGGTGAAGGAAATTCGTCGAACCATGCCGGCATACATGTATGAAAATGTGTTTATAATTTATACAGAGCGGATCTGGCGGCGTCAGGGACGGAGTATCGTCCATACTGAGCCGCTTTTTCATGGCTGCGCATTCCTGACTTGCAGGGAACCGGGGCCTGTCTGGCATCGGCTGGAACGGGTGCCGTTTCTGTCTCAATGGATGGCGGCCGGGTATCTGTCGGTGTATCCTTTGATGGAGAAGGATGCGGAATTTCTGCAGAGGATAGCAGGAGATGAGCATTTGATGCGGCTTTCGTATGTGTTGCGGGAGCGGAATGGCTTAAACGGTACGGAAGGTACCGACCGCTACCGTGTCTCCGGACCGCTGGAGTATTGTCTGGAGGATATTGACAATATCGAGTTCCGGAAACGGTTTGTGAAGCTTCATAAGCGGCTCTGGGGCGAGGATATGGTAATCGCCATGGGGATTGTGCTGAATGAGGATATGGAGCAGGGGGTGGTGTGCGAAGGCATAGAAGCAGACATGAAAATGCCGGATGGTTGGACGATGCTGGAAATCAGAAAGGCCGCCGACGGGAAATGCCTGTATGTCTCAGGAGAGAAAACTCTCCCAGAGAAGGGAATGATATATTCTGTGAATGGCAAGGCCGATTCGGCAGATGGAACAGAATGTCCTGCCGGAACTATTACGGTGCTTCCCGAAACATACGGGGAGATCGCACGGGTGGGATGAATTACTTTAAATGAGCGCAGGAATACAAAATTTCCCAATCGCTTTAAGGAAAATAGGAACGGAAATCTGATGCATGAAAGACAACAGTTTTTTCATAAAACATATACCCAAAAATAAATGGGCGCAGATGGTAGTATTTCTGGCAGTTGACACTGCAATCATCTGTCTTTCCGCATTCCTGGGTCTGATCGTCCGGTTTGATCTAAGCTGGGCGGCGGTTCCGCCGGAATATAAGGCCGTCGTCATACGGTACCTGCCAACGTACATTACCGGTACGCTGGCTGTTTTTTTGTTCCGGAAGATGTATGACATTGTGTGGAGTGCAGCAGGAGTGAGGGAGGCGCTGAATATCGTTGCTACATGCGTGATTGCAACGCTCCTGCAGACTGGCGGGATGATGATTCTGCAGTTTCGGGTGCCGAGGAGTTACTACCTGATCTCCTTTGTGGTGCTCTGCAGCTCGGTGTTGACGGTCCGCCTCTCCTACAGGATCTGTGTCTCCCTGTTCGGTTCGGAAAGGCGCGGAAGGAATGGGAAACGGATTATGATTGCAGGCGCCGGGACTTCCGGCACCGTCATCTTAAAGGAGATATATACCAGTTCATTCGTGAATGATACGGTCGTCTGCTTTGTAGATGACGATAAGAACAAGATTGGGAAAATCTTAAACGGAGTCCCAATCGAAGGGAACCGGTACGATATCCCGAAGCTGGCGGAGAAATACCGGGTGGATGAGATCTACATCGCCATGCCATCAGCCCCAGCCCAGGGCCGGAAGGATATCATCGACATCTGCCAGAAGACGGACTGCAAGGTAAAGATCCTGCCGGGGATCTACCAGCTATTGAATGACGAAGTTAGCGTCTCAAAGCTTCGTGAGGTGCAGATCGAGGACCTGCTTGGCAGGGAGCCGATCCGTGTGAACCTGGATGAGATACTGGGATATGTGAGCGGGAAGACCATCCTGGTGACGGGAGGGGGAGGTTCCATCGGGAGCGAGCTGTGCAGGCAGATCGCGGGGCATAATCCGAAAAGGCTGATCATCTTCGATGTGTATGAGAACAACGCCTACGATATCCAGCAAGAGCTTAGGAAGAGCCATCCGGAACTGGATCTGGTGGTGCTGATCGGGTCGGTGCGGAATACGCACCGGATGGAGAGTGTGTTCTCCACCTACCGGCCGGATATCGTGTACCATGCGGCGGCCCATAAGCATGTGCCGCTGATGGAGGACAGTCCGTGTGAGGCCATTAAGAATAATGTATTTGGAACCTATAAGACAGCGAAGGCAGCAGATAAGTACGGGACAAAGCGGTTCGTTCTGATCAGTACGGACAAGGCCGTAAATCCGACGAATATCATGGGAGCCAGCAAGCGGCTGTGCGAGATGGTGGTCCAGATGATGGATGCGAGGTCGGAGACGGACTGTGTGGCGGTACGGTTTGGGAACGTCCTTGGGAGCAATGGTTCGGTGATTCCGCTGTTCAAGAAGCAGATTGAGGCGGGCGGGCCGGTGACGGTGACACATCCGGATATCATAAGGTATTTCATGACGATACCTGAGGCGGTGAGTCTAGTACTGCAAGCCGGGGCCTATGCAAAGGGCGGGGAGATCTTCGTCCTGGATATGGGTAAGCCGGTGAAGATCCTGGACCTGGCGGAGAACCTGATCCGGCTGTCAGGGTATGAGCCCTATGTGGACATCCCGATTGAATTTACTGGATTAAGACCTGGGGAAAAGCTCTATGAGGAGCTTCTGATGGGAGAGGAAGGGCTTCAGGACACGCCCAACAAACTGATCCATATCGGGAAGCCCATCGAGTTTGACGCAGAGTGGCTGAGAGAGAAGCTGGATGAGCTGTATGAGGTGGCGAACCGGGATGAGAACGGGAGGATACGGGAGATGGTGAAGGAACTGGTGCCGACGTATCAGCTCTAGGTGTGACAAGTGATAAATGATATCCGTAAGTAAGAGGGGGAAGGAAGAATCCCTTATTTTCTATGAATTCATTCATACTCAGCCCGAAGTATACGAACACCATTTCAAAAATCAACATATCGGTACACCGCAACGTATTCGCTCTCATAGTCAATGCGAAGGACTATGGGAGCGAAATGCGTTTACAGGACCAATCTAACGCCGATAAGAGAAAAAAGCGTGGCCCCAAAAAGAAAAAGGCCTGAAAGAAATCCCGGATTCATGGGCTGCTTGCGTGGTTCTGAATCACAAAAGGCAACCCGAAAAATGGACGGTCGCACAAAGGCGGCCGTTCTTTGCGTTAGAAGAAATACCGCACAGAAAAGCAAGGAGGGATACGAGATAAACAGCATTCTCAGCGA
>CANQSK010000166.1 GCA_947626475.1 uncultured Lachnospiraceae bacterium
TGCAGAAGTCCCATGTAGTACAGGTAGCCGCTGTAGACGCCGTTGGTTCCGCGGCCGCTGTTGGCGAAATGGAACACTGCCTTTGTGCCGTCTCTCTGCTCAATCTCCACCCGGCCCTTCAGAGGCGTTCTGGAGGTCTCGTCAAAGTAATAGGTGGTGTACTCGTCGGAGCCCACCTTCACCCGCTGCAGTCCGTATACCGGATTGCCGTAATTGTTGAACAGGTACGTCTTGCTGTTGATGGTCGTAAAATCGCTGAGTCCTGCCTCGCCCTCCGCAGGTCCTGACTTGGGCTCGCCGCTTCTGGAGAAATAGTACCAGTTCACTTCGTCAGGGGCTCCGTTTAAGTCGTCGGGAGGAGTCGTGGAATACCATCCCACCACGCTCTTTCCGTCCTGTCCGTAAAACCGGTAATCCTTAATGGAATCGGAACTGCTGTTCCCTACTCTCACCCAGCCGGTCTGCATGGCGCCGTAGGAATCAAAGCAGTAGTACACGCCGTCGATACGCTTCTCACCAAATTCATCTCCCTCGGTGGGAACGTATTTCTTGCCGCTGGAGTTAAAGTAATACCACTTCTTTCCGTCGTTCTCATCGAAGGGATCCGTATTATAATAATTGTCCGACTCCGGCGGATACAGCATATGCCATCCTATCATGGCATCGCCGCTTTCCGTACAGTAATACATATTGTCATCTACCCAGCCGGTCTCCATCGCGCCGTAAGAGTCGAAGTGATACCACTTATTATTGATCTTCTTCCAGGTATCCCGGACTATCTTGCCGTTGTCCTGGAAATAGTACCAGCTGGTGTCCCGGTCGTCATCGTAATAGTTGCCGGATTCCAGCTCTCTCCAACCCCCGGATACCATGATCCCGTTCTCGTCCACATAATACTCGTTGTCCACCCAGGTGTTCACGGCCATCCTGCCGCTGGAATCCAGATACCTCCACAGGTTGTCAGCTCCCTTTTTCCACTCGTTCACAACCAGATAACCGGAGGCCTCCTCATAGATCCAGGCTCCGTCCTGCATCCGCCAGCCTTCGGCGTGAGAGACCATGGCAAAACCCAGAGTCATGGCTGCGGACAATGCTGTTATCAACCATCGTTTTTTCATGATATAGTTCCTCTCCTTTGTGTTTCGTCCAATTCCCTACTATATAGTGTATCAAGGTCTTTCCAGAATTTCAATACGGAATATCTTTCGATTCTATTACAATTCGCGTATTTTTTCCGGTCATTTCCCATTTTCAGCGGCATCTTGACGCATCCCCCGCTCCTTTAGTATAATGAAGATACTCATTTTCAGACTAACAGGAGGAATCGTGATGTGGCTGGCTGACGGATGGACGGACTACGAAGTAATCGACTGCTCAAGGGGCGAAAAGCTGGAACGCTGGGGGGACTATCTTCTGATACGGCCGGATCCCCAGATCATCTGGGACACCTCCCGGAGGCACGCGGGCTGGAGCCGTCCCGACGGCCATTACCACCGCAGCTCCAAAGGCGGCGGGCAGTGGGAGTTCTTCCATCTGCCGGAGCAGTGGAACATCCGTTACCGCTCGCTGACTTTTCAGCTGAAGCCCTTCAGCTTTAAACACACGGGATTATTTCCGGAGCAGGCCGCCAACTGGGACTGGTTCAGCAGCCTGATCCGGCAGGCGGACAGGCCTGTAAAGGTTCTGAATCTGTTTGCCTACACAGGGGGCGCCACATTGGCTGCCGCCGCCGCGGGCGCAGCCGTCACCCATGTGGACGCTTCCAAGGGCATGGTAGGATGGGCGAAGGAAAACGCCAGAGTCAGCGGCCTGGAGAACGCTCCCATCCGCTGGCTGGTAGACGACTGCATAAAATTTACGGAGCGGGAGCTCCGCCGGGGAAACCATTATGACGCCATTATCATGGATCCGCCCTCCTACGGACGGGGACCCAGGGGAGAGGTCTGGAAGATCGAGGACGCCATCCATCCCCTGGTTCGCTCCTGCGCCCGGCTTCTGTCGGACCGTCCTCTGTTCTTCCTGATCAATTCCTACACCACCGGCCTGGCGCCTTCCGTGCTCAGCTATCTGCTGGCCCTGGAGGTACAGCGGCGCTTCGGAGGAGAGCTAGAGGCCGGAGAGCTGGGGCTGCCGGTCACGGAATCCGGACTGGTCCTCCCCTGCGGCGCTTCCGGACGGTGGAGCCTCAGATAACACCTTCTTTATTTCTGTTGGAAACGTGCGCCGCCGGGCGTACCGGACAAACGGCCGGAGACATTTTGTCTCTAGCCGTTTATGTATCTTCCTCCTACCAGAAGCCGCCACAGCCCCGGCACATATCTCCGCAGAAGGCGGCTGAGGCCGTAGCTTACAGCAATGACGATCACCGGCATCAACAGGTAGAGGATCAGCGGCACAAACCAGATCTTCGGAAGAACTGCCGCCGCCGACTTATTGATCAAGCGCACGATGGCGAAATGCACCGCGTACAGAAAGAAGTTCTCTTTCATGAAGGCAGGGGGCTCCGGAAGCCGGGCCGGGTCCACGATCAGCCACAGGGCTGCCGGCGCCAGAAGCCTTGGCGTCACCTGGGCAAACACTCCTCCCGGCCACGGCAGGTTGGCAAGGATCAGCGCCAGCACCAGAAGGACAAGCCCCGCCTCTGTTTTTCTGTTGTTCTGCTTTCCCTCCGTCCATTCATCCAGATGAAGGGCCGCATAAGCGCCGGCGCTGTAATACAGAAGCGCATCCAGATTCAGCACCGGGATCACGATCCCCGCCTGAGCCAGCGCATAAAAAATCAGAAGCGCCCCGATGCCGATCACGGCATTGCCCAGCAGAAGATAAAGCAACGGGGCAAGAAGGATCAGAAGAATCAACTGGTATACATACCAGAACACATACAGATAGGAATAATGCAGCACCGCGTCCAGCGCGGCGGAAAATCCGAAAGGTATCTTCCCTTTCCCCACCACGTCCGCAACAAAAGGCAGCCTGCTTCCGATCACATATCCCAGATAATAGATCAGATTCCAGATTATGTAAGGCGCCAGCACGCTTCGGAACCGAGCCGCCCATTTCCCGGGAAGCTTTTCCCAGTCAAAATTCCGATAAAACAGATAGGCCGATATCATGAAAAAACCGGGCACCGCAATCTGCGCCACGGAACCTCCGAAAAATTCCTGAACCGCCTTCACACGTTCCGCGGCCGTTCCGGTTCCCAGAAACAATTCCGCGTTAAGAGAATGCACCCAAATCACGAGTACACTGAATCCGAACGTAAACCATGTGATCTTGTTTCGGAACTGTTTCTCCATGGCAACCTCCAGGGGCTCCGGCAGTCTGCGCATTTTATTAGGCAGGTACGGACCTTCCGGTTCTCTGTCAGAACAGCCGCAAAGTCCTTACAGCTTCATTATAAGGGAAAAGAAACCTTCTTGTAAATGGATTTTATACAAAAAGGCTTCCGGAGATTTCTCTCCGGAAGCCCAGATTCTGAACTGTCTCTTACAATTACTCAATGATGGTAACAACTCTGCCGGAACCAACAGTACGGCCGCCCTCACGGATAGCGAAACGAAGACCCTGCTCCATAGCTACCGGATGAATCAGCTCAACGCTCATCTCTACGTTGTCGCCGGGCATGCACATCTCAGTGCCCTCGGGCAGCATGCAGACGCCGGTAACATCCGTGGTTCTGAAGTAGAACTGGGGACGATAGTTGTTGAAGAACGGAGTATGACGGCCGCCCTCGTCCTTGGTCAGCACGTACACCTGAGCGGTGAACTTGTGATGGCACTTAACGGAACCGGGCTTTACCAGACACTGTCCTCTCTCGATCTCATTTCTCTGAACGCCGCGAAGCAGAGCGCCGATGTTGTCGCCGGCCTGAGCCATGTCAAGCAGCTTACGGAACATCTCGATACCGGTTACAACGGTCTTGCGGGTATCCTCGCTGATACCGACAATCTCAACTTCCTCATTCAGCTTCAGAGTACCACGCTCTACACGGCCGGTAGCAACGGTACCACGACCGGTAATGGTGAATACGTCCTCAACAGGCATAAGGAAGGGCTTGTCGGTCTCACGCTGCGGATCCGGAATCCACTCGTCAACAGCGTCCATCAGCTCCATGATCTTGTCGCCCCACTCGCCGGAGCAGTCCTCAAGAGCCTTCAGAGCGGAACCCTGGATGATCGGTGTGTCATCGCCCGGGAACTCATACTCGTTCAGCAGGTCACGGATCTCCATGTCAACCAGTTCAAGCAGCTCGGGATCGTCAACCATATCGCACTTGTTCATGAACACTACGATATAGGGAACGCCTACCTGGCGGGCAAGAAGGATATGCTCTCTGGTCTGAGCCATAACGCCGTCGGTAGCGGCAACAACCAGGATAGCTCCGTCCATCTGAGCAGCGCCGGTGATCATGTTCTTAACGTAGTCAGCATGTCCTGGGCAGTCAACGTGAGCGTAATGTCTCTTGTCGGTCTCATACTCTACATGAGCGGTAGAGATGGTTATTCCACGTGCTCTCTCTTCCGGAGCCTTATCGATCTTATCGAACTCTACGAACTCACCAGTACCTTTTCTCTCATGAAGGGTTTTGGTAATCGCGGCAGTCAGAGTTGTTTTACCATGGTCAACGTGGCCAATGGTACCGATGTTACAATGCGGTTTTGTTCTCTCAAATTTTGCTTTTGCCATTTTAAATGGTCCTCCTTAATCCCCCATACGGGTTTTCATTGTGGCGGCATCGCAGATGCCAGAATTTTCATTTTAATTAAACTAGTGTTTATTATATGATATTTGTCTGCGTTTTTCAAGCCATTTATCAATTATTTAGCGCCTTTTCTTTCGGCAATGACCTTTTCCTGGACGGACTTGGGCACGATCTCATATTTTTCAAAGAACATGGAATAGTTGCCGCGGCCCTGAGTCTTGGAACGCAGGTCGGTAGAATAGCCGAACATCTCCGCCAGCGGAACGAAGGCCTTCACCATCTTGCCGCCTCCGATGTCCTCCATTCCCTCGATGCGTCCGCGCCGGGAGTTAATGTCGCCGATGACGTCGCCCATATACTCCTCGGGCATGGTCACCTCTACCTTCATGATCGGCTCCATCAGCACACAGCCAGCCTTCTGCATGGCATCCTTAAAGGCCATGGAACCGGCGATCTTGAACGCCATCTCACTGGAGTCCACCTCATGGTAGGAACCGTCGTACACGGTCGCGTGAACGCCCAGTACCGGGAACCCGCCCAGAATACCGGCTTTGGAGGCTTCCTCAATACCTTCGCCCACCGCCGGGATATACTCCTTGGGAATCGCGCCGCCCACAACCTCGGAGTCAAACTTGAAGGTCTCCTCCGCGTTGGCGTCCATAGGCTCGAAACGCACTTTACAGTGTCCGTACTGTCCGCGTCCTCCGGACTGTCTGGCGTACTTGCTGTCCACATCCACGGACTTGGTAAAGGTCTCCTTGTAAGCAACCTGAGGAGCGCCTACATTGGCCTCCACGTGGAACTCACGCAGCAGCCTGTCCACGATGATCTCCAGATGCAGCTCGCCCA
>CANQSK010000167.1 GCA_947626475.1 uncultured Lachnospiraceae bacterium
AGGTATCGCCGGGCTTTAACATGGCCAGAAATACCGCCATGTTGGCCTGAGCGCCAGAATGGGGCTGTACGTTGGCGTAATCGCAGCCAAACAGCTTCTTGGCCCGTTCAATCGCCAGAGTCTCCACCACATCCACATACTCGCAGCCGCCGTAGTAGCGCTTGCCGGAATATCCTTCCGCGTATTTATTTGTCAGAACCGTGCCCATGGCCGCCATAACGGCTTCCGACACGATATTTTCCGAAGCAATCAGCTCCAGGTTCCGTCTCTGACGGGCTGCTTCCTGCTTGATCGCAGCTCCGACCTCCGGATCCTGCTGCTCTATAAAATCCATCACCTGATTTACCATAATGTCTCCTGCCTTTCTGCACAGTTTTCCCTATTATATCCAATCATATCCCAAAATTCAAGTCTGAAATTTCCACTCCTTCACCACGGCCTGAATCGCGCGGCTGCCGTTATATTCGTGAATCACCGGATAGTAAATGGCATCCAGACTTGTCCGTCCCGCCATCTCTTCCATAAAGGCGTCTCCATCAGTAAATACCATGGCCTCCACCGGCGTGCCCCCCGGCGTGATCAGCGAAAGCTTCACGGCGTTCCGGTTCCGCCCCATCACCCTTGCGCTGCGGATGCGCAGGTCCTTCTGCGCGAACTGAGGCTTCTCGTTTCCATTTCCGAAAGGCTCCAAAAGCTCCAGCTCCCGGATAAATTTCTCCGTCACATAGTCCATAGGCATTGGCACGTCAATCCAGATTTTCGGGACAAAATCTTCCTCCGTAAGCCGGGCCCTCTCATTCAGCTGCCGCCTCAGCCTCTCCACATCCTCCTCAGAAGCCATGGAAAGACCTGCCGCCATGGGATGGCCGCCAAACCTGGTAAACAGCTCCTTCACCTCGCAGAGCGCCTCAAACATGTGGTACGCCTCGATGGAACGGCCGGAGCCCTTGACTCCGTTCTCCGATCTCGTAATGACGATCGACGGCTTGTTGTACCGCTCCCTGAGCCGCCCGGCAATAATGCCGGCCAGTGATTCATGGCAGTCCGGCAGATAGACCACCAGCACCTTGTCCTTCTGATAGAACCTTTCCACCTGCTCCGATGCCTGTTTTGTCCCCTGCTCGGTCATGGTTTTTCTCTGGTCGTTCAGCTCCTTCAGCTGTCCGGCTAGCCTGTCCGCCTCGGATTCCTCCCGGCACCGCAGCAGCCGCAGCGCCAGCTTTGCCGTCTGCAGCCTTCCCCCCGCGTTCAGGCAGGGCCCAATGACAAATCCGATCTGATACGCGGTAATACGGCGCGGGTCCAGCTCGTTCTTCTCCACCAGCTTCCGAAGCCCCAGGCTTTTCGTCAGAGGAATCCGCCTTAGGCCTTCTTTCACAAGAATCCTGTTCTCGTCCTGAAGCTGCATCACGTCGCCCACTGTGGCGATTGCCGCAAACTCCAGCATATCCTCCCACTCAGCCGCGGGAATGCCTGCCCGCTCATACAATATCTGTATCAGCTTATAGGCCACCACGGCGCCGCAGATGCCTTTCATGGGATAGGTGCAGTCGGATCGTTTCGGGTTCACGATGGCGTCCGCCCACGGCAGGATATCGCGTCCATCCCCGTCCCGGGCGATATCGTGATGGTCCGTGAGGATCACCGTCATTCCCAGCTGTCTGGCACGTTCCAGCTGCTTAATCGCGGAAATACCGTTGTCACAGGTCAGTATCGTATCTACTCCGTCCGCCGCCGCGGTCTCAATGATCTGCTCATTGATCCCGTAGCCGTCCTTAATCCGGTCCGGAATCTCATAGTCCGCCCTGGCTCCCAGCCGTTCCAGAGCCGTGAGAAGAAGGTATGTGGCGCACACGCCGTCAATATCATAGTCTCCGACGATCCGGATCTTCTTCCCGCCGGCAATCTTTTCCTCCAGTATGCCCGCCGCCTTATCCGCGTCCTTAAGCAGATGGGGAGAATACAGTTCCTTCAGGGTTCCGTGAAGGTATTTTTCTACCGCCTGAGAACCGCACACATCCCGGTTGCGGATGATCCTGGCCGTCACCGGCGAAATGCCGAATTCCCCGGCAAGCCCGTTAAAATCCGCCCTTTTCCCGTACACCATCCATTTTGCCGTCATATCTCTCCCCCTGTCAGATCTTCGGCCGCGTCTGATTTATGTAAACTTATTTTCTTATGTTTCACAATACAAATCTTCCCTCCAGGGCCAGATACTGATCCAGCAGCATCCGGCTGACCCTGGCGCCGAATACGGTGGCCGGATGGCCGGGATAATACATGGCGTCGCTGAAATCCTTGTGAAGCATCACCAGCACATAGGAACCATAGGGAGTATAAATGATACCGCCGTCATTCCGGCAGGCGTTCATACTACCGCTTTTGGACGCCACACGGATGAGCACGTCATCTGTATTGTCCGGATCCATATATACCGGGGGAAAGTTTCCTGTAATCATGCTGTTGTAATGCTGCTTTTTCAGAATCTCCACCATCCTGGCGTCCGACTGCGGACTCAGCAGCTTTCCCCGGGCCATTCGGACAAATATACTGGCGTAATCCCTCGGCGTTGTGGTTCCAAGCCTGTCATATTTTTCAAAATCAATCGGGTTGTGAAGAATCGTGTCCCGGCAGCCAAGGCGCTGGATGCACCGGTTGATGGTATCAATCCCCAGATAATCAATCATCATATTGGTGGCAATGTTGTCGCTGACGATGATCATCAGCGTGGCCACGTCCTTGGCCCGCATTACCGCTCCCGGCTCCATGGAGACCAGGACGCCGCTGCCGTCTACGACATGCTTTCTCTGATAAGTCAGCATATCCTCAAGACTGGCCCTTCCTTTCTCTATCTCATCAAACAGGCTGACCAGTATATAAGTCTTGATGGTGCTGGCTGTCTCAAATTTCTCATCAGCACCCATGGCGATGACATTGCCGTGAAAATCATCGGCATACAAACCCATAAAACCGTCATAGCTTGCCAGCTCCGCCTTAATCCGTCTCTCCAGCGTAAGTCTTTCGTCCATCCCGCACCTCTTCTTTAAATATCGAACTTGCCCACCGGGTCTTCCTCCTCAAAATACTCCCGGTATTCCACGTCAATCTGGTATCTCATCCGCTTCATGCTGAAATACAGATGATCCTTCAGCACCATTTCCATGCCGGAAATGTCTCCTCCTTCCAGACATCCTATCAGCTGCTCATGCTCATGAACAATTCTGGTAAAATCTGTCTCCGTGACAAAATCCAGCATCCGGAAACGGGTATAATGGAGCTGCTGCTCCTGAAGTAGCGCCCACAGCTTTGCTTTTTTCGTGGCCTCAAACCAGTAGCCGTGCATCTCCGCATCCAGCCGGTAAAACTGCTCCGGCTTAAAGTCTTTCGTCTGGATCAGCGCCTTCTGCCTGCGCAGCATGTAATAGATATCCTCCATCAGCATGGGCGTGGCAATCTTGGAGAAATCGCGCATGACCATAGTCTCTACCGCCACCCGCATGTAGATCATCTGCTTGATATTGCTGAGGCTCAAAAGCGTCACGTAAATCCCCCGATAGGGAACCGTGATGACGAACCCCTGCTCCTGCAGCAGGCGCAGGGCGTCCCGAACCGGCGTCCGGGATACCATAAACCGCTCGCAGATCTCATTTTCCTTAATCAGCTGTCCCGGTTTCAGTTCCAAATCCAGAATCTCCTGCTTCAGGACCTGATAGACCATATCTTCCCTGCTCTTGTACGTTACATCTTCCATGGAATCCTCTTCATTCATCAGAAATCTCGCCCGAATATTCTCAAATAATAAACTTCCGGCCGGGCGCAGAAAATACCCGGCCGGATACGATCATTTATGAAATAACTCTTTTATTTCAGCTCTGTCGCCGTAAGATTATCCATGTCGTCAAAGGCCAGATTTTCGCCGCCCATAGCCCAGATGAACGTATAATTGGAGGTGCCTGCGCCGGAGTGAATACTCCAGGAAGGACTGATGACCGCCTCCTCATTCTTCATGACAATGTGCCTGGTCTCTGTCGGCTCGCCCATCAGATGGAACACCACATTATCCTCAGGAACCTCAAAATACATGTAAATCTCCATGCGGCGCTCGTGAGTATGGCAGGGCATGGTATTCCAAATGCTTCCCTCTTCCAGAACCGTCATTCCCATGGAAAGCTGGCAGGTCTTCAGCACATCCGGATGGATAAACTGGTTAATGGTCCTCCGGTTGGCCGTCTTCTGATCGCCCAGAGTCCTTTTCGCCGCGTCCTGAATGGAAATAAACGTAGTCTTATAGGAGGTGTGGGCCGGAGCGCTCACCATATAAAACTTTGCGGGATTCTGAGCGTCGTCGCTGGAGAACAGCACCTTCTTCGTTCCCTTGGTAATATACAGGCAGTCCTTATACCCCATTGAAAAGGTCTCGTCGTCCGCCAAAATCTTTCCCGGTCCCCCGATATTGAAAATCCCGATTTCCCGGCGCTCCAGAAAATAATCCGTTCCAAAGTTCTTCCAGCAGTCGATTCCCTTATCAATAGGAACCTGCTCCGTCGTAGGCATGCAGCCCAGCGTCACCATGCGGTCTACATGAGAATAGACAGCATGTACCTCGTTAGGCGCATATAAATCCGTGATCAGAAATTCATTTCTCAGTTCTTCCGTGGTGTAGCGCTTCACGTCCTTCTGGTTTGCCGAATAGCGAATGTCCATAGTAGTTCCTCCTCCAATTTTTATTTGTATTTTTTGTATACAAATTCCGATACTCCAATTATACCTTCTCCCGCCGTTTCCCGCAAGATACATTATCAATAAAATAATAATTTTTTACGACTAGGGTGAAATATAATCGTATGGGTTTATCGGGAAAATTCGCCGAAACTGCTTGCGCCATGCTTTCAGATGTGTTATAGTTGTAATTAGGAAGGGAAAGCCAGAGACGCACGGCCTACCCCCAAAGAAATAGCAAACTGAACCCTTTACGGGCCGCCGTCACTATTGTGGGTAGTGGCGGCTATCTCTTTCCCCTGAAGATCTGATGACAAAGACCTATCAGGGCTACAATGAATATACCAATCTGAATCAAGTCAGAATATGTAATCATTGGCACGCCCTCCTTTCTTTCGTGCCCATAGGGCATGATATCCGGAGGGTTAGCCCCTCCGAAAAGCTGGAGGGTAGGCCGCCTATATGCGCTCTGGTTTCCCATGTGTCAGATTATAGCAGATTTCATTTTAAAAATACGACAATATAACATTCCTTATCCATCTGTTTTTACGTAAAAAATAGGCTTCGCCTATTCAACTCCCCCTGCCCCTCAATCTTGAGGGGTGGGGCTTCCTTTTTCCGCTTTTTT
>CANQSK010000168.1 GCA_947626475.1 uncultured Lachnospiraceae bacterium
CAGCGTCGCTCCCAGCTTTCCGGTCATCAGACAGGCGTTACGATAAGTGCGGTCTGTCGTCCCAAAGCAGGGCATGGTCACCGCATAGATCTGATTTCTCGGGAGTCCCAGCATATCGAAGGCTCTGGCTGTCACCAGAAGCGCCAGGGTGGAATCAAGGCCTCCCGATATGCCGATCACCGCGTACCTGGACCCTGTATGCTCCAGCCTCTTCTTAAGCCCAAGGGACTGAATGGACAGTATCTCTTCACACCGTTTGTTCCGCTCTCCCGCGTCATGGGGCACAAAGGGCGCCGGATCTATGTAGCGGCAGAGCTCCAGCTCTTCCCGCTTAAGAGAAAAGCTTACTGTCAGATAACTTTTCAGCGCCAGCTCGCTGCTCTGGGGATAGGTGGTCATCCTGCGCCGCTCACTTCTCAGCCTCTCCAGATCCAGATCGGCGTAAACGGTTTCGCCGGAAAACCGTCTGGCCTCCGCCAGCATGGTGCCGTTCTCCGCGATCATATTGTGGCCGCCGAACACCAGATCCTGGGAGGATTCCCCCTCGCCCGCACTGGAATACAGATATCCGCAGACCAGACGCCCGGACTGTCCGATGATCAGCGCTTTCCGGTAGCTGTCCTTTCCTACAGTCTCTACGCTGGCGGAGCAGTTGACGATCACCGTCGCGCCGGCCATGGCGTGACGGATGCTGGGGGGACTGGGCACCCAGATATCCTCACAGATTTCCACCGCCACCGTAAGGCCGGGCATAGTATCGCACTGAAACAGCAGATCGGTCCCCATGGGAATCCGCTGTCCGGCATACTCCACCATCACGGGGATCTCATTTCCCTTCGTGAAATGTCTTGCCTCATAATACTCTGAATAATTGGGAATATGGATCTTGGGCACCAGTCCGAGGATCTTTCCCCCCGACAGCGCCGCCGCCACATTGTAAAGCTTTCCGTGAACCTCCCACGGAAGTCCCACAAAGGCCAGCATATCAAGGTCCTTTGCCGCCTCCGCCAGTTCAGCCAGCACTTCTCTGGCTTTATTTAACAGTGTATCCTGCAGAAACAGATCTCCACAGGTATAGGCAGTCAGGCAGAGCTCCGGAAATACCATGATCTTTGCCTTTCTGGCCGCTCCTTCCTTCATAAGCTCCAGGATCCGTTCTCCGTTATATACCGGATCCGCCACACGAATCTTCGGCGTCGCCGCCGCCACGCGAATATATCCCTGAATCATACGATCTCCTTTCGGCTGAACAGTAACTATTCCATAGTATACACTGTTTGCGCAAAAAATGGAAGTTTACATTTCGCATCTTATCATGTAAAATATGAGACAGGAGGTTTTTTACGCCATGATGAAAATTTCCAGCAGGGGACTTTACGCACTGCGAATGATGATAGAATTCGGCCTGCATCCTGACGAATGTACCAATATCAGCCAGGTTGCCAGCCGTCAGGGACTTTCCGACAAATATCTGGAACAGATCGTGATGATTCTGGTAAAAGCCGGCTACGTAAAAGGCACCCGGGGGGCCAAGGGCGGCTACAAGCTGACCAAAGACCCTTCCGAGTACACTGTCGGCATGATCCTTCGATTGACAGAGGGCAGTCTGACTCCCGTCGCCTGCCTTGGAGACCCCCAGGCCAGCTGCGACCGGTGGGCCACCTGCGCCACTCTCTCGGTGTGGAAACAGCTGGACCAGGCCATCAACCAGGTGGTGGACAATGTCACTCTGGCGGACCTGGTGAAGGAGCAGCGCTCCAAGCCGGGGTATCTGCAATAATGTAAACTGCAGTCAATACGTTTCATTTAACGAAAGGATATTTTTCTGTAAGTTCTGTGTCTATTTCCATCATTCTCAGAATCCGGCTGGCAGCACCAGCCGGTTGATTGATTCCTGCTTCCCAGGCTTCTACTGTCTTGGGAGACACTCCGATATAACCCGCAAACATCTTCTGAGAAAAACCCGTTTTTTTCCTGATGCTTTTTATTTCAGCTGCATTATACCGTTTAACCGGCTCTATGGACACGGTCCTTCTCTGCAGAATGGTTTTTCCTGAATGCTTTTCTTCAACTGCTTCTGTTAGCCCTGCCATTATGCTTTCATACACACTGCTCATTCCAATCACTCCGTTCAGCTCTCCTGTTCCAGGGCCTCAATCATTTTTCTAATACTCTGACGCTCTGAAATAGTAAGATTATCTTTTTCATTTTTAGAGTAAGCTGTAATCAAATATATGACTTCTTTCACAACAAAATCAACATAGCATACTCTGACGCTTCCTCGTTTTCCCCGGTTTTCAAAAGCAAACCTTAATTTTCTCAATCCACCGGTTCCCTGAATAACTTTTCCGGCCTGCGGATTGAGCAATATCCCCGTTTCTAAACGCCTTAAATCATCATCATTCAATCCCAGACGTTCCCAGGCCTTCATAAATTCCGTGGTCTGTATAAATGTCCTTATCATAAGTATTCCTTTCGTGGAATACAGTATACCCTATTTAATAGGATATGTCAAGCCTGATGATATAAGTCAAACACCGCCAGATTGGGATTGCCCATCTCCGCGTCCGCAAAGGTTTTCCTGATTTTTTCCAGATACCGAAAGGCTTTATATCTGTCCTGATCTGCGCCGTCATATTCCTCCCAGTCTTCACCCACGCCCTCCGGCATGATGATGCCCACAGCCGTCGGAACGCTGATGTCCGTCAGACAATCGTAGAGCGCGTCAAGATTATATCCGTAATACTCCGGAAATGTCATGACTTCCGCAATATACTCATGAAATTTTCTTCTGGAAATTTCCTCCTGTGAAATGATTTCCCGGAAATCTAAAATCACTTTTCTCATTCCGCTTTTCCCTCCGCTGTATACAGAAGTTCAAAATTGGCATAGTGGTCTTCCGAATAATAGACGTCCCCGTCATTGCTGTAAACAATCCTCTCGCCCCCACGGTAGCCGCCCTCGTAGTTAATATCACATTCGTAGTATTTTCTCCCATCAACATCCGGAAGATTACCTTCCCGGTTGCCGAACCGGTCTCCTCCGATGCTCATTCCGGGAGCCACGTCCCACAGATTGCCTTTTCCGGAGTCCCAGCCCAGGTCCCTGGCGTCATTTTTGCGGATATAATTGTCCGGCAGATGCCCGTAGGTATGAAGATACAGGGCGACATGGTCCTTATCCGAATAAGTGCCGCCTTCCTCCACGGACAGTGTGAAATCCGACGATTCTCCGGCAGATTCTGAAATCGAAGTCTCCTGCACAGCGGTCTGAACCTGGCTTGCGGCGCCGGCCGGCTCTCCGGACGCGCCGCAGGCGGACAGCCCCAGCGATGATATCAGAAGACACGCAATAAGAAACAGAATACTTATCCTTCTTTTCATAAATCCCGTTTTACCCTTTCCGTTCAGATTTTCAAAAAGCCCCATCCGCGCAGGATGAGGCTTATCCCATGCAAAACTATTTATTCTTTCGTCATCCTGCCGCCCATCATCTTAATCCCAAACAGGACTGCAAGCATCATCAGAATGCCCGCAGGCAGGGCAATCCATGCAGTCTGGACAAAGCCCGCTACCAGGTAAGCAACGAAGGATACTGCCGCGCAGGTCACCGCGTAAGGCAGCTGGGTCATCACATGGTTTACGTGCTCGCACTGGGCTCCGGCCGACGCCATAATGGTCGTATCGGAAATCGGCGAACAATGGTCGCCGCAGACGGCACCCGCCATACATGCGGAGATGGAAATGATCATCAGCTGGGGATTGCTGTTCTCAAACACAGCCACCACAATGGGAATCAGGATTCCAAAAGTGCCCCAGGAAGTACCGGTGGCAAAGGCCAGAAAACATCCCACCAGGAAGATAATCGCCGGAAGGATCGCGATAAAGCCGCCTGCGCTGGCTTTCACCAGCTCCGCCACATATACGTCGGCTCCCAGACTGTCCGTCATGGCCTTCAGGGTCCATGCAAAGGCCAGAATCAGGATCGCCGGAACCATAGCCTTAAACCCGTCAGGCAGACAGGCCATGCAGTCGCTGAAGGAAAGCACCCGGCGGATCTGATAAAGCACAATGGTGATCACCAGCCCGAAAAAACTGCCCAGAGTCAGACCAAGAGACGCGTCTGACTGGGAAAACGCCGTCACAAAATCCGTTCCGGAGAAAAATCCGCCAGTATAGATCATTCCGATTATGCAGCAGATGATCAGGGAGAAAATCGGTATCAGCAGATCGATCACCTTTCCCTTGGACTCCGCCATGCTCTCCTGGGAATAACCGTAAGGCCGTCCGGAGGTCGTAAACAGATCGCCCCTGGCCGCGTTCTTCTCATGAGTCTTCATGGGACCGAATTCAATCCCCAGAAGCACCATGCCGATCATCATGACCAGCGTCAGGATCGCGTAGAAATTGTAGGGAATGGCGCGGATAAAAATGGAAAATCCGTCCTCTCCCTCCACAAAGCCGGTGACTGCCGCCGCCCAGGATGAGATTGGGGCGATGATACATACGGGAGCCGCCGTGGCGTCAATCAGATACGCAAGCTTCGCCCTGGACACCTTAAACTTATCCGTCACAGGCCGCATAACGCTTCCCACCGTCAGGCAGTTGAAATAATCGTCGATAAAAATTAAAACTCCCAGCAGCACCGTCGCCAGCTGCGCCCCCACCTTATTCTTGATCCGATTGGCAGCAAACTGGCCGAACGCGGCGGAACCTCCCGCCTTGTTCATCAGACTTACCATAGTTCCCAGGATCACCAGAAACGCCAGTATGCCTACATTGTAGCTGTCGGACAGCACGCCGATGATTCCGTCCGCAAAGATGTGAGTGAGAGTCCCCTCAAACTGAAAACCGGAATACAGAAGTCCTCCCATCAGGATTCCCACAAACAGCGAGCTGTACACTTCCTTGGTCAGCAGCGCCAGACCGATTGCCACAACCGGCGGAAGCAGCGCCCAGATCGTTGCGTACGCGGCCGGCACATACTCTGCTTCACCTTCTGCCCCGAAGGCGGTCATCGAGCAGGCCATCGCAAACGCGGCGGCCAGACTCAGCACAAGATAACCTTTTCGCTTCATAGTCATAACTCCCCCTGCTTTTGTTCTTGAAATAACCCTTTTTATCATAATTTTTCGACCCAGTCCTGTCAAGTATCAGGTCAAATTTTTTAAATGATTTGACCGTGAAGTGAAAAGTTAACTTCCACTTCTAAAGACTCCGGCAAAAAAGTTGCCGTTAGTGTTGCAGGAAAGGATAT
>CANQSK010000169.1 GCA_947626475.1 uncultured Lachnospiraceae bacterium
AGTACCAAAGTCGGCTTCTGCAGCCGCTCGATCACGTTCGCCATTGTAAAGGTCTTGCCGGAACCCGTAACCCCCAGCAAAGTCTGGAATTGGTTGCCTTCCTGAAACCCTTTCACCAACGCCTCGATGGCCTGGGGCTGGTCGCCGGTAGGCTGGTATTCACTGTGCAGTTTAAATTGATTCATAATCATTTCTCTTCATCCATTATATTTTGGAGCTATTTTCATTTATCATCATAAAAACTTAAATTAATAGACTACCCATCTTCCATTACGGCTATATCCCACAAACTCTGCCACATGTTCTTTGTTCATAGCTGCCAACTCCTTTTTCAGGGCATACATTGAAATCCCCAGTATTTCCGCCATTCTCTTTTTTGAAACAGTCGGGTTTTCCTTTATAAGCTCTATTATTTGTTCTCGCAATGATAATTTCTGCACTTTTTCTTCCTTTTTGACTAATAGGGTTGAATTTGGGGTTGATGGGGTTGAATTTGGGGTTGATGGGGTTGAATCATCCTCCATGCCGCTCTTTCCTTTCAAAAATGCCTCATGGATGAACAGTCTTGATATAAAGTAACTATGAGCCTCATCCGTCTCAAACTCCGGTTTCGGCGAACCGTTCATTTCCAATGCATCTAAAATCTTTTTAAACCCGGTATTACGCCCCTCCGTCAAATGCAGTTCTTTCAGAAAACTGCCTCCGCACGCTCCGGATGCTTTATTACTTTTTCTGTAATAATCGTATTTCTGATATACTGCAAGGCTTCCCGTAACTGCTGATGAATAGGTCCTTTAAAGGTTTGCTCAACAATATGATCGCCACCCAGACCATCTGGGAACTGAACAACATCTATCTGTGTATAAGGAAAGAATTTTTCAGGTTCCATGCTGAAGAACATTAAGCCAACATTCTTCGGTTTCTCATATTCAGGAAGATTGCTGACGATATTCATATCGCCGCACACCTCAGCAAAATCACCGGTTTTTGATTTTTCATACAAGGAACTTTTTACTTCCTTCAGGTAATTCTGAATAAGCGTAATATTCAAATCAGACATTTCCGCCTGATGATTGACTCGGTCATCAAAAGGAACTCTGTTCGCCAAACTGAACAGATCCTTTTCTTCATCATCTGATGGCACAACAGTACTGGACATTTTTCTGATATAATGAATCCGCTCTTTATTATCTCTCGCCATTGTCTTAGGGGACGAATACGGTCTGTTATCTCCGCCTGGACACCAGAGAACAATAAATTTCTTACTTTCGTAGTCAACGACTTCCACAATCGGCATATACGCTGGTCTGAGCAATCTGCATTTTGACAGAATACTTTTCTGATAGGCATCAACCTTATCAATGGGAACACCCTTCAGTGGATAAACAGGGCATCCTTCCTTTTCTCTTACTCCAATGACAATATAACCACCGCCCCAGTTATCCAGATCATTTGCAAAAGCACAAACTGTCTTTAGGGAGGCTCCAAGTCTCTTTAAATTCAATTCTCGCCCATTCAACAACATTTCCGGACAGTAATGTCTTTATATTTGTTGGTATTGCCATCGAAGTCACTCCCTTCCATCCATTATTTACGCTGCTATAATATCACATAGTTATTATACCTAACAAGTACCACCATATATCATAAGATTTACTTTTCAAGTTATACCAAAGTCTGCTTCTGTAGCTGCTCGATCACATTCGCCATCGCCGCAGCTGCCGTTTTTATTCTATCATATAAAGAAAGAAAAGTACATACAAACCCGAATGTTTGTTCTGCACTTTTCTCTCCCGATATATCCCGCCGACCGCCTAGACAGCTCCCTTGCCAAAATCAGTAATGTTGCTGCGGCCGCTGATCTGCCATAAACCAGTCATGCCGGGGGCCATTGCCAGACGCTTTTTTTGACTGAGACTGTAGCGTTTATACTCTTCAAGGGTCGGCGGCCTTGTCCCCACCATGGACATCTCGCCATGGCCTCCGTGGTGACCACAAGGATCTGCCGGGATAGATCATGATCTGGTTTCTCTCCGGCTGGGAGTCCACATGCAGAAAGTAAAAGAAAAACATTATCATAAAGAAGGAGCAGGCAAAACCAATGAAATACAGGGAGTGCCATGCTCATTGGGGCTGTCAAAATTCGGCATGTGCGCGGACAACGTAATAATGGCGCCCTGCCGGGCGGCATCCCGGCTGATCACAACCGCTTTTGCCATGGCCTGCCCGGAATCCGCGATTCCCAGTTCCTTTCCCGTCAGGGTGAGCGTATCCAGCCCTACCATGCCGCTGATATCTCCAGTCAGATCCTTTACGGGGCGACATACGTCGATTCCTGGTATCCGACTAGGGGCGAAACCTTATCCGGCGCGGCGCTCTCCGCGCAGCCGCACAAACCGATGGAAAACGTTACCACAAGTAAAAACCACAGCATATTCACTCTGCCAACCATAATCTGTCACCAAATTCCCATTTTTTGTTGCGTTTCCCGCCGCTGGCCCCAGTATCGAAGCATCAGTCTTAAAACCTGCATGTCATCTACGAAATATCTCCGAAACAGCCGTTTGGGCTCCCGCAGAAAGCGGTAAAACCATTCTAAGCCGCACCGCCTCATCCATGCCGGTGCGCGTTTCACCTTGCCCGCCATGAAATCAATCGTCGCTCCCGCGCAGACATACAAGACAGAATTAAGCTTTTCCCTGTTTTCATAAAGATACTTTTCCTGCTTCGGGCACCCCAGACATGCGATCAGGATATCCGGGGCCGCCTGCCGGACATGTTCATTTAACCGTTCCAATTCTTTCGGATCTTTCTCAAAACCAACGGGCGGGCTGTCAAAGCCGGCAATCCTGATCTTAGGATACTGTCTTTGGAGCCGTCTGACCGCCGCTGCCGCCACATCCGGCGCGCCGCCGACGAAAAAAAGGCTTAAACCCTCCCCGGCAGCCCGTTCGCACAAAAGAGGCACAAAATCGGAACCGCAGACCCTTTCCTTCAATCCTCTGTGAAACAGCTTTGAGATCCAAATCAGCGGCATCCCGTCGGCTATCACATATTCGGCTTCTTCCACGATCTTCGCCAGGTATGGATCCTTCTCCATTTTCACGACCACATCCGTATTCAGAAAGATTACCGTGGCCTGATGCCGGGTCTTCACATGGGACACTGTAGCGTCTAGCAATTCCCGGCAATTCATGTTAGTATAGACAGCATTCATGACCAAAACCCGTTCATCCGCCATGGCTTCCGGCAGCCTCCTCCGGCACGGTTTCCTGCTCCAGGCCTTCTGACGCCCGGATATTCCGGTTCACACTGGAACGCAGAGCCCTGCTGGGATGGAAGATCGGCTTATATCCTGCCTGGATCATGGCGTCCTCCATCGTTTTCGGATTACGCCCGGGACGCTCGCTTGTGGAATGGATTTCAAATATGCCGAAGCCCCTGATGCACACGTCCGTTTTCTCACTCCAGGTCTCGATCAGGGTATCCAAAAACGCATCCACAGCCCGGGTCGCCAATTGCTTATCCATGCCGGTCCTGCATGCTAATTTTGAAACAAACTCCCGTTTATATATGCGGTTCTTCTCATTTTCCACAGCCTGCACAGACATTTCCTCCTGTCTCCCTTTTTAGGTTTTTATTCCGTTAAACGGGGAATCCTATTTGCGGGCGGCAATTTCGCAGAGTTGGCCCCTCTGCGAATACCCGTCGGAAACGCACGGGCTCTGTCCTGCTTTCGGCCTGTGTTTTCAAGGGATTTCAGCCAAACAGTCATCTGCCGTTCTTCTTTCCTGACTGAAAAATCTGACTGCGAATATCACAAAACCAGATCTGCCAGCTTTTCCATGTTTATCCGTTTTAATTCCATGGATGAATGGACATAGCAGTCCATGGTGATGGAAGTATTGGCGTGCCCCAGGATCTCTGACAGGCTCTTGATCTCAAAGCCTGCTTCCACGCAGCGGGTGGCGAAGGTGTGCCGGATCGTGTGGAAGTGGACTCCCTCAAGGCCGCAGGCTTTTACGTACTTCGCCAGCCGTATCTGTACCAGCCGCGGCTCCATGAACTGCTCCGTACCGGTCAGAAGAAACGCGGCCGGGCAATGGGGATCATATTGCCTGCAAAGCCTGACTGCGCTGTCCGTAAGAGGAATGGTCCGAATGGAGGTATCGCTTTTGGGACAGCCGATCATGACCTTTGTTTTCCCCTGGCCGGTACCGTCAAGAACCCGGAGCCGCTGCATCGTGGCATCCACATGGATGGTCCTGTTTTTCAGGGAAATGTTTTCCCATCTCAAAGCGCACAGTTCCCCGATCCGCAGCCCGGTCAGCAGCGCCAGAAGGATTCCAAATTTACAGGCGTCCATGTCGGTTTGGAGATATGCGATAAATCTTTGCTGTTCTTCCGGATCAAGAACGCGGACTTCTTTTTTGGGTCCCTTCGGATAAGCGATCTCCACCTGAGGAAATTCACCCGGACACTGCCCGGCGGTATATTTCAGAATCGCGTGCAGTACCATAAGAATATCCCGGACCGTTTTGGCAGAGAGTCCGTGAGCCAGCAGCTCCTGCTTAAACTGTTCCACAAGCCGCGCGCTGACCTCCGCCGGGGAACGGCCTCCTAAGCCGGGAAGAATGTGCTTTTTCAGAATGGTGTCATACTTGACATAGGTGGAATCCTTCACCTTCCCTTTCTCCAGGCGCAGCCACTCCTCACAGTAAAAAGCAAGCGTGTGACAGCTGCCCTTCACCGGCAAAGGCATGTTGTTTAAGAGCGCCGCTCTGCACTGCGCGGCCTTTTCTTTGGCCTCCTTATAGGTTTTGCCATAGCAGAACCCATATCGGACCTTGCCGGAAAGTTCGTAGCCTTTGATGTAACGCGCTTCCCAGCGTCCATCCTTGCGTTTGAAAATATTTTCGCCTCTTCTGGACATAGTTGAACACCTCCTAAAATTGGTATCGGTATCTTCATTATAAAAAGATGCGGAAACCGCTGACTGTGTTTTGACTGCGTTAAGTTCTAAAAACAACCCGTTCAGGCCAGAAAATTTCAGCATTTTTTCTCTGGACCCCGGCCGAAAAAAAGGTTGAAAACGGAATCCGCATGCTGTATAATAAGTAGCGGAGTAAAGCGGAGTATTCGCAGAGGGGCCAACTCTGCGAAGGATCAAGCGTTTAAAGCAGGCATGTTTTTTCATGCCTGCATTTTTGCG
>CANQSK010000170.1 GCA_947626475.1 uncultured Lachnospiraceae bacterium
GGTCTGTCCAGCCACAATCCGCTGGTGGCCGAGCGCGCCGTCACGGAGGGCGGCATCGAGGTGCTGATGTTCTCGGTGAACCCCTGCTACGACCTGCAGCCGGCCACGGAGGACTGCGAGGAAATGTGGGCGGACCGCAACTATCAGAAGCAGCTGACCAATATGGATCCGGACCGTCAGCGGCTCTACGAGGTCTGCCAGCGGAACGGCGTTGGCATCTCGGTGATGAAGGTCTTTGCCGGCGGCGAGCTTCTGGGCAGCAACCAGATCGCCGGCGTCTCCCTGACGCCGGAGCAGTGCATCGCTTACGCCCTTTCCCGGCCGGCGGTCGCCGTGGTCCTGCCCGGCGCCCATTCGGTGGAGGAGCTGGAGCGGAGCGCCGCTTATTGCGACGCGGACCCGTCCGCCAAGGACTACGCCGCGGCGCTGGCGTTATTTCCCAGGGTCAGCTGGACCGGCCACTGCATGTACTGCAGCCACTGCGAACCCTGTCCACGCTTCATCGACATCGCGTCGGTGACCAAGTTCCTGCATCTGGCCCAGGCACAGGGGCAGATCCCGGAGACGGTCCGCGAGCACTACGCGGCCCTGGATCACCACGCCGGCGAATGCATCCGCTGCGGCGCCTGCGAGAGCCGGTGTCCCTTCGGCGTATCGGTTCGCGAGAACATGGCGCGGGCGGCGGAAGTGTTCGGATATTAGGCCCCGGGTATCAGGAAACGGGCGCAGATTCTACGGGGCGGGCAGAAATTTCGCCCACCCCCTTGACAAATATAGCGGAATCCAATAAAATGAAAAGGCGTTTGGAGAGATATCGAAGTGGTCATAACGAGGCGGTCTTGAAAACCGTTTGTCCGTAAGGGCGCGTGGGTTCGAATCCCACTCTCTCCGCTTGAAAATCCCGTGTTCCTGCGGGATTTTTTTGTGCTGCATGTTTTGCTGCCATAGACTTCCCGGTTTTCGTGTGCCTTGACAGCTGAAAGCGCTTCTGATACGATATGACTGGTATGAAACAAAAAACATCGACTTTCGGAGGACGATGAAATTGAAACGATTCTTGTGGAAACGGACGATATCTTTGCTTGCGGTGGTCTGCCTGCTGCTTTGCTGCGCCGCCTGTGCAAAAGGCGGCGGATCGGCTGCCGTCGGCCGGGGCGGAACGGTTGACGCCGCCAGCATGTGGCTGGTGAAGACAGAGGGCACTGTGGCCGTCACCGACGGGGAAGGGACCGATGTGCCCCTTTTGGAGCGGCTGGGCCTGTTCAGCGGCTACGGGGTGGCCACGCGAGCCGCGAGCTACGGATGGATCGATCTGGATGAGACAAAATTTACTAAAATGGATGAGAACAGCGACGTGGAGATTCAGAAGGACGGAAAGAACCTGACGCTGACCGTGAACAGCGGCAGCCTGTTCTTTAACATAACCAGGTCTCTGGCAGAGGACGAGACGCTTGAGATCCGGTCATCGACCATGGTAACCGCCATTCGCGGAACCTGTGGATGGGTGGAGGTGTCCGATCCGGATCATATGAACGTATATATCCTGGAGGGCACGGTGGAGTGTTCCGTGGGCAGCACGGCCGAATCTGTTGCAGCCGGAGAGACAGCGGCGTTGTCCCGGGCGAAGGGCGAAGAGCCTGTTGTGAAGGGAACCTTTGGCAAGAAGGATGTGCCTGGTTTCGTGCTGGCCGAAGTGGGGAGTGACAGCGCCATGTTCGGCGGGATCCCGGAGGACGCAGAACCCTCCGTTTTGGAGGGGCCCGGCGGGGATTACACCATTTCCGGTCCTGTCTTGTACACTGTCCCCGCCGCATCTCTGAAGGAGCTGGGCTGGTTCATTACCGACGGACCGGAAGAGGTCTGGGTAGTGCCTTCTTCCACTGTGGTCACCGCTCCGGACGGTGTGATCCTGGGGGATCTGTCCACCGATGAGATGATCTCCGACAACGGGGAGTATTTTGTGCAGCCTGACGGAAAGGGCGGCATAAATAAGAACGAATACAGAATGGACGGATCCGGCGGGCTGTGGACGTTTGACTGTGTAGATGAAACAACGGGAGCGCGCGTGGGAACCATTACTTTCCTGGTTTTGGACACGGAGAGGGATCCGGCGCTGGCATCCTTTGTGGCATCCCTGGGCGCCCCGGTCGGGGAGACCGGAAATCCCGGATGAACAGCATTTCCCTAAAAGCGGAAATAGATAAACGGATTATAGGACAGCCCCGTCAAATAGACGACAGAGACGAACCATAACAGAAGGTAGCATATCCGGTTGACAGCCTGCACGCGCATGATCCTGGTCTGGCCGATCTTTTTGGCGATGGGCGTGCAGGCGAGGATCGCGATGGCGAACAGGATGAAAAACATGGGTGTAAATTTTGTGACGACGGAAGTATATTTGAAATCGTCCAGATACAGGCAGAACATGTCCCGCAGGTAGTACATGGCCCAGTAAAGGGACGCCGCCCGGAAAAACACCCAGGCGACCAGTACAACCACCAGCGTGTAAAGTCTTGCAGCGAAAGCGGGAAGCCGTTTGAGGACTTTGCCGAAGCCGGCCCGCTCGATGATCAGGAACAGCCCGTGGAACAATCCCCATACGATGAACTGCCACGCGGCACCGTGCCAGAAGCCGGTCAGCAGAAATACGATGAACAGATTGATATAGGTGCGCAGTTTCCCTTTCCGGTTGCCTCCCAGTGGAATATATACATAGTCGCGGAACCAGGCGGACAGGGAAATGTGCCACCTGCGCCAGAATTCCTGCACGCTTTTCGCCATGTAGGGGTAGTTGAAATTCTCATTGAAACGGAAGCCGAAGATCAGCCCCAGTCCGATAGCCATATCGGAATACGCGGCGAAATCGAAGAAGATCTGCAGCGCGTAGCAGACCGCTCCCAGCCAGGAATATATTGTGTTCACACGGGGCCAGAGGCCGAACACGCTGTCGGCCATGCTGCCCATATAGTTGGCGATAAACACCTTTTTGGCGAATCCGATGACAAAGCGTTTTATTCCGGTCTCAGCCATATCGATTGTAGTGGACCGGTTCTCTATGGCCTCATTTACATCCCGGTAGCGCACGATCGGTCCGGCGATCAGCTGAGGGAACATCATAATGTACATGGCCAGCCTGGCAATGTTTTTCTGTGCCGGTACGTCGCCGCGGTACACGTCGATCAAGTATGACATGATCTGGAAGGTGAAAAATGAGATCCCGATCGGCAGCGAGACCTCCGCCGCGGCGAAGGTGAACGTCTCCGCTCCGAGCGAATGGATCAGCTGTTCCAGATTCTCCAGTAAAAAATTCATGTATTTAAAATAGCCCAGACTTCCCAGATCAATGAAAATGCCCAGCAGGAGAAACTGCTTTTTAAAACGGGTCCTGCACATGAGTATGCCCGTCAGCCAGTTCAGCAGGATCAGTATCAGCAGAAGAAAAAGGTTCCCCAGCCCGCCCCAGGAGTAAAAGACGATGGAAGCGATGAGAACGACCGCATTTTTCAGGGACATCCGTCCGGACTTTTCCGCCAGGAAGTAGAGCGTCAGGGTAACCGGCAGAAAAGCGAAGATAAAAATAACCGATGAAAAAACCATAAGAACGCCTCCTTTCCCTGCTTAATAGTCTCTGTCCAGTAATTCCGGATATTCCATCAGGTAGTCGATAAAACCGAAACTCATCCTTCCGGCCGCGGCCTCATTGACCTCCAGGATCAGGATATCCGACCGTCCCAGCAGCGGGTCCAGATCGACCTCATCATAGGATGTGAAAGAGGAAAGCATCACCTGATGGCTGTATTTGTCAGTATAATAAAAATTATTTTCAAAATGCACTTCCTGGCCGAATACACCGGCACTGATCAGAGCGGCCAGGCTTGCGCCCATGAAACTGCCGCCGCGCAGGAATACGGTGGGAGTATCCTTCTGTTCCGTGATCGTCAGCGAAGATGTGAAATATTGATCATGGGGAGCCCGCAGCAGATTCAGGCTTGAATAGATGTCTGCGTCCGGCCATTCAGGCGCGTCAAGCGGCGTTTCCGACAGCGACAGCGTGCCCAGATCCCAGCGGCTGCTGGTCTGGCTGAGGTATTCCGAGAACGCGGCGGCGCATTTCATGCCCCATGGACGGGACCAGTGGACGCCGGTGGTATAAAACAGCGGGGCCTGGATATCCTTCTCGCTC
This sequence comes from uncultured Lachnospiraceae bacterium, assembly GCA_947626475.1. Classification (GTDB taxonomy): domain Bacteria; phylum Bacillota; class Clostridia; order Lachnospirales; family Lachnospiraceae; genus UBA3402. The sequence continues at coordinate 4,184 of CANQSK010000170.1, forward strand.
TGTTCAATGAACGCGCAGCAGTCGAAATAGTGCAGGTCGGATCCTTCCAGCATGTCCTTCAGACGCTGGTAGTTCGTTTTGGTGTCTTTTTTGAGAACTTTGTACCGCCAGGGAATATAATCTGCCATGAGATGGGCCTTGCTGGGTGTGATAAAGATATAAAGTTCCTTGTCGTATTCGCCGAGAATTGTCTGCAGCTGCTCCAGTTTTGTCTTCAGGTCCGTGAAATACGCGTCGTCACCCGGCTCTAACAGCGGGAGATATTCGTTGAGATATTCTGTTCCGAAGATATAATCGTCTTTGCCGATTGCCGCGTTTTCATTGGGGGATTCCCGAAAAAGGCTGTACATCAGCTGTCCGCGGATCCGGATCAGCAGATTACGGCCGGGGAAATGGGTTTCAAACCAGGAGTTGAACTGTTCCTGAAAGGAACCGTCCCAGAGAGTTTCCCTATTGATCTGCGGAAGCGGATGGTCTTCGGTTACTCCGCTTAACGTGAAGCGTTCATCTAAAAAGGCGCCGATGGGAAGGCAGCCTGCTGTCAGCAGGAAAAAGAATAAGATAAACAGTGCGGCGCCTGCGGATTTCTTCTTGCGCATAGGATGTATCTGCCTTCTTCCTTAATAAATATTCTGAATTATAACATGTATTTCCGGGGTGGTCAACGAATTACATACTTCGGAAGAATGGAAAATTATTTTGAAAAATGTGGTTGACAAATCTATTGCCGTGTGCTAGACTGTTCTTTGCTGTGATTGGTACGCTTTTGGTACGGTTGGACTGACAAGGTACTGAAGCAACTCCATTCGCGGTATTTTTTTCGGATTCAGGCATCTTTGGGCAGAAGTACCCAAGTGGTTGAAGGGACACCCCTGGAAAGGGTGCAGGCCGTTAATAGCGGTGCGAGGGTTCAAATCCCTCCTTCTGCGCTGGCTCGCGAGAGCCGTACGGACCTTGACAATTGAAGACTGAACAGTATGCAGAACCCTGAAGATTCTTTTAAGAGAATTTCAGAGATGTATGC
>CANQSK010000171.1 GCA_947626475.1 uncultured Lachnospiraceae bacterium
TGCGCGCTCCGCACACGCGGCCGCCCAACGGATCCGGCCGGTCCAGGATCACATAGGGGAGTCCCTCGTCCGCCGCGGCCCCGAGCGCATAACACATCGTGTAAATATACGTATAATAGCGCAATCCCACGTCCTGAATATCGTAAACCAGCAGATCCAGCCCTTCCAGATCTTTCTTCCCCGGCGTACGACGGTCTCCATAGAGAGACAGCACCGGAATCTGATACCGGGGATGCTTCGAATCATCCACCTTCTCCCCGGCCTCGGCCCCATAGAGACCATGTTCCGGCGTAAAGATCTTCGTAACCTTGTAACCTGCGTCCATAAATATTTCCACCGTATCCCTGGTCCAGTCGGGGGATATCCCCGTAAAATTGGTGATCAGCCCGATCCTTTTTCCGCGGAACAGGCGGTCATATGCAGTGATACGCTCGACTCCTATGATCGTTCTCATCGCAGTGCCTCCTTCTCAGAAACAGGTTACGCCTTATATCTCCTTCTTCATATCCGCCCAGCTCTTCACGATCGTGAACCCTGCCGCCTCGTAGATCCTTCTGGCCGGATTATCCTCGCCGGTAAAGAGCGTCATATAGCCGGCTCCGATCGCCCGCAGATTCGCGCAGAGCGCCGAAAATAATACCTTCGCCACGCCCCGTCCCCGTGCCGACGGATCGACGGCGATCCCGGAGAAATAGCCCCGCCCGCTGCGCTCCACATCCAGCGGCCCGGCGAATCCCAGAACCCTGCCGTCCTTCACCGGCACCAGAATCGGCCGCCCGCCGTCTGCGGGGAACGGTTCGCCCAGAATGGATTTCCTCCACATGGAGTTCCCGAGATGATCGATCAGATCCGTCATGCCTTCCATCATATCCGGGTTTGTGATAAAGCCCCGCTCTTCGCCCTCGATATAACTGCCGCTTGCGAAGGCCCTGCCGCTCTCATGAAGGAGCGTTATCTTCTCAACGCCGGCTTCCACTGTCAGCAAAAGACGCGTAAGTTCATCGACGCCCGGAACCTTATACGGGAAATCCTTTTCTCCCGCGCATTCCGACCACAGCCTGTGGATCTGAACGGCGGAGCGGTCTCCCGGAATCGCTTCCAAATACATACTTACTCCCTTCAAGGAAATTTACTGTCAGGCCTGAAAACATGGTTTCTGTAAATACCATCATATTTCATAATTTCCCCGGATGCAATCCTTTATTTGAAATTAATTTTCATTTCTTTCCATTTTCGTCGAAATTATCGTTTTGTACAATCCTCCGGCGTATGATCACCGGCCTATGATCATGCATAAACATAAAAATAATTTTTCTATTGACAGAACCGGCTTCCTGTGATATCATCAAAACCAACTTGCAAGGTAGGTATATAATGACAAGCGTTCCACACCCGCGAATACGGGTATCATGACGGACCTGCCTTAAGAAATACAAGGGAGACTATTGCCATGTCTGATTACAAATTCGAAACCTTACAACTTCATGTGGGCCAGGAAAATCCTGACCCGGCCACGGATTCCCGCGCAGTACCGATCTACGCGACGACTTCCTATGTGTTCCGCAACTGTGAACACGCTGCCGCCCGCTTCGGTCTGACAGACGCGGGCAACATCTACGGCCGCCTGACCAATTCCACGCAGGATGTGCTGGAAAAGCGGGTCGCCGCTCTGGAAGGCGGCGTCGGTGCACTGGCGCTGGCCTCCGGCGCGGCGGCGATCACTTACACGCTGGAGGCGCTCGGCCAGAACGGCGGACACGTCGGGGCGCAGAAGAGCATTTACGGCGGCAGTTATAACCTGCTGGCGCATACGCTGCCGGGCTTCGGCATTACGGCGAGTTTCGTCAACATCCACGATCTCGCGGAAGTAGAAGCCGCGATTCAAAAGAACACGCGGGCGATCTACATCGAGACGCTGGGGAATCCGAACAGCGACATCCCGGATATCGACGCGCTTGCCGTGCTTGCCCACAAATACGGACTTCCTCTGGTGGTGGACAATACTTTCGGTACGCCCTACCTGATCCGTCCGATCGAACACGGCGCGGACATTGTCGTCCACTCCGCAACCAAGTTCCTGGGCGGTCACGGCACCACGCTGGGCGGCATCATTGTGGACTCCGGCAACTTTGACTGGGCGGCCAGCGGGAAATATCCCGCGATTGCAGAGCCGAATCCCAGTTATCACGGCGTATCCTTTGTCAAAGCGGCGGGACCGGCGGCATTTGTCACGTACATCCGGGCCGTACTGCTGCGCGATACCGGCGCGACCATCTCCCCCTTCGCGGCGTTTTTACTTCTTCAGGGAATCGAAACGCTGTCCCTGCGCCTGGAGCGGCACGCGGAGAACACAAAGAAGGTTGTGGAATTTCTCGCCGGACATCCGCAGGTGGAGGCGATTAACCACCCGTCCCTGCCGGATCATCCCGATCATGCACTCTACGAAAAGTATTTCCCGAACGGCGGCGCCTCCATTTTCACCTTCGAAATCAAGGGCGGCGTAAAGGAAGCGCATCAATTCATTGACAACCTGAAAATCTTCTCCCTGCTGGCAAATGTAGCCGATGTCAAAAGCCTTGTGATCCATCCGGCCACGACCACCCACAGCCAGCTCAGCGAAGAAGAACTGGCCGATCAGGGAATCCGGCCCAACACCATCCGCCTGTCCATCGGCACAGAACATATTGACGATATTCTTAAGGATCTTCAAAACGGCTTTGACGCCATTGAATAACAGGAGGTAGAAACATGTCGAACATTTACACGTCCGCCGATCAGCTGATCGGCAAAACACCGCTTCTGGAACTTGCCCACATCGAAAAGGAACTCGGACTGAATGCGAAGCTCGTTGCCAAACTGGAGTACCTGAACCCGGCCGGCTCTGTAAAAGACCGGATCGGCAAAGCGATGATCGATGACGCGGAGGCAAGCGGAAAGCTGACGCCGGATTCCGTTATCATCGAGCCAACCTCCGGCAATACAGGGATCGGGCTCGCCGCCGTGGCCGCGGCGAGAGGCTACCGGATCATCATTGTCATGCCGGAAACCATGAGCGTGGAACGCCGCCAGCTCATGAAGGCCTACGGCGCGGAGCTGGTATTGACGGAAGGCTCCAAAGGAATGAAGGGAGCCATCGCAAAAGCCGAAGAACTTGCGAAGGAACTGCCGAACAGCTTTATCCCCGGTCAGTTCGTGAATCCCGCCAATCCTAAAGCGCACCGTGAGACCACCGGCCCGGAGATTTTTGCGGATACGGACGGCGAGGTGGACATTTTCGTCGCAGGCGTCGGCACCGGCGGAACGATCACGGGCGTCGGTGAATATCTGAAATCCCAAAAGCCCTCTGTCAGGGTCGTCGCGGTGGAACCCGCTTCTTCCGCCGTCCTGTCCACAGGCAAGGCCGGTTCCCACAAGATTCAGGGGATCGGCGCGGGCTTTGTTCCCGAGGTTCTGAACACGGCTGTTTACGATGAAATCATTCCTGTCACCGATGAAGATGCCTTTGCAACCGGCAAACTCATCGGCAGAAAGGAAGGCATTCTGGTCGGCATTTCCTCCGGCGCGGCTGCTTTTGCGGCGATTGAACTGGCAAAGCGGCCCGAAAACGCAGGGAAGACCATTGTCGTTCTTCTTCCCGACACCGGAGACCGCTATCTCTCCACGCCGATGTTCGGGGAATAATGGATTCGAAAAGCAACGCTTGCGGCAGCTGCCGGGAAATCGGCTGAAACAGTTGTAAAAGAGGTGAAAATACAAGTGCTCATTTCAACGAGAGGACGGTATGCGCTTCGTGTACTGGTCGATCTTGCGGAACATGCGGACAGCGGCTATGTACCGATGAAGGAAATCGCGGAAAGGCAGGAGATTTCCCTGAAATATCTGGAGCGGATTCTTCCGGTTCTGACCAAAAGCGGAATCATCGAAGGCCTGCAGGGCAAAACAGGCGGATACCGCCTGATCAAGGCGCCGGAGGATTGCCGGATCGGCGATATCCTCCGGCTGACCGAGGGCGATCTTGCTCCCGTCGCCTGCCTGGAATGTGACGCCAGGCCCTGCAAGAGAACCGCCGAATGCAGAACCTACCCGATGTGGACAGAATTCTACCGGGTGATTAACGCATTCTTTGATGAGCGGACACTTGCGGATCTCATCAGGCCAAACTGCTCCGACTGTTGCTGATACACCGTTTTTCCGGCGCCGGATATGTCTACCGGCGCCGGTTTCATGAAAAGCTCTGAATTCGTGACAGGCACCGGATACACAGGCAAAGCCGGATGCATGTCTTAATCTTCTTAAATATCCAGCGCCGCGTGATACCCCCAGTACACCGCGTTGGTGATGGTCGACACCTTCGCCGCATCGCCGATGACCCTCACAAACGGCGCACAGTCCTGCAGCTCTTCCACCACATCTGTGCGTGACCGCTGACCCAGCGCGCAGATCACGGTCGTTCCGGGCACCAGCTGCTTCTCTCCGTTCTTATCCTCGCAGATGATCCCTTCTTTTGTAACCTCTAACCCATTATAACCTGTATGTACCGTCACATATTTGTCGATCTCGGCCAGCAGAAGCGGCCGGTGGCGTACATTGGCGTCCGGCGCCAGCATATCGCGCATTTCCACCAGATGCACACGCTTTCCGTCCATGCCCAGATGGATCGCGCACTCGCATCCGGCCAGACCGCCGCCGAAGACCACCACGTCGTCGGTGACCTTGTCCTTTTCCCGGTAGTAATTGTTGACGACGACCACATTTTCCCCGTCCAGCCCTTTGATCGGCGGAACCAATGGCTTCGAGCCCACGGCAATGATCAGCGCGTCCGGTTTCATCGCCTCCGCATAGGCTTTCGTCACTTCTGTGTTCAGCCGGATCTCCACGCCGGCCTTCCGGGCCAGCCGCTCGTAGGTGCCGCTCAGCTCGTACATCTCATGCTTGAACGGCAGCGCCTGCTCGCTCTTTAAGATACCGCCCAGCTCGCTCTCCTTCTCGCAGAGGATCACCTGATGTCCCCTGCGGGCCGCCGTGTAGGCCGCGTACAGACCGCCCGGGCCGCCGCCGGCTACCAGAACCTTCTTCTTCTCTTCCGCCGGGAATACCTGGTCGCCTTCCATCTCACGGCCAATCAGCGGGTTCACCGTGCAGCGCCTGGTGGAAGTAGCCGCCCGCTCCGCCATGCAGGTGAAGCAGCGGAGGCATTTGACGAT
>CANQSK010000172.1 GCA_947626475.1 uncultured Lachnospiraceae bacterium
AATGCAAGGGGCAAATTCTAAAGTTTTTCTGACATTTTAGAAAAACCCCTACAAAAATGATCCGTTTTCCTATATAATACAGAGGTTGATAGAAGGAGGATACAGAACATGAAGAAACTATTCAGAGCCGCCGTGCTCATGCTTTTGTGCGCAGGCCTTCTGTGCGGCTGTACAAAGAGAACGATCATAAAGAGAGTCCAGGATGAGGAAGACCTTCCGGTCGTATCGGAGGACGGCATTGCCTGGGAACAGCTGTGGGCAGACTGGACCGATGTGTATCAGGATAAGGACTTCTATCCTTTCGCGGAAACCGTCAATGCCAGTATTTCTCCGGAGGATAATCTGGCGGAGTTTTTCCTGCTTTTGAGCAAGCCGATCTCCCGGGAGGAAGCCATTGAGTATGCTGACGAGGTGATCAAGGGATTGGGGCATCTGATTGCTCAGCAGACACCCCGCTACAGTGACCCCGGCGAGACTTCCTTTGGAAGCTATCTGGACCAATATGATATCCGCGTTCTGGTGACAGAGGACAGCACCAAGGCTGACAGTTCTACATGGATCCTGGAAGATACGGTTCCGGCCGGTCAGTACCGGAAGTTCGGCGCCGAACAGGACGGACAGGCTGAGAGCCAGTAGCTGCCGGCTGCAGGCAGCCCGCCTGATAGGATCAGCCGCCGCAGGCAGTCGGTCTGACAGACTATCGGTCGTCCTCTGCGGGCAGGCCGCTGTGGCAGGAATAATTGCCCAGCTCCTCGATGGCGGCGGAAAAGTCTCCGGACTCTGCCGCGACAGCCTGGTTGATCAGGTAGAATACGGTGCTGCATTTGGACAGAGCTCGATGGAACAGCTCCATAAAGGAAGCGTCGGAAGCCATCTTCCTGTTCCAGGGATTGACCCAGGTCTGATGGTCCAGGTTCAGTACCTCTCTGGGATGGTCCACGTGAGGAAGGATTTTCCGCGAGATGGACGGGATGGCCCGGCATCCGAAGCGGAGAGCCAGGATAGAGCGATGGATCATCCGCGGAGTTACCTGGAAATTATTTTCATAAGTGATCGGATAGTAAGCTTCGTTGATACATTTGGAGAGCAGCCGGGACATCAGCTGTATCTCCTGACTGTTGAGGCAGATAGTGGCCGCCTGGTTGAACTGGGCCGGCCCTTTCTTTTTGTATTTCATGAGAAGCAGAGAATCGATCTTGCTTTCCAGCTCGGCGTGAAGCCGGTGATGTTTGAGTCCCGGTTTGCCGGTATCGTACTGAATCCTGCCGTATATGAACGGATGGCAGACCGAGTCGCATATGTAGTGGCAGACGTAGCCGCAGAAGTAGGCCAGGGCCTGCTCCCGGTGCAGCCTGGAGGACAGATTTCCCATTTCCTCCGAGTAGACGGCAAAGAAATCCTGAAGGTGCTGCTCGTGCATGTAGGAACCTACGTTCCTGTAATCCCGATGCCGCAGGATCGGAAGATTGTAAAAGAACATATCCGGCCCCTGAAGGCCCAGCTGGTACAGCCAGCGGTGTTTGGCAATGATGTGTTTCAGCTGATTGGAAGGCATATCATTGTATGCCTTCATTCCCATAATATAGTGTGTGGTAAAGCCTGGCATTAAAATCTCTCCCTGATGTAAGGCGCGGTCATCATGATTCGAGGACAGTATATCATACTTTGAAAATTTTTTCGACTAAAACCAGATACTGACAGTCATAGTTTTTTTAAAAACAGAATACATGGTAATGAGAAAACCGGGGAGGCGGCGGATGATACACTGGCTGCACGGTCTGGTGTGGGGACCGGGGCTTTTATGCCTGCTGCTGGGAACCGGTCTGTTTCTGACCTGGCGCTCCCGGCTGTTTCAGATACGGGGATTTCCTGTCTGGTGGAAGGCCACGGCGGGAAGCCTCTTCCGGAAAAAGAAGGAGGCCGCCGGAACTCTTTCCGCCGGTGCGGTCAATCCGATACAGGCCGCCTGTACGGCCCTTGCGGCGACGATCGGCACAGGAAATATCGTCGGAGTTGCCACGGCCCTGACGGCGGGGGGACCGGGAGCCATTTTCTGGATGTGGATCTCGGCGCTGCTGGGCATGATGACAGCCTACTCAGAGACCTATCTGGGGATTCGGTACCGGAAAAGGGGAGCGGATGGCCAATGGCTCGGCGGTCCCTGCGCCTGCCTGTCGGAAGGCCTGGGAATGCCGGGGCTGGCTTTGCTCTATGGCATCCTGTGTCTTTTGGCCTCCCTGGGGATGGGAAGCATGGTCCAGTCCAACGCCATGGCCCAGACCCTTCAGTTTACGCTGAATCTGCCGAATCTGGCTGCCGGTATCCTGATAACGCTTCTGGTGACGGGGATCGCCGCAGGAGGAATCGGTCGGATCGCTTTTGTGAGCCAGGGGCTGATACCTGCGGCGGCGCTGGTCTATACGGTTTTTTCCGCCGCGGTGCTGTGGAGCTGCAGGGAGCGGATTCCTTCTGTACTGGCTGAAATTTTCCGGTACGCCCTTCTTCCGGAGGCTTTTGCCGGGGGAACGGCCGGTTACGGCATCAGCCGGGCCTTCCGCTATGGGATTGCCAGAGGGGTGTTTTCCAACGAAGCCGGTCTGGGAACTCTGGCCGGCCTTCACAGTGCGACGGAGGAGACCAGTCCCGGAGAGCAGGGGATGTGGGCCATGTTTGAGGTGTTTTTTGACACGATCTTCATCTGCACCTTGACGGCGCTGGTCATTCTCTGCGCGGCGGGAGGGGCGGAGGGCCTTGAGCGGAGCGCCTGCGACGGAGCGGCCCTGACCGGCTGGTGCTTTCAGAAGGTTCTGGGAACTGCCGGACAGTGGCTGGTTTCCGGCGCCATGCTGGTGTTTGCCTTCTCCACCACGATCGCCTGGTACTTTCTGGGAAAGCAGACCCTGAAGGCGGTGCTGGAGCTGGCCGGGAAGGCGTTTCCGCGGCTGAGGCTATGGGAAGAGAGGCTGGAACTGGCCTATCTGTTTCTCTATGGGTACGCCGTGTTTCTGGGCTGCGTGTGCAGTCTGACCGCTGTATGGGAGCTGTCGGATATCTGGAACGGACTTATGGCGGTCCCCAACCTGGCGGCGCTGTTTCTTCTGAGAAAAGAGCTGCGGTTTGGCGGGGAATCCGGATAAATGAAAAGGTCTGCCGGCGGGCAGACCTTTCAATATGTAAGGGATAAAAGGGAGGAGAGCTGATAACCGAGATTATCAGCTCAAGTATTATGAAAAAAATCTTGTTAGCGTTTGGCTATGATGAAAGTATAGAATAGAAACATGAAGAAAGTATGATTCTGGTGTAAAAGATTTTTGAATTTTTTTAATAAAATGTGAACAAAAGGGAAAAGGAAAGAAATCTTTAAGAGAAAAGACCTCTTGAATAAAGAAGCTTCTGCTATAATACACTTCAGAATTGATTACAGCAAAGGAGGAGCAGGAAAACTTATGATGAATTGGAGGACCATAGGGGCAGCAGGCGCTCTGGCGGCGTGCATGATGCTTTCCGCCTGCGGGGCACAGGAGAGTGTGTCGTTCCCCGATGTGATTCAGGTGGAGAATGCGGGGACCGGTCAGGATCAGCGGAAGGTGACCATCGATGCCAGGGAGACGGTGAAGGTAACTCCGGATATGGCGCAGATCGTCTATCGGATTGTTACGGAGGACAAAGACCCTCAGACCTGCCAGGACAAGAACGGCCGGCAGCTGGATCAGGCGATCCAGTATCTGAAAGGTCAGGGAGTTCAGGACAATTCCATCCGGACCATGGACTTCTCCCTGGATGCCCAGTATGACTGGAGCGGGAACCAGAGGCGTCTGACGGGCTATATGATGACGACCAGGCTTGAAGTGACGGATGTGCCGGTAGAACAGGTGGGGGCGCTTCTTTCCGGCGCGGTGGCGGCGGGAGCCAATGAGATCGATTCCGTCTCCTATTTTTCCAGCCGGTATGACGAGGCCTATAAGGAGGCGCTTGAGAAGGCGATGGGTATGGCCAGGGAGAAGGCGGAGACCCTGGCGCACGCCGGAGGCTGTCAGGTGACGGATGTTCTGAGCATCAGAGAGGCAGGCGACAGCCAGGCCGGAAGATATGTGGAGTCCGGAATCAGCAGAAACAGCAGTTACGCCGCCCTGAAGATGGAGGCCGCGGAGGACACCGCGGCTGTGGCGGTCATGCCGGGAGAGATGCAGGTCAGCGCGGATATCGAGGTGGAATATCTGCTCCTGCCCCAGTAGACAGACAGAAGCATTTTGTGTTCTGCCTGGGATCTGCAGGCGGGATTTGCCGTGTATTTTTCCGGAAACAGTGGACAAAGCCGGCGCCTTTCGGTATACTGGATTAGGACAACAGATTCTATGTTTGTAAAGGAGATACGGAATATGCAGAATCCAACAGCGACGATTGAGATGATGGACGGAAGTAAGATTCAGTTAGAACTGTATCCGGAGATCGCTCCCAATACAGTGAATAACTTTATCAGCCTTGCGAAGAAGGGGTTCTATGACGGACTGATCTTCCACAGGGTGATCAACGGCTTTATGATTCAGGGAGGCTGCCCCAACGGAACAGGAACCGGCGGCCCCGGCTACACCATTGAGGGCGAATTTGCCCAGAACGGCAATCCCAATCCTCTGAAGCACACGGAGGGAGTGATATCCATGGCGAGGGCCATGAGCCCCAACTCCGCCGGCTCCCAGTTCTTTATCATGCACAAGGACGCGCCCCATCTGGACGGAGCCTACGCGGCTTTCGGCAAAGTGACGGAGGGGATGGACGTGGTGGACGCCATTGCCAATGTGCGGACCGACTACAGCGACCGGCCCCTGAAGGAACAGAAGATTAAGACGGTTACGGTGGAGACCTTCGGTCAGGAATATCCGGAACCGAAAAAGTGCTGAAGACGGAGATATTTTTATGAGAGAAGAACGGACCGTATGGGTGGAAGGAAGGCCGTGCGTTGTCGTTCTGTCTGACGAAAGAGAGGCCCTTCTGGCGGCGCAGGCTGCCGGGAGGGCCGTTGTCGGAGTGGGGTGCGGCCCGGACCTGCCGGC
>CANQSK010000173.1 GCA_947626475.1 uncultured Lachnospiraceae bacterium
CTTGCCGGCTTCCTTCAGCTGGCTCACCAGGTTGGACAGCATGCCGCCGGGAACCTGATAGCGGAGCGTCTGAATGTTGACGCCCAGAACTTTCGGGTTCAGAAGGCCGCTCTTAAGGGCCTCCTCGCGGATGGGAGCAAAGTAATCGGCGATCTCAGCCAGAAGCTCCTGATCCAGTCCCGTATCGTAAGGTGTTCCCCTGAAGGTCTCTACCATAACCTCGGTGGCCGGCTGGCTGGTACCGAGAGCCAGGGGAGACATTGCAGTATCAATGATATCGCAGCCAGCTTCCACTGCCTTCAGAAGCGTCATGGAAGCTACGCCGGAAGTATAGTGGGTATGGAGCTCGATGGGCAGCGAGGTGGATTCCTTCAGAGCGGTTACCAGCTCAGCCGCCGCGTAGGGGGTCAGAAGACCGGCCATATCCTTGATGCACAGGGAGTTGGTTCCCATCTCCTCAATCTCTTTGGCAATATTCTTCCAGTAATCAAGGGTGTAAGCGTCGCCCAGGGTATAGGAAAGGGCGATCTGCACATGGGCCTTCTCCTTGTTGGCTGCCTTCACGGCGGTCTGCAGGTTGCGCAGGTCGTTTAAGCAGTCGAAAATACGGATGATATCAATACCGTTGGCAACGGATTTCTGCACAAAATACTCTACTACATCATCCGCGTAATGATTGTAGCCCAGGATATTCTGTCCGCGGAACAGCATCTGCAGCTTGGTGTTCTTAAAGCCCGCTTTCAGCTTGCGCAGCCTCTCCCAGGGATCTTCCTTCAGGAAACGAAGGCACGCGTCGAAGGTAGCGCCGCCCCAGCACTCCACAGCGTGGAAGCCTACTTTATCCATCTTGTCGATGATGGGCAGCATCTGCTCGGTGGTCATTCTGGTGGCGATCAGGGACTGATGGGCGTCACGAAGGACGGTATCCACGATCTTCACCGGTTTTTTCTGTATCTCAGCCATTGTATTACCTCCTGTTAATCTTCATTCTTTTTCGCTCACAGGCTTGCGCCCTCAGCGCACATTCTTTACTTCACGCCGAAAATCGCCATGAAAGTACCGGCCGCCACTGCCGTACCGATAACGCCGGCCACGTTGGGACCCATAGCGTGCATCAGCAGGAAGTTGGTCGGATCAGCCTGGGAACCCACCTTCTGGGATACACGGGCTGCCATGGGAACCGCGGAAACGCCCGCGGAACCGATCAGCGGATTGATCTTGCCGCCGGTAGCCTTGCACATGGCCTTGCCGAACAGCACGCCGGCGCCTGTGCCTACCGCGAACGCGATCAGGCCAAGGGCAACGATCTTGATGGTATCCAGATTCAGAAACGCCTCGGCGCTGGTGGTAGCTCCTACGGAAGTACCAAGCAGAATGACCACGATGTACATCATGGCGTTGCTGGCCGTCTCGGTCAGCTGCTTCACCACGCCGCTCTCGCGGAACAGGTTGCCCAGCATCAGCATGCCTACCAGGGGAGCCGTGGACGGCAGGATCAGACATACCACGATGGTAACGATGATCGGGAACAGAATCTTCTCCAGCTTGGAGACGGGACGAAGCTGTTCCATCTTGATCTTCCGCTCTTCCTCAGTGGTAAACAGTTTCATTATGGGCGGCTGGATAATGGGAACCAGCGCCATGTAGGAATAGGCCGCCACGGCGATGGGGCCCATCAGGCCGGTCTGGCCCAGCTTGCTGGCAAGGAAGATGGACGTAGGACCGTCGGCGCCGCCGATGATAGAGATGGCCGCGGCCGCCTTGTCGTTAAAGCCCATGAAGATCGCCATAAAATACGCGCTGTAGATACCGAACTGGGCCGCCGCGCCAAGCAGAAAACTCTTGGGATTGGCGATCAGCGGGCCAAAGTCTGTCTGGGCGCCTACGCCCATGAAAATCAGAGACGGCAGGATTGCCCACTCATCCAGCTGGAAGAAGTAGTACAAAAGGCCGCCCGTGCCCGTAGAAGAATCCTCCGGGTGCACCATGATATCCGGGTAAATGTTTACCAGAAGCATACCGAATGCGATGGGCACCAGCAGAAGCGGTTCAAATCCCCGCCGGATGGCCAGATACAGAAAGAAGCAGGCCACCGCGATCATAAGAAGATTGCCGCCGGTCAGGTTTAAAAACGCCGTCTGCTGAAGAAGATTCGACAATGTCGTTGTAATATAATCCATGTTAATCCCTCCATCTGGAACCTGCGTTTCAGTTACGCGATTCCTAGTTTAATGTAGCCAGCGTTGCACCAGACTCTACGGCGTCACCTACTGCTACGTTGATGCTGGCAATGGTTCCGTCGGAGGGGGCCACAATATCGTTCTCCATCTTCATGGCTTCCAGAATCATGATCACTTCGCCCTTCTTGACTGCCTGGCCCGCGGAAGCCTTCACGCCGAGGATCTTGCCGGGCATGGGAGCGGAAACTACTACGGAGCCCTGAGCGCCGGCGGGAGCCGCCGCCTTGGGAGCCTTGGGGGCGGGGGCCTTCGGGGCCGCCTTGGGGGCCGCGGGAGCCGCGCCTGTGGAAACGCCTTCTTCAACCGTTACTTCATATACGTTGCCGTTGACTGTGATTGTATAATTTTTCATGATAGAATCCTCCTAAAATAAATTACGCTTTTTTCCACTTTCCGCCGGGAACCCGCCGGATAGAACGCACTACCAGTCCGTCCGCGGGAACAGTCCCCGCCGCCTCGGCCGCTGCCGCGACAGCCGCCGTAATAACCGCCACCAGCTCCAGATCGTCCGTCAGGTCCTCTTCCGCCGCGGGAACCGGAATCGGAACGGGCGCGGGAGCGGGAGCCGCCTGAGGCGCGGATTTGGCTTTCATCTTGTTCTCAAATACGCTGATATACTTAAAGCAGCTGATCAGAAGGCTGATGAAGATCAGCACCACAAACACGGTGCCCATGCCCATCAGGGTGTTCAGCGCCGCCTTGACCATATTCTCGCCCAAGGAATAGACCGGATTAAATGCCATGCCGGTAATGTTGGCAAGCTGCTTATCCACATCAATGACGAACTCGCACTCCCTCTTCTCAAACTGGGCGGGAATGGAGATCTCATACCCATCGTCCGTGGTCTTTACCGTCGCTGTTCCGGAGGACACATAAGCGCCCAAATCGTCCATCAGTCCCTTGTAGGACTCAAGCCCGGCGGCAAGACCCGCGGAACCGTACTCCTGGTTCTGTTCGATCACCATGTCGATCTGGTCCGCCGGCATGGCCACGATGTCAGACAGGATGGAACCGCTCTGCTGCTCCAGGGAAGCCGCCATCATGGGGTCAATGTCCGAATCCTCCTGGGCTCCGCTGCCGCAGGCCGTCAGGGAGAACAGGCAGGCAGCCACGCAAAGTATCCATACTAACTGTTTCTTGATCTGTTTCATACGCCTGTCACCTCGCCTCAGATCGTGCCATGCTTTTTGGCTGGACGATCCTCTCTCTTTGTGAATAACATCTCAAATGCGGCAATGACACGTTTCCTGGTGTCTTCCGGCTGAATAATGTCATCTACATAGCCTCTCCTGGCCGCCGCCTGAGCGCTGGACTGAAGCGCCTGATACTCCGCCGCCTTCTCATTGATCAGGGCTACGGAATCAGCTGCCGCCGCGATCTCATCGGCGTACATGATCTTAACCGCCGCCTGGGCGTCCATCATGCCGATGGAGGCTGCGGGCCACGCGTACACCAGATCAGCTCCGGCGGATTTGCTGGCCATGGTCAGGTAAGCGGTTCCGTAAGCCTGTCCGATGATGACCGTCACCTTCGGCACGCTGGCGTCCGCAAATGCATAGGTCAGCGCTGCTGCCGCTCTGGCCATATTTCTCTCGCTGCACATGTCAGCCTTATATCCTTTTACGTTCACCAGGGTCAGAACCGGGATGTTAAACGCGTCGCAGAATTTCACGAACTCGGCCGCCTTCCAGCATCCGCTGGCTGTCAGAACCGGCTCGTAGTCCGCTTTCTTCTTTCCGTCCTCATCATAGCTCTCGCTCCGGTTGGCCACACAGCCTACGGTGTTGCCGTTCAGGCGGATGAATCCGGTCACCATGGAGGGAGCGTACATGGCCTTGGTCTCCAGGAAAAAGTTCCCATCGGAGATCTGGGAGAGGGCCATAGCCGTATCGCCTGCCCAGCCGGCCAGTCCGTCGCATACACGGTTCAGATCGTCCTGACACTCTTCGTAAGACATGTCGTCCTCATTATTGGCCGGCAGCACGGATACCAGGGTGCGGATCTGAGACAGGATCTCATCCTCTCCGCCCACGAAATCCACGACGCCCGCCTTCTCGCTCTGGAAGGCAGCTGCAGAAGTATCGCACTTGCCCGCATAGTTGCCGTCAATGGCATTGGGGGAATTGACAAACAGCTTTGCCTTCTTTCCCTCCATAAACGTAAAATCGGCCATCGCCGCGGAAACAGCCATGCCGCCGCCGCAGGTTCCAAACACCGCGTAGATCTGCGGGATCACACCGGAAGCCATGGTCTGGTTCCAGTACAGCTGTCCGAAACCGTGCAGAGCGTCCGTGGCCTCCTGAAGCCTCAGACCCGCACAGTCCACCAGGCCGATAACCGGAGCGCCCATCTTCATGGCCATGTCATAGATGCCGGAAATCTTCCTGGCGTGCATCTCGCCCATGGAACCACCCAGCACGGACGCGTCCTGGCTGAACACATACACAAGGCAGCCGTCGATGGTACCGTAGCCTGTCACGACGCCGTCAGCCGGTGTGTCCTTGCCTGTCATGTTGAAGTCCGTATTTCTGGCCGTTACATAAGCGCCGACTTCAACAAAACTGTTTTCATCAAGCAGGCTGATGATTCTGCCGCTTGCTGAAGTTTGTGCTGAATTACTCATTTTGCAGTCCTCCATTTTATTAAATTGATGTGGGAAAAAGCCTGTGTCGCCGGACAAAAAACTCCACCCACTATATCCATTTTCTGCCGATTATAATTGTATAATAAACATAAGGGGATTTCAAGAGGATTTTTAGAAAACTTAAAATTGCTTTTATTCTTTACATCCGCGGCAC
>CANQSK010000174.1 GCA_947626475.1 uncultured Lachnospiraceae bacterium
GGAGGTTGGAGAAAGACTAATTTCTACTTGGTCCCCTTAGAAGTGGAAGTTAACTTTTCACTTCACTGGCGCTGCTTCAGGACAGAATCTGAAATCTAAGTTCTTGACAATACAGGATACTTGGGCTATAATGATGAGAATGCATAATGGAAGGTTTTCCGTTGGCTGGGTAAAACAATAAAGGAAGGTAACGAGTATTATGGCAGAGAAGAAGAACATTTTGACGTATGCGGGGTTAAAACAGTATGAAGATGAGCTTCACAATCTGAAAGTCGTCCGGAGAAAGGAAGTGGCCCAGAAGATCAAGGAGGCCAGAGAGCAGGGGGATCTGTCAGAGAATGCCGAGTACGACGCCGCCAAAGATGAGCAGAGGGATATTGAACTTCGGATCGAGGAACTGGAGAAACTTCTTAAGAACGCGGAAGTCGTGGTTGAGGATGAGGTTGACCTGGACAAGGTGAGCATTGGCTGCAAGGTTAAGGTCTACGATATGGAATTTGCCGAGGAGGTGGAATTCCAGCTGGTTGGTTCCGCTCAGGCCAACAGTCTGGAGAACATGATTTCCAATGAGTCCCCCATGGGCAAGGCTCTCATTGGCAGAAAAATAGGGGATGTAGTGGATGTGAACGCTCCTGTGGGAGTGATTCAGTACAAGATTCTTGAGATTCAGAGAGTGTAAGCGGAAGAGATCTGAAAATGAACGGTCAGCCCGGTGGCAGGGTTGGCCGTTTTGTGATGTGAGAGGGCGGGGAAATCCGCCCTGCCCCACCGGGCAGGGAAATGATTCCGTAAGAGATAAGGGTTTTTCTTGACTTTTTCAGGGGCAGCCTATAAAATAAATCAATGACAAAACATGGAGGAGAGAACTGACGTGGCGGAAATAACGAATCAGAATAAAAATCAGAATCAAAATCAGGATATCAATCAGCTGCTTAAGGTTCGCCGGGATAAGCTGGCGGAGCTTCAGGCGGCGGGCAGGGACCCGTTCGCCATTACCAGGTATGACGTGACTGTTCACAGCACAGATGTGAAGGAACACTATGAGGACTGGGAGGGGAAGGAGGTAACCATCGCCGGCCGCATGATGTCCAGGCGGATCATGGGCAAGGCATCCTTCTGCAATGTCCAGGACCTGAAGGGAAATATTCAGTGTTATGTGGCCCGGGACAGCATCGGCGAGGATTCCTACAAGGATTTTAAGAAGCTGGATATCGGCGATATTATCGGCATTCAGGGCACAGTGTTTACCACCAAGACCGGAGAGATTTCCATTCACGCTTCGGAGCTGACTCTGCTTTCCAAAAGCCTGCAGATTCTCCCGGAGAAGTATCACGGCCTGACCAACACGGACATGCGCTACCGCCAGAGATATGTGGATCTGATCATGAATGAGGATGTGAAGAAGACTTTCGTCATGCGTTCCCGGATCATCAGCAGCATCCGCCGCTATCTGGACGGCCTCGGCTTCCTTGAGGTGGAGACTCCCATGCTGGTTTCCAACGCCGGCGGCGCTGCAGCGAGGCCTTTTGAGACTCATTACAATGCCCTGGATGAGGACGTGAAGCTGCGGATTTCCCTGGAGCTGTACTTAAAGCGCCTGATCGTAGGCGGCATGGAGCGGGTATATGAGATCGGCCGCGTGTTCCGCAACGAGGGTCTGGATACCCGGCACAATCCGGAGTTTACTCTGATGGAGCTTTATCAGGCCTACACCGATTATCACGGCATGATGGATCTGACGGAGAATATGTTCCGCCATGTGGCCCAGGAGGTCTGCGGCACTGCGGTCATCACCTACTCCGGCGTTGAGATCGATCTGGGCAAGCCCTTTGAGCGGCTGACCATGATCGACGCCATTAAAAAATATACAGGAATCGACTTTGAGGAGATCAGGACCACAGAGGAAGCGAAAAAGCTTGCCGACGAGAAGGAGGTCCACTATGAGGCCCGCCACACCCGCGGCGACATCATCAACCTGTTCTTTGAGGAGTTCGTGGAGGAGCATCTGATCCAGCCCACCTTCATCATGGACCATCCGGTTGAGGTCAGTCCCCTGACCAAGCGAAAACCCGATAAGCCGGAGCTGGTGGAGCGGTTTGAGCTGTTCATCTACGCCCGGGAGATGTGCAACGCCTACTCGGAGCTGAACGATCCCATTGACCAGAGGGCCCGTTTCGCGGCCCAGGAGGCGGCCTTCGCGGCCGGCGACGAGGAAGCCAACCATACAGACGAGGATTTCCTGAACGCTCTGGAGATCGGTATGCCGCCCACTGGCGGCATCGGCTACGGCATCGACCGTCTGGTGATGCTGCTGACGGATTCACCGGCCATAAGGGACGTGATCTTCTTCCCCACGATGAAGTCGCTGGAGAAGTAAAAACCCGGTGGAAACCAGTGCTTATGCGGGTTTCCCAACGTGCTCTCTGTACCAAAATGTTGATTTTGTACCAATTTTGTACCATTTGGAGCAGACCGCATAGAATTTAAAGAGATTTTAATTGCAGTGGAAAAATAGAGGGGCTGTCGGTTCAATATTTGATGCGGTGGATGTTCTGGTCGGAGATTCATCGCCTCAGGGAACAGAAAAGGCACCAAGTGGTGTACAGATGATCCCGGTGGAGCAGATCAGATTTTTTCATGATCATCCCTTCCGGTTATATGAAGGGGAGCGTCTGCAGGATATGGTGGAGAGTATACGGAATCATGGGGTGTTAAGTCCAGTGATCGTCCTGAAGCAGGATGACGGATATGAAATGCTGGCGGGCCATAACAGACTGAATGCGGCGAAAATTGTGGGTCTTAAGGAAATACCGGCAGTTGTGAAGAATGATCTGACAGATGAAGAGGCTTACGTCTATGTGATTGAAACAAACCTGATTCAGAGATCCTTTTCGGAATTGCTTCCAAGTGAGCGGACAGTGGTGCTGTCGGAAAGGTATGAGAAGATTGGCTGCCAGAGTAAGAGAAATGACATCCGGCGGGAGATTGAGATTTTGAACGGCAGAAAGCCTGAGGCAACCTGTGGACACGATGTCCACAAGTCGAAGAGCAGGGATAGCATCGGTGAAGAGTACGGAATGACTGGACGAAATATCGCCAGATACATGCGTGTGAATCAGCTGATCGAGCCGCTGAAGGAATTTTTGGATAATGGAGAGATTGCCCTGGTGGCTGCAGTTGATCTGTCGTATCTGGACGAAGAAGAGCAAGAACTGGTAGCTGAACAGGCTCAGTGGGGAGAATTGAAGATATCATCTAAGATGGCAAAGGATTTCCGGGAGGCGGCAGGTGCTCTGGATCTGGACAGGTTGAATGCTATATCGCATCCGGCAGCAGGGGTAACGGCAGCTAAAATGGTGAGTGTAAAAATGCCTGTAGAGGCGGAAGAGAAATATTTCTCCGGAATGAAGGCAAAGGAGCGGACAGATCTTGAGATGCAGGCGTTGGATGCATGGTTCGCCGGAAAGGAGGCTGCCTGTGTTCAGTGCTGAAGAACTGTGGAGTCTGGATCCGAATTACTTTGTGATAATAGTGGCGGATCCTTATGATGTGACGATTATGAGTAGGAATACCGGGCACTACTAGTACCTGCATAATCCGGAATATCCGACGGAAAGCAGCGTGGTCTGCTATCATAAACACCGATATTAACAACCCTTTCATATGCATTCCAGAGAGAAGTCTTTGCGGCAGGTGGTGAGGAATGTAAAGAGTCATGACAGATGGCAGATGAACGGGCGGAAGTGGTGACAGATACAAGGAGATAGAAAGGGCATTTGGTCAAAGAGGCTGGATGCCCTGTTTTTTATGGCCACCGATGCACAATAGAGAATTTTTAAGGGATTACTGTAGAAAAGTCGAAAATATAAGAAGTTTATAAAGGAAATACATATCGTAAAAATAAACAGGAACTTCCAAAATCAGAGACAATTCGTTGACAATTTGCACAAGGAGGTAGTATACTTGAAGCTGTATTATTGTAATAATCTGGGTTTTTGTCGTCAGGAGGCAGGAATGACGAAGGACAATTGGCAAAAGGTAAAATTATTAAAGATGATGGATTTACTCAGAGCAGAGTCTTCATCTCAATATCCTCTTACTACGGAGCGGATATGCAAGACACTCATAGGTCAGGGGATCAATTGCGACAGGAAGACTCTTACGAAGGATATTCAGACCCTGCGGAATTACGGTTATGAGATTGAAGCAAAACAAATCGGACATGAGAAGGGATATTTTGTTCCTGAAAGGAAGAGGGAGTTCTCTTTAGTTGAGCAAAAGATAATAATTGATGCCCTTCAGGCGGCTAATTTTATATAGGTAATTGTTAAATGTTGCTTTTACTGCTGGACACGCCTCATAAGCCATCCGTATAGGTAATTGTTAAATGTTGCTTTTACTGCTGGATACGCTTCATAAGCCATCTGCAGGTAAGGAGAAAAAACAGGATCATCCTTCCAGGTGACCGAAGTGGGAGCATTACGGTCAGTTTTGGGCGCACTTATAGACCTAAGTTTTAGGTACTTTGAAAATAGAATACGATTTAGACCCAGTGGCTTCAACTTGCGAATATACTCCAGCATGTTCATATGGGAGGCGACTATGACCGTAAGCTGGCAGGCAATGTCGGCGAGAAGTACATCCGTCTTGGTGGTCGTATGATTACGAGTGTGTTTTCCCGCGATTCCCATGTTGGTCTTTAGATGGTCGATCGTTCGCTCAATGGAAGTCCTTATCTTATAGAGGGAGTTCCATTCCTGGAAGGCCCTCTGGATGCCGGGGAACATACGGAAGTCCATGTTTTCGTAAGTGTAGGTGGTGCGTCCTTTCCTGGCGGTGCTG
>CANQSK010000175.1 GCA_947626475.1 uncultured Lachnospiraceae bacterium
CCCTGTACCTGCTTGATCTGGCGCGGATGGAGGAAGGCCCCGCGGAGATCACGGACAGGCTGACCCGCGGGGACGGGGAAATGGTGATGGGAACCGGCTCCGGGGGAGACGTCATCAGTGAGGACGGCAGATACCTGTTTTACCGGGAAGATTATGACGGCGAAACCTTTGATCTGTACTGCAGGAACCTGCAGGCGGATGAGGAGCCGGTGAGGATTGATTCTCTCGTCTCTCAGTACCGGGTGCTGAAAGACCATACGGTTTTGTATGTGAAAAGAGAGTCTCTCTACTATTTTAATGGGACAGAGTCCGTCCGGATCGGCAGAAATCTGGTGGAGCAGCGATATCTGACCGACGAGAAGGAGAGGAATCTGATCTGGCAGGAAAAAACCGGAAAGGACAGTTACCGGTATTATTTTCAGGATCTGGCTGGCCAGAAGGAGAAAGTCCGGCTGGAGGAGAACGTCCGCCGGTTTTTCGCGGGCAGAGATCTGACCGGTTTTCTGGTGTTGAAATACGACAATCTGTACCAGGTGGACCAAAACGGCAATAAGAAGCGGATCGCAGGCAATGTGATCGACGTGGTCAGCTGGGATGTGGATAAGGGAGTCGGTTATTATCTGACAGAGTCCCCTGCGAGGGCGTCCTATGAGGATATTATTTATGAGGATCTGGCCATGTCGGAGGAGGACTGGGAACGGCTTCATGAGCTGGGAAGATTTCAGCTGCCTTATGCGGCGCTCTACTATTACGACGGGGCGGAGGGGCATCTGGTGTCTGACCGGATCTATACGGGGGACAGCCGGACCGACCGCTGCGAGTCGGAGGCGGGAGTTTACTGTCTGTATATGGAAGGGCCGAAGCCGGGAGAGATTCAGGTCAACTGGTCCCAGTTCAGGGACGGTCTGGAGGATGAGGATTTCGGCGACAGAGTGCTGCGGCAGGCCGTCGGGGACGGTCTCTTTGACGGCGTGAAGCTGGCTGCCGGGGACAAAAATATCGGCGGGCTGAAGGACGCGGATTTCCTGGACAGAGAGATATCCGTCTGGTCCGATGAGGACTGCGGCAGGCTGTATGTGACGGCAACGGACGCGGAAGAGGAGGAGGAAATCCTCTATGAGACCAGCCTGTCCGGCAGCGGCGCCGGCCATATGGAGGAGCTGGATAAGGAAGCCTATGGATTTGAGTGTCAGGCTGTGACCGGAGACGGCATCTGCTATATCAAAAAGAGGGGGCCGGAGGGCGGCGATCTGTTCCTCAGCGGCAAAGAACTGGATTATGAGGTATACCGGGCCTGGGTCATGGAGGACGGAACTCTTCTGTATCTGGCGGACTGCCAGCAGGATGAATCGGGAGAGGGAATCCGCGCCAGCCTGATGATGATAGAGGACGGCGAGAAAAAGCTGCTGATGGATGACGTCAGTTATGCCTGCGTGGCTTCGGACAGGACCGCGGTTATGCTGGCGGACTATGATTTTGACCGGCAGGAGGGCGAGCTGGTCTACTACGACGGCAGGGAGAAGCACGTAGTCGCCGAGGGCGTCAGCGGTTTTGTGCCCGTAAACGGCAGCGTGGAGATCGGTCCCTGGAAAAAAGGAGCGGAAGATTAGAATGGAGACCATTCAGATTAAATATTTTACGGATAAAATCGACCGGCTGGCTTACATTGACGGCAAATCGGACTGGATCGATCTGAGAGCGGCCGAAGATGTAGTGATGAAAAAGGGAGAATTCCGGCTGATTCCCCTTGGAGTCGCCATGAAGCTTCCGGAGGGCTACGAGGCCCATGTGGTTCCCAGAAGCTCGACCTACAAAAACTTCGGGATCATTCAGACCAATCATCTGGGAGTCATTGACGAGAGCTACTGCGGAGACGGGGATATGTGGCGCTTTCCGGCTCTGGCCGTCAGGGATACGGAGATTCACATAAACGACAGGATCTGTCAGTTCCGTATCATGAAGCATCAGCCGGCGATCCGGTTTGAGGAGACGGATAAGCTTTCCGGCGAGAACCGGGGAGGCTTCGGCAGTACCGGGATCCGGTGAATCCGGGATAAAGTGCCGTGATTCAGTGAACTCGGGATAGAGTGCCGTGATTCGGTGATATCAGGATTGTTGGGAGAGGAAGAACGGAAGATGACAGGATATTTCGGCGGTTTCAGGAGAATGAGAGGGACAGGCGGCAGATTTGTTCTCGCGGCCCTGGCCTGCCTGTGCCTGGCAGGCTGCGGAGGCTCCTCTGAAAAATATGAGATTCGGGAAGCCGCCATACAGAAGATGGAGGACGGCGATTATGCCGGGGCAGTCGAGCTGTTTGACCAGGCGATTGAGAAGTCGGACGGATTTGTGGGGACATTTGAGCTGGATGTACTGAAATACCGGGCTCAGGCGGAGTATGAGTCCGGCGACTATGCCGCCGCTGCCGTCACCTACGATATCCTGCGGCAGGCAGACGAGGAACGGCCCGAATATCTGGAGAGGCTGGGGATTCTGTATGCCCTGGAAGGAAAAGCGGACGAGGCGGTGCAGATGTATGAGAAGCTGGCCGCGGCGGACCCGGACAATCAGGAAGCGGGCCGGATTCTTCTTCTGGCAGGGCAGCAGCTGACCCGGGACGGCCGGGAGGATGAGGCGATCGCCCTTTTTCAGGACGCGGTGAATTCAGGACGGGAGAGCGGGGCAGTCTATAACCAGCTGGCTCTCAGCGAGATGGAGGCCGGGGAGTACGACAGGGCCCTGGAGTATATTCAGAGAGGGCTCGCCCTGCAGGATGATGCCCGCAGGCAGCTTTTGTACAATCAGGCGGCGGCCTACGAGAGGAAGCTGGCATTTTCCAACGCCCTTCAGTCCCTCATGAGGTACAGCCAGGAGTTCGGCTCCACGCCGGAGGTGGAAAAGGAGATCGCGTTTTTGGGCAGCAGGATACAGTAGGGCTGCGGCGGAAATAATGAACGGGCCGGAAGAAATGCCGGCCGGAAAGAGCGGGAGAACGGGATTGGCGGAACTGTACGATATCAAAGAAGCAGAAGAGCGGGTGATCCTGCTGGCGGTGGATACCGGAAGCCAGGCGGATACGGAAGCCTGTCTGGATGAGCTGGCGGAGCTGGTGAAGACGGCTGGAGGCCAGGTGGCGGACCGGATGATCCAGAACCGGGAGCAGATTCATCCGGCCACATATCTTGGAAAAGGAAAAATCAGCGAGGTGAAGGAGCGGATCTGGGAGACGGATGCCACGGGAGTGGTCTGCGACGACGAGCTTTCACCGGCGCAGCTTCGGAATCTGGAGCAGGAGCTGGAGTGCAAGGTGATGGACCGCACCATGGTGATCCTGGACATTTTCGCGGCTCACGCCCACACCAGAGAGGGAAAAATCCAGGTGGAGCTGGCTCAGCTCCGCTACCGGGCGGCCCGCCTGGTGGGCCTGAGAAACTCTCTGTCCCGGCTGGGAGGCGGCATCGGCACCAGGGGCCCCGGCGAGACAAAGCTGGAGGTTGACCGGCGGCGGATCCATGAGCGGATCTCGGCGCTGAAGGAGGAGCTTAAGGACGTGGAGCGGCACCGGCAGGTCCAGAGGCAGCAGAGGGAGCGGAGCCACACGAAGACGGCGGCCATTGTGGGCTATACCAACGCCGGCAAATCCACTCTCCTGAATTGTCTGACCGGCGCTGGGATTCTGGCAGAGGACAAGCTGTTTGCCACTCTGGACCCCACGACCAGGAACCTGCAGCTGCCCAACGGGCAGCAGATCCTTCTGACGGATACGGTGGGATTTATCAGGAAGCTGCCCCATCACCTGATCGAGGCCTTCAAAAGCACCCTGGAGGAGGCCCGGTACTGCGACATCATTCTCCATGTAGTGGACAGTTCCAGCCCTCAGATGGATATGGAGATGTATACCGTCTATGAGACATTAAAGCAGCTTCAGGTGACGGACAAGATCATAGTGACGGTGTTCAACAAGATCGACCGGCTGGAGAGAGAGCAGATCCTGAAAGATCTGACAGCCGACTATCAGGTGAGGATTTCCGCCAGGACCGGACAGAATACAGACGCCCTTCTGGAGCTTCTCCAGGAGATCCTGAGAAATCAGAAGGTATATCTGGAGAAGGTGTTCTCCTATGGGGAGGCCGGAAAAATCCAGGACATCCGCCGTCTGGGCGAGCTTCTTGAGGAGGAGTATACGGATCGTGGGATCGCGGTAAAAGCCTATGTTCCCGCGGAAATGTACGGGCGGCTGATGTGAGAAAATGACAGAATATTAACACAAGATATAGTTTATAAAAAAATACAAAACTATATCTTGTGTTTTTCTATGCTCTTTGCTATAATGATTCTAATGGCGCGTTTTGTATCGGAACACAGACGGCGTAAAACGCGGCGGCAGAAAAATACGGGCAGAATAATAAAAAAGAAAAAACAGAGAGCGGAGTGGGAGGATAAGCTATGATCAGCGTTGTGAAGCGTGACGGGGAAATTGCGGAATTTAACCTGAGCAAGATTACGGAGGCGATCAAGAAGGCCTTTAAAGCTACGGAGAAGGAGTACAATCATGAGATTCTGGAGCTTCTGGCCCTGCGGGTGACGGCGGATTTCCAGAGCAAGATGAAGGACGGAAAGATTTCCGTGGAAGAGATTCAGGACAGTGTGGAGCACGTTCTGGAGCAGGCCGGCTACACCGATGTGGCGAAGGCTTATATTCTTTACCGTAAGCAGCGGGAGAAGATCCGCAATATGAAGAACACCATCCTGGACTACCGGGATGTGGTGAACAGCTACGTGAAGGTAGAGGACTGGCGGGTGAAGGAGAACTCTACGGTCACCTACTCTGTGGGCGGCCTGATC
>CANQSK010000176.1 GCA_947626475.1 uncultured Lachnospiraceae bacterium
CGCGCGGGTGCTGGGGAAGAACCGCAACGCGGTGAAGCTGTCTGTGATCACGCCGGACGGGACGCCGATGGACGCCATGGTATTTACCGATGGGGACGCATTTCTGGAGGAAATGGGCGGCAGCCGCGTGATGGACGCTATTTATTATCCGACGATCAATGAATATAACGGGAACCGGACGATTCAGGCGGTGGTGAAGGAGTGGAAATTTGCGTTCGGGCAGGGCTGAATCTTGAATCCGGTTTGTGCTTCGTGTATGGAAGCAGTATTTTGGAAACAGTACGGGGTTGAAAAATTCCATATGATTGGATATAATGGGAAAAACCATAGTTAAGCATATAGAAAGGCGGATAACACCATGGTAAATCAGGTAATGGATTTTATTGAGCAGCAGGATCCGGAGGTAGGAGCGGCCGTTAAGCAGGAGGCGGCCCGCCAGCGGCGGAATCTGGAACTGATTGCGTCGGAGAATATTGTGTCGGAGACCGTGATGGCGGCCATGGGTACGGTTCTGACAAATAAATACGCGGAAGGGTACTCCGGCAAGCGCTACTACGGCGGCTGTGAGTATGTCGATGTGGTGGAGACGCTGGCGATCGAGCGCGCGAAGAAGCTGTTCGGCTGCGATTACGCCAACGTACAGCCCCATTCCGGCGCTCAGGCCAACATGGCGGTATTTCTGGCCATGTTAAAGCCCGGCGATACCTTTATGGGCATGAACCTGGATCAGGGCGGTCATCTGTCTCACGGAAGCCCTGTGAATTTCTCAGGAATGTATTTCCATATGGTGCCCTACGGTGTGGATGAGGACGGATTCCTGGATTATGACGAGATGGAGCGGATCGCTCTGGAGTGCCGGCCAAAGATGATCATCGCCGGCGCCAGCGCCTACGGCCGCACCATTGATTTTAAAAGGTTCCGCGAAGTGGCGGATAAAGTGGGCGCGTATCTGATGGTTGACATGGCTCACATCGCCGGTCTGGTGGCGGCAGGCGTTCACCCCAGTCCTATCCCTTACGCGGATGTGATGACTACCACGACCCACAAGACCCTGAGAGGTCCCAGGGGCGGCATGATCCTGGCCAACAAAGAGGCTGCGGACAAATTCAATTTCAATAAAGCGATCTTCCCCGGAAGCCAGGGAGGTCCCCTGGAGCATGTGATCGCTGCCAAGGCCGTCTGCTTCGGAGAGGCGCTGAAGCCGGAGTTTAAGACTTACCAGGAGCAGATCGTGAAGAACGCCAAGGCGCTGGCGGAGGAGCTGCAGAAGCAGGGCTTCAAGATTCTTACCGGCGGAACGGACAACCATCTGATGCTGGTCGACCTGCGGGGAATGGAGATCTCCGGCAAGGAGCTGCAGAACCGCTGTGACCAGGTATATATTACCCTGAACAAGAACGCGGTTCCCGGCGATCCCAGAAGTCCCTTTGTGACCTCCGGCGTGCGGATCGGAACTCCGGCGGTGACCTCCAGAGGCCTGAAGGAAGAGGATATGGCCAAGGTGGCCGAGTGCATCTGGCTGACAGCAACGGATTTTGAGAACAAGGCGGATTACATCCGGGCGGAAGTGACAAAGATCTGCGAGAAGTATCCCATTTACAAATGATGAAAGGTTAGACCGATAGAAAAACAGAAACCCATGGCTTTGGTGAGCAGGCTCACACGGCCATGGGTTTATTTTTGTCAGTCAGAAGGCTGAGCCAGATTTTTCTGAGCCGTTGCCAGCATCAGTTTGATGCGGTTTAACTGGTTCACCTCGCTGGCGCCGGGGTCGTAGTCCACGGCGATGATGTTGGACTGGGGATAAGCCTTCCGCAGTTCCTTGATGACGCCCTTGCCGACGATGTGGTTGGGCAGGCATCCGAAGGGCTGAGTGCAGACGATGTTGTTGACGCCGCTGTGGATCAGCTCCAGCATTTCCCCTGTCAGGAACCATCCCTCGCCGGTCTGGTTGCCCAGGGAGACGAAATCCTCCGCCATGACGGCCAGGTTCTGTATTTTGGACGGGGGAGTAAAGTGAACGCTCTTCTCAAATTCCGTCCGGGCTGCCTTTCTTAAGTATTCCAGCACGGCGACCGCCAGGTTGCAGAGTCTTGCGGTCGAAGATTTGCCCCCCAGGTTTTCCGCCTTGAAATTGCTGTTGTAGAAACAGTACATAAGGAAATCCAGCAGGTCCGGCATTACAGCCTCCGCGCCCTCGGATTCCAGAAGCTCCACAATGTGGTTGTTGGCCAGCGGCGAGAATTTCACCAGAATCTCACCCACGATGCCGACTCTTGGCTTTTTTACGTCCCGGCGGGGAAGCCGGTCAAAATCCCGGATGATTCCCCGGATGTTCCGGTTGAACTCTATCATGGACGGAGATCTGCCGGAAAGAGACTGGATGCACCGGTTTTTCCACATCTGATGGAGCCGGTTGGCGGCTCCCGGGTCCGCCTCATAGGGGCGGGTGCCGTAGAGGACCCTCATGAAAATATCTCCGTAGACCAGGGCCTGCATGGCCTTGATGATCAGGTTGGGCGTAAAATGGAATCCCGGATTGGTCTCCATGCCGTTGGCGTTCAGTGAGATGACCGGTATCTGGGACATGCCGGCCTTCTCCAGTGCGCGGCGTATAAAGCCGATGTAATTGGAGGCCCGGCAGCCGCCGCCGGTCTGGCTCATGATGATGGCCGTATGGTCCAGGTCGTAGCGGCCGGACAGAAGCGCTTCCATGATCTGTCCAATGACGATGAGGGACGGATAGCAGGCGTCGTTGTTGACGTACTGCAGGCCCCCATCCACAGCGGACCGGTTGTGATTCTGGAGAACCTCCACATGGTATCCGAAGGAACGGACCGCCGGTTCCAGCAGCTCAAAGTGGATGGGCGACATCTGAGGACACAGGATGGTGTAATCCTCTTTCATCTCTTTGGTGAACAGCACCCGGTTGTAGGCGCTCGACACCACCTTCCGCTGGTAGTGGTTCCTATCCCGCACCCGAAGAGCGGCGATCAGAGAGCGGACGCGGATTCTGGCCGCTCCCAGGTTATTGACCTCGTCGATCTTGAGTACTGTGTAAATCTTTCCGGCGGATGCCAGGATATCGTGGACCTGGTCCGTAGTCACCGCGTCCAGGCCGCAGCCGAAGGAGTTCAGCTGGATCAGATCCAGGAAGCCGCAGTTCTTTACGTAAGAGGCGGCCGCGTACAGACGGGAATGGTACACCCACTGATCGGTGACAATAAGGGGACGTTCCACTGTCCCGAGATGGGAGATGGAGTCTTCCGTCAGGACCGCCATTCCGTAGGAGGCGATCATCTCCGGGATACCGTGGTGGATTTCCGGGTCCGTGTGGTAAGGCCGTCCCGCCAGAACGATGCCGTGTCGGTTGTGCTCTTTCAGCCAGGCGATAGTTTCCTCGCCTTTTTTCTGGATGTCGCGCCTGGAATTCTCCAGCTCGATCCAGGCCTTGCGGGCGGCGGCGCGGATCTCCGCCTCCGTCATGGGCGGAGCCTGCTGAAACGGGCCGGAACTGCCTTCAGAGCCGCCGAATTCTTTCAGAAATTCAGTTACCAGCTGCCTGGTCAGGATCTCCTCATTGGTAAAGGCCATAAAGGGATTCAGGAAACGAATCTGCTTCTCCTTCAGCTCCTCCACGTTATTCTTGATGTTTTCCGCGTAGGAGGTAACCATGGGACAATTGTAATGGTTGCCGGCTCCCGGCTGTTCCTGATGCTCATAGGGAATGCAGGGATAGAAAATCGTCTGAATGCCCTGGGCGATCAGCCAGGAGATATGTCCGTGGGCCAGCTTGGCCGGGTAGCATTCCGATTCACTGGGAATGGATTCGATGCCCAGCTCGTAAATGTTTCTGGTGGACTGAGGGGATAAAACGACCCTGAACCCCAGCTCCCTGAAAAAGGTAGCCCAGAACGGATAGTTTTCATAAAAGTTCAGTACTCGCGGGATGCCGATGGTGCCCCTGGGGGCCTGGTCGGCTGTCAGGGATTCATAATCGAACATCCGATGGTATTTGTAATCGAACAGGTTGGGGATCTCCCGCCGTATTTTTTCACGGCCCAGGCCCCGCTCGCAGCGGTTGCCGCTGATAAACTGCCGCCCGCCCTCAAACCGGTTGACGGTCAGGACACAGTGGTTGGTGCAGCCCTTGCAGCGGGCCATGGACGTCTGGTATTTCAGGTTGATGATCTTGTCCAGGGGCATCATGGTGGTCTGCTTTCCCTCATGACGTTCCCTGGCGATCAGCGCCGCACCGAAGGCGCCCATAATGCCCGCGATGTCCGGACGGACCGCCTGGCAGCCGGAAATCTTCTCAAAGCTTCTGAGAACGGCGTCATTGTAGAAGGTTCCGCCCTGAACGACCACATGGGAGCCCAGATCGGAGGGACTGGTAAGCTTGATCACCTTGTAAAGGGCATTCTTGATCACCGAGTAGGCCAGACCGGCGGAGATATCCGCTACGCTGGCGCCCTCCTTCTGCGCCTGCTTGACGTTGGAGTTCATAAATACGGTGCAGCGGCTGCCCAGGTCTGTGGGATTCTGGGCGAACAGCGCCTCTTTGGCGAAATCCTCCACACTGTAGTTTAAGGATTTGGCAAAGGTTTCGATAAAGGAACCGCAGCCGGAGGAGCAGGCCTCGTTCAGAA
>CANQSK010000177.1 GCA_947626475.1 uncultured Lachnospiraceae bacterium
GAAATGCCGGATCCCAGCCGAGAACGACCTTACCGGTGATCGGAGGCTGCATCAGAAGCTGCTCCAGGTTCTTTCCGAACACTTTAATGGCCCCTTCCTCCGCCTTCTCCGTCAGCTCATTTCTCACTTCCCGCTCAATGGATGGGGCGATAAGACGGCTGTAACTGTCGGCCACCGCTTCCCGAAGCACCGGGGTGGTATACGGGTTGTCTCGGACGATCACCTGCTTTTCCAGATAGCGGATAATCTGCTCCTCGGGCGCGATGATCTTCACCGAAAGGACCTTCTCATCTTCCCCCCGATTCAGTGCCAGGATCCTGTGTCCGGCCGCTTTCCGGACCGTTTCCTCATACTGATAATACATCTCATAGACGGACTCCGCACCGGCATCACGTGCCTCGGAATGGATCAGGCCCTGATTTACGGTAACATTACGAATATAAGTCCGGTAACCGGCATCATCTGAGATCCGCTCGGCCAGAATATCTCTGGCCCCGGCGATGGCTTCCTCCGCGGAGGCCACGCCTTTTTCCTCCGATATGTAGGCAGCCGCCAGAATTTCCAGCGGCTCCTCCGTCATCTGGAGGGCAATGGTGTCTGCCAGCGGCCCCAGCCCTTTCTCCTGAGCGATGGTGGCCCTGGTCCTTCTCTTCGGACGGTAAGGACGGTACAGATCCTCCACCGCCACCAATGTCATGGCTTCCCGAATCTGCGCTTCCAGCTGGGGCGTCAGCTTGCCCTGCTCCCCGATACTGGAAAGAACCTGCTCCTTCTTCTCCTCCAGATTCCGCAGGTACCGAAGCCTCTCATCCAGATTCCGGAGAACCTGGTCGTCCAGCGAACCG
This sequence comes from uncultured Lachnospiraceae bacterium, assembly GCA_947626475.1. Taxonomy (GTDB): domain Bacteria; phylum Bacillota; class Clostridia; order Lachnospirales; family Lachnospiraceae; genus UBA3402. The sequence goes on from CANQSK010000177.1 coordinate 846, forward strand.
GTAACATCCTTCCGGTACCGGGCGATAAACGGTATGGTGTTTCCCTCGTCTATCAGCTTCACAGCCGCCTCCGCCTGACTGCGGCCAATCTTCAATTCTTCCTGCAATACACCGATAATATCCATAAAAATCTCCTGTAAATAAGCTGTAACCATTATATAGCGAATCTCCCTTTGCGTCTAGACAGTAAAAAAATTTTGTGATAGGATATTATCAATACTACAAAAAGCCAAACCCTTCAGGGCGCTTTCGGGAGGATAACCATATGGATGAATACAAAGAACCAGAACAGACGCCGGAGAATCAGACGCCTTCCGGCAACGAACCAAATGTAAATCAGCCGCCGCAGGACAGCAGCGGCCAGCCGCAGAATCAGCCGAACTACGACTGGCAGCAGGACAATTCCTCTAACAGCTGGCAGCAAAACCCTCAGCAGCAGAATTCCTGGCAGCAGCCGCCTTATCAGCAGAATCCCTATCAGCAAAATCCTTACCAGCAGCCGCCCTACCAGCAGAACCCCTATCAGCAGAATTCTTATCAGCAGCAGTACGCGCCGCCCAAGCAGTCCAACGGCATGGCGCTGGCATCCATGATCTTCGGTATCCTGGCCCTTGTAAGCTGCTGCTGCAGTCCGCTGGTCCAGTTTCCCCTGGCCGTGACCGCCATTGTTCTGATGATCCTGTCCAGGAAGGGCCGTCCCCTGAGCGGATTCGCCATCGCCGGACTGGTAATGGGCATCATCGCCGTTCTCATGAGTATTTTCATGACGTTGATGATCGGTCTTCTGAACAGCCCGGAATACCGCAAGATTCTCAACAGCCCGGAATATCAGAAAATTTATGAGGATATTTACGAATCACTCTATGAATCGGAAAATGAATAATTAATCATTCTATCAAACGCGGACGCCTCAGCAATGAGAGCGTCCGTATTTTGTTCAGAAAGGTCTTTCCGCAAGCAGATCCACGCCGCGAAATACCAGCATATAGTTTTTCAGGATCCAGTTGAGGACCAAAATGACCGTTCCGATCAGAACCTCCCACTCATACCGGCGAAAGGACGCCGAAACATCTCTGACCCGGCCCCCTCTCCCGGCTATCCAGTACGCCGCCAGCTCCGCCGCCACAACAAAAGCTCCGTAGAGAACCAGGGGATGATACTGAAGGCTTTTCAGAATCTGGCCGTGGAGCAGATACCAGACCGCTCTGGTGCCACCGCAGCCGGGACAGTAAAGCCCTGTCAGAAGATGAAACAGGCAGGGGATTCCCTGCCTGATGATATTCCGCAAAATCTGAAGCATGTCCATCTCTTACGCCTTTCACGCTTCCCCATGGATGATCTGCACCGTTCTGCTTCCGGCCTGGGCCAGAACCTCGTTCAGTCTGGCCAGGGCCTGTTCAAAGGCGCTTTTTTCCATAGCGTCCGTCAGCACCGCAAACTCGTCAAGCCCCTCCAGCAGGGCAATCTGACAGTCGCCCAGATAGTGCTCTACCATCTGGTGCAGCTCCTCAAATTTGCCGGCGATGCGGAGGAAATAGCGGTATACGGCAGTGTCCTCCGTCTGAAGCGCCAGCTTCTCGCCGCTCCAGCCCATGGGAACGTGATGATCCAGGTTCTGAGCCTCCTCGATCATGTCCGCCACCACCGCGCTGGCCGTGGGAAGCTTGCCCGCTCCGCTGCCGTAATACATGCTGGTGCCCAGCATATTGCCCTTGACCAGGATCGCGTTGTACACATCGTTTACTCCGTACAGAGGGTTCTCTTTTCCCATCAGCAGAGGCGCCACCCGCACAGATACCTTATCGCCCTGAATCCGGCTGGTTCCGACCAGCTTCAGCGCCAATCCAAGGGTATCCGCGTACCGCAGGTCTTCCGCGCAGATATTCGTAATTCCCTCTGTGGGAATCTCCCGGTAGTCCACTTCCTTTCCGGCAGCAAGGGCCGTCAGGATCGCGATCTTCCGGCAGGTGTCGTAGCCCTCCACGTCGGCTTCCGGATTCTGCTCCGCATATCCGAGAGCCTGCGCCTCCTTAAGGGCCTGTCCGAAGGACCAGCCTTCGCGGTCCATTTTCGTAAGGATATAGTTGGTCGTGCCGTTCAGGATACCGGTGATCTCCGAAACCCGGTCTCCGGCCATACAGCGGTACAGGGTGCGGATAATGGGAATGCCGCCGCCTACGCTGGCCTCAAACTGAAAATTCACGCCCTTCTTCCTGGCGATGGCCAGAAGCTCCGTCCCGTGGGCCGCTACCAGCGCCTTGTTGGAGGTGGACACATGCTTGCCGGCCAGAAGGCACGCCTTCACAAAAGGATAGGACGGATTCAGGCCGCCCATGGTCTCCACCACCAGCTTAACCTCCGGATCGTTCTCGATCACCGAGAAGTCATGGATTACCTTATCTTCCACAGCCGTCCCCGGGAAATCCCGAAGATCCAGCACATACTTTACCTCAACAGGCTGGCCGGCAGCGGCCGCCACCTGTTCCCTGTTCCTGTCAAGAACCTCATATACTCCGGAACCGATGGTCCCGAAGCCCATGATCGCCGCATATATCATATTCTCTACTCCCTAGCCAATATTTTCACGGAATGGATGCCCTCCATCCCTTCGATCTCCTCTACCATGCGCGACACATCCTCCGTGTCCGTCCGGACCTCCGCGCTCAGCGTCAGCGTCGCCACGCCGTTGACCGGAATGCTCTGGTGGATGGTCAGGATGTTGGCCCTGTAATTGGCCACAATATGCAAAAGGTCAGACAGCAGCCCCTGCACATCATCCATGATGGTCACAAAAGTCACTGTCTTCCCCTTTGAATTGTCATAAAACGGAAAAATGTCGTCTTTGTACTTGTAAAAGGAACTTCGGCTGATGCCCACAGCCGCCGTCGCCTCCTGCACCGTCATCACCTTCTCGGACTCCAGAAGCCGCTTGGCCTCCACTACCTTCAGAAGTACTTCCGGCACCGCTTTTTTCGTTACTACAAAATACTTATTTTTCTCTTCCATGAACGTCTCCTTTGTGCGCATAGCATGCACATTTGTGCTCACGGGAAAGATATTACCATAATTGCGCCGTCAATGCAACTACTTTTTGCCTCCCAGGCGGCTCCAGCGCAGATACGCGCTGATAAAGGGATCGAGGTCTCCGTCCAGCACGGCGTTTACATTGCCGCTCTCCTCATTGGTCCGGTGATCCTTCACCATCGTATAGGGCTGCAGCACATAGGAGCGGATCTGGCTTCCCCAGGCGATCTCCGCCACGTCGCCGCGGATATCAGAGAGATTGGCCGCATTCTCCTGCTGCTTCAAAATGAACAGCTTGGCTTTCAGCATCTGCATGGCCTTGTCCTTGTTCTGGAACTGGGAGCGCTCGTTCTGGCACTGTACCACCACGCCCGTAGGGATGTGGGTGATGCGCACCGCCGAGGACGTCTTATTGATATGCTGGCCGCCGGCGCCGCTGGACCGGTAAGTATCGATCCGCAGGTCGTCCGGATTGATGTCCACATCCAGATCCTCCTCGATATCCGGCATCACGTCGCAGGACACGAAAGACGTCTGCCGCTTGCCCGCCGCGTTAAAGGGAGAAATCCGCACCAGCCGGTGCACGCCGTGCTCCGACTTCAGATACCCGTAGGCGTTCACGCCGTTGATCTGAATCGTCACCGACTTGATGCCCGCTTCCTCGCCGTCCAGATAGTCCAGAAGTTCTGTCGTAAAGCCCTTCTTGTCCGCCCACCGGCAATACATCCGGTACAGCATGCTGCACCAGTCGCAGGACTCCGTCCC
>CANQSK010000178.1 GCA_947626475.1 uncultured Lachnospiraceae bacterium
GTTTATCTAACATGTGTTCGATTAATGCCTGTTCTTTTTATCCTTCTCAAATCTCGGAATTTCCTATAAAGCAAAAAGAGCCGGAAACCTTATAAAATCAAGGTTTCCGGCGTTAAACGAAAGAGCTGGCGACGGGACTCGGACCCGTGACCTCCTCACTACCAATGAGGTGCGCTACCGCCTGTGCCACGCCAGCCTTCTTGCGGCCCCTCAGCTGAGCCGTAAGTTATATTATCACGAGTTTGCTCTTTTGTCAACCTGCAAGCAGCAGAAATTTTCTCTTTTTCTTTTTTCATCCGGCGAGGTCACAGGAAAACATTCCTCCACATAGTCTAAAGTAAAACAACACGAGGCATCTCTATGGCTTCCAATACCAGCACTACCACGACTACTTCTACTGCCGCGGCCGCAGGCAGCGACTACGGCCTGACTACTCCCGTCGCCCCGGAAGGCGGTCTTCCGGTATTCCCGGGAAATTCCTCCGGCGGCGGTACAGACGACAGCTACGGTCTGACTACCCCTGTGGCTCCTCCCGACTCGCCGCCGGTATTTACCGCGCCGAACCACAACAGCGGAAGCAGCGGAAACAACAATAACAACTCAAACAACAACAGTTACTGGCCCTCCTGGCCGTCTTTCCCCACCTGCCCCAGCTGCTCTGTATGTCCCAGCTGCGTCATCACGCCCCAGCAGTACGGCCGGGTCCGTTTTCTCAACGCTTCCACCGCCAATACCGGCGTCAGCGTTACCATCGATAATACAACTTATGCGCCAAACGTCTCTTTTGGTACAATCAGTAATTACCGTCAGATTTCCGACGGCTTCCACACAGTTTCCGTCCGCAGGGCCTCCGGCCTGAAAACGCTGGTCGTCCAGCAGAGCCTTCCCTTCTCCGCCGGTCAGAAATACACGCTGGTGCTGACCGACACGGCGGCGGGAGGCGTAGATCTGGTTCAGGTAGACGACACCGGCTGCAATAACCTCAATCCCAATACCGGATGCTACCGGGTGGCCAACATGGCCTACAGCGGCTCCTCCTTTGACGTAATGCTTTACAGCCATGACACCGTTTTCCGCAACGTAGGCTTCCAGGATGTAACCGCCTACAAACAGGCAATGGCCGGCTCCTACCAGTTCTACATCACCAACTCCGCCAATTTCTCCATCCTTCGCGAGCTGCCCGTTCTGATCATCGGTGCCGCCATCAACGGAAACAATTACAGCGACCCGCTGGTTTCCTATTCCGTGGATATCGGCGCAGGCAGCAGCTACACCTCCTACCTGATCGGCAGCAGCTGGTCCGACTTAAACTTCCGCGTACTGACCGTACAGGATTAACTCCGCTATACGTCAAAACCCGCCGGCGGTTCTCGCCGGCGGGCCTGTTCTATTTCAGTTTTTCCAAAAGACTCTCCACATCTATGGGCTTCATGATAAAATCATCCATGCCGCTTGCCAGGGACCGGTCCCTGTCCTCCTGGAAGGAATTGGCCGTACATGCATAAATCCGCACCGTGGCCGCGTCCGGTCTTTTCATGGAACGGATGGCCTTCGTGGCCGCGAAGCCGTCCATCTCAGGCATCAGCAGATCCATCAAGATCAAGCTGTACTCTCCGACCCGGGAGCCGGCAAATTTCCGTACCGCCTCACGGCCGTTCTCCGCCAGATCCGCTTCTATGCCTACATCCCTGAGAAGCTCCAGGATAATCTCGGCGTTCAGCTCATTATCCTCCGCCACCAGAACCTTCATTCCGGAGGCCCGGCGGATCCTGCTGTTTCTGTCCTTCCCGGGCTCTGTTGCCTCCGCGGGTGTCTGGCCGCCTGCATCTCCCTGTTCCGGCTCTTTTATCGCCTCTTCCGGCTCCTTCCAGCCTTCCTCACCGGCTTCGTCCGCAAGCTCGGCGGGAAATGTAAACACAAACTCACTGCCCTTTCCCTTCTGGCTGTTCACCTTCAGTTCGCCGCCCATCAGCTGGGCCAGCTGATAGCTGATGGCCATTCCCAGGCCTGTCCCCTGATTGCCCTTGGACACCGTTTCCAGCTCCTGGGAGAAGGACTCAAAAATATGCTCCTGAAATTCCTCGGTCATGCCGCAGCCGTTGTCCGTCACCAGAAAAGTAGTTCTTACCTTATGCTCTTCCTCCAGCTCCTGAACGGTCCGCAACTGAACCTGTCCTCCCTCGGCCGTGAATTTTCTGGCATTGTCCAGCATGTTCATCAAAACCTGCTGGATGCGGACCTGATCGCCTGTAATATCAGGATAAGGCAGCGCCACGTCCATCCGGAAATCGATCCCCTTCTCACTCATTCCGCCCTTTACGACAGAAGCCGCCGTAGAGACCAGAAGGCGCAGGTTCACATGACTGTTTTCCAGTTTCATATCCCTGTCCTGAAGCCTGGACATATCCAGAATATCATTAACCAGAGAAAGAAGATACCGGGCCGTCGTTATGGACTGATTCAGGTAATCCGCCAGCTTATGCCGGTCATCCAGATTCTGGCTCATAAGATAGTTCAGACCGACCAGGCCGTTTAGAGGCGTCCGGATCTCATGACTCATGGCAGACAGAAAACGTCCCTTTGCCCTGGCATCGGCCCTGGCCTCCAGAGAACGGATTCTGGCCCTGATAAGCTGATACGCCAGCAGGACGATCAACAAAAACGCCGCCAGAAGAATGGCCGCCGCGTACCGGTAACGGTACAGCACATCACCGGCCGTAAACCGATACTGATTCTCCATGGTGCCTTCGATGATGTACATGGCCATCTCTTCTTCCGACACTTCGCTGATCGCGTTATCCAGCCGCAGGATCAGTTCTTCCATCTCCTGCTGCCGCGCAGGATCCGAGTTATCCAGAGGAACCACCGCCGAGAAACAGAGCTTATCCTCCATCCCCATCACCGGAATTACCTTAAGGGACGCGTAGGCCGGCTTGAAAAGCCAGTATTCCACCACAAACTGATTCTGTATCATCAGATCGGCCCTGCCGTTTTTCAGAGCATCCAGGCAGGCCTCCATGGACGGATAATCAACCAGCTCAAAATTCGGATACTGACTGGCCAGAACCTTTTTCAGAGTCTGGGAACCGGTAGAAACCGCCACCTTCAGATTCGCGTTATATGTAAAATCGATTCCCTCTCTGGCCACCACCACTTTCTGGCTGGACAGATACGGGTCGCTGATCAGAATACCCCGGGCCTTCTTGTTCTCCTCATTGTATTCCACGCTGGTAACCAGATCAAACCCCTGCCCCAGCAGATAGTCATAGGTTACCGACCCGGAGGGCAGAGCCACGTACTCAAACTCCACTCCGGCAATCTGGCTCACCCGGTCCAGAACCAGCCGGGTAATACCATCCAGTTCTCCATCCTCATTCTGAAAGGAAACCGGACGCCGATCCGTTACATAACCTACTTTATAGACGCGGTCGGGCGATTCTTCGGCCCACGCAGCGACATTTGTTACGGCCATACCTGCCGCCAGTCCCAATACCGCGGCCAGCAGAGGTATTTTCTTCCACAGTCTGGCAAACATGCGCTTCACCTTCCGGACAGCACTTTTTTATAAATATCGTAGTCTATGTCCAGATATACGTTAAAAATAACCTTCATTCCTTTTCCTTCCCCGGCCAGATAACTCCTCACGGTCTGTACGGCGATCTCCGCGGCCCTTCTGTTGGGGAAATGGAACTCTCCCGTAGATATACAGCAGAAAGCCAGGCTCTTCACCTTATTCTGATGAGCCAGCTCCAGACAGGAGCGGTAACAGGACTCAAGCTGCCTCTCGTCCTCCCGGGTCAGCTGCCCGATCACAACCGGTCCCACCGTATGGATAATGTATTTGCTGGGAAGATTGTACGCCGGAGTAATCTTGGCCTGCCCCGTCTCCTCCTCATGTCCCTGTTCCTTCATGATCCTGGAGCACGCAAGCCGCAGCTGAACCCCCGCATACGTATGAATACAATTGTCTATACAGGTATGCATCGGATAATAGCATCCTGTCATCCCCCGGTTGGCAGCGTTTACAATAGCGTCGCATTTTAAAGTAGTGATATCACCCTTCCAGAGATAAATCCTCCTGGCCGCCGGCTTCAGATCCTCATAATCCGTAATGCCCTTCTGCCGGATAGCCTCCTGGAGATATTCGTCCTGCACTTTAAGAAATTCAGGACTGATCTCTTTCGCCTGCCTCAAATTCAGCATGGCCCTGAGAAGATTTTTCTGGTCCTCCTCATTCTTCGGAAATCGAATGGTGCCATACTGGGGCTGCTCTTTCAGCAGCTCCTCAATCAGAAACCTTCTCCTTTCTTCCTGCTTCATAAATAATGCCTCCCCCAAAGCGGCATTCCCGTCCGCATCCTACACGGCATTTTTCTGCACAACTGCCTGGCCCAAGCTGACAGGAATGCAAAAATGAACGCTGCGCTGCCCTCTGCCCTTTTGCAGAGAGGCGCGCCCATTCATTCATGAACAAGTACCTTTACTATCCTTTTATTGTAACACGTTTAAGCAGTATCTACAAGATATTAAGCCTCTTGAGTTTCCGCAGTTCTGTCCACCGACAATACATTACTTATGAACATCTTTGAAAAAATCTCAAAAAATAAGGA
>CANQSK010000179.1 GCA_947626475.1 uncultured Lachnospiraceae bacterium
ATGAAAAGAATCTGGAGCTGCTGAAGCGGAGTCATAGGGCGGGGATCCGGGGAATCTTCACTTCTCTGATCATACCTGAAGAGAACTTTGAAGAGGGGAAGGAGTGTTTCTTCCGGCTTCTGTCCTGGGCCTGCGCCCATGAGATGGAGGTGTGCGCGGACGTATCTCCCCGGGCAGTTGAAAAACTGAAGCTTTCCCGTATAGAGGAGCTCTACGGTCTGGGTATCCGGTGCCTGCGCCTGGACGCGGGATTTACGGACGGTGAGATGGCGGAGCTTTCAAAAAAGCATCCTGTCATGATAAACGCTTCCTGCATTGGACAAAAGCAGCTTCTGCTCCTGCGGGAGAAAGGCATGTGTTTTGAAAATGTGACTGGCTGCCACAATTATTATCCCAAGCCCCACACCGGACTGGGAGAGGTTTTTTACAGAAGGCAGAATGAGCTGTTCCACCGGTTTGGAATCCGGATAATTACCTTTATTCCCGGAGACCGGCAGAAGAGAGGTCCCTTGGGTGAAGGCCTTCCGACTCTGGAATTTTTCAGGAGGAAACCCCTGGGCTACAACGCGGCCTGGGTGTATCTGAACCGGGAGGAACATGACGCGGTCTATATTGGTGATCCGGATTTTTCGGAGGAAGCGGAAGAATACGCTGCTCTTTTGTCCCGGGACTGCCTTCCGCTGCCGGCGAGGATACAGGATGAACGTTACGCCGGTCTTTTCAGGGGCAGGCGGCTTCATTTTCGGCCGGACAGAGGAGAGGATACGCTCCGCGTACAGGAGTCCAGAATCAGGAAGGAGTTTCAGACGAATCCGGAACCGGCGGCTCCGGCGGAGCTGAAACGGGGCGATATAGTGGTTAGCAATAAAAACTACGGGCGTTACTGCAACGAGGTGGAGATTCTTCTGCGGGATCTGCCTGCGGACGGACGGTACAACGTAATCGGCAGGGTGGAGGAAGTATATATTTCCCTGTTGGATCTGTTGGATGGAGATCTGGAGTTTGAATTTATTTGTAAGGAGTGATAACAATAAAAAAGGTTATGCTGTTTTGCGCCGCCGGTATGTCGACCAGCCTGCTGGTCACTAAAATGAGAAACGCGGCGGCGGAGAAAAATCTTGATGTGTCCATAGAGGCTCATGGTGTTTCCCAGCTGGAGGATCGGGGCAAAGAGGCGGACGTGATTCTTCTGGGTCCTCAGATCCGATATCTTCTGAAAAAAGCTCGCGGTCTTTATCCGGACAAGCCGGTAGAAGTGATTGACATGCGGGCTTATGGGATGATCGACGGCGAAAAGGTGATAGAGTCTGTTATGGAATGGCTGCAGGAGGAATAGGATGCAAGAGGACGTCATGAATATCTGCTTTCAGATTCTGGCTTCCATGGGGAGCGCCAGGAGTTCGTATATTGAAGCGGTTCAAGAGGCCAAGGAAGGAAATTTTGAGCGGGCCGAAGAGCTGATAAAGGCAGGTGATGAAGCGTATCGGGAAGGACACGGGATTCACGGGGATCTGATCTCCAGGGAAGCGGCGGGAGAAAAGATTTCCGCAGGCCTGCTTTTGATTCACTGTGAAGATATCCTGATGAGCGCGGAAACTATTAAAATTATGGCTGAGGAGCTGATTTGGGTACATAAAAAGCTCCTGGCGAAAGCGGATTAAACGTATGGTTTTGATTTAAGGGCAGGAATTCCGATTTCTGCCCTTTCTCTTTTGACAAATAGCGGCACAGCGGATATAATCAGGGTAGTATATGGCGAGGAGGGATAGGAATGAAAACAGCCATGGAACAGTTTTGTGATAAAATACTGGAGCGGCAGGTAAACCTGCACAGCTGCCTGCTGATGACAGGCGGCCGGATCGCGGAGGAATGGTACCGGTCTCCCGGGGGACCGGAGACGAAGCACAGAATGTTTTCTGTCACTAAGAGCCTGGTGTCTATGGCCATCGGCCTTTTGGAAGAGGAGGGCCGTCTGCGTCTGACAGACAGTATCTGCGATTATTTTCCGGAGTATGTTTCGGAAGACCAGGCGGATCCCTGGCTTAAGAAATGCCGGATCGTGGATATGCTCCGGATGGAAAGCTGCCACAGCATGACCGCCTATAAGCAGATGGCCACGGACCGTTGGACAGAGTCCTTCTTCCGAGTGAAGCCGGATCATTGCCCCGGTACCGTGTTTTCCTATGATACCTCGGCCAGCCTGGTGATGACGGCTCTGGCGGAGAAGCTGAGCGGAAAGAAGCTTCTTGACTATCTGCGGGAAAAGGTCTTTGGCGCCATGGGTATTCTGGAGGACGCTTATGTGCTGGAATCGCCGGACGGCGTGTCCCACGGAGGCTCCGGCCTGATGTGTACCACCAGGGAGCTGGCATGGGTGGGATACCTGTGCAGCCATCTGGGAGACTGGCACGGACAGCAGCTTCTGCCCAGGGAATACATGCGGAAAGCCCTCTGCTACCAGACCGGAACCGGGCTCCAGGGCGTGGTGGACGAGCGCATGGGGTACGGATACCAGTTCTGGAAAAACCGGAAGGGAGGCTTTGTTCTCTACGGCATGGGCGGACAGCTGGTGATGTGTTTTCCCAGGCATGACGCGGTGTTTGTGACCACAGGGTTTACCTACGGGGACCCGGCGGGACAGCAGAGCATCTACGACGCGTTTTACGAGTATGTCTATCCCGTCATAGAGAATGGGAAGCCGGCCTGCGCGGAATGGGAAACTTCAGAAAAAGACTTGGCATTTGAGACGGAAGCGCCTATAATGGATAATGTAGGAAAGGTTTACGCCTTTCGGGAGAATCCGAAGGGCTGGAAATCGTTCCGTCTGGCGTTATCAGACGATAAAAAGTCGGGCTGTCTGGAACTTGAAAGCAGCCGCGGCCGATGGGAGATTCCCTTCGCCGTGACCGGACAGCCGGCCGACAACCGCTCCTTCGCTCAGGGAAGCAGCTTTTTCCTGGAAGGGCAGGAGGATATGCCCGCGCTGGCCCAGGCCTGGACCGGTCCGGTAAACCAGGTTCTGCTCAGGATTGAGGTTCTCCATCAGGAGCCGGGAGTGCTTTGGATGGATCTGGGATTTCGGGACGATGAGGCAGTCGTACACATGAAAAAGAACCGTGAGCTGGGGCTGTCGGACTACGAAGGCTATTTTACCGCCGGAAGAATCAGTGAGACAGAGAAGTAGAAACAATTATTGCATGACAACACGGGAAGGAGACAAGACTACTTTATGAAGACAATACAAGAATCTGCAGTCAACGCGATCCGCGTGCTGGCAGCCGATGCCATCCAGAAAGCGAAGTCCGGTCATCCGGGCCTGCCCCTGGGAGCCGCCTCTGTGGCGTACGAGCTGTGGGCCAATCACATGAACCACAATCCGGCTGAGCCGGACTGGCCGGACCGGGACCGTTTCGTCCTGTCGGCCGGTCACGGTTCCATGCTGTTGTATGCGCTTTTGCATCTGTACGGCTACGGCGGCCTGTCAAAGGAAGATATTATGGAGTTCAGACAGGCGGACTCCCTGACGCCGGGCCACCCGGAATACCGCCACACAGTCGGCGTGGAGGCGACCACAGGCCCTCTGGGACAGGGAATCGGCATGGCAGTGGGAATGGCCATGGCTGAGGCGCATCTGGCGGCTGTGTTTAACAAAGAGAATTATCCGGTGGTAGACCACTATACGTTTGTTCTGGCCGGGGACGGCTGTATGATGGAGGGCATTTCCTCGGAGGCCCTTTCTCTGGCGGGAACCCTGGGACTGGGCAAGCTGATCGTTCTATATGATTCTAACCGGATCTCCATTGAGGGCAGTACAGACCTTGCCTTCACGGAAAATGTGCAGGAGAGGGTGAAGGCCTTCGGCTTCCAGACCATCACGGTGGAGGACGGCAACGACCTGGCGGCCATCGGGGCGGCTATCGAACTGGCCAAGGCAGACCTTTCCAGACCGTCGTTTATCACGGTCAAAACGGAGATCGGCTACGGCTGTCCCGCCAAGCAGGGCAAGGCCAGCGCTCACGGGGAGCCTCTGGGCGAGGACAATATCCGGGCCATGAAGGAATTTCTGGAGTGGCCTTCCCAGGAGCCGTTCTATGTGCCTCAGGAGGTTTACGACCACTATCATCGGATTGCTCTGGAGAAGGAAGAGGCGTGCGCCGCGTGGAATGTGATGTTCGCGGCTTACTGTGAAGAGTATCCAGAGATGGAGGATCTGTGGAACCGGTATCACGACGAACATGAGGCGGAGGTGCTCTGGGAGGACGAGGACTTCTGGAAGCAGTCGGAGAAGCCGGAGGCCACCAGGGCAATATCCGGAAGGCTGATCAATCACATGAAGGACAAGCTGCCCAATCTGATCGGCGGTTCCGCGGACTTAAGTCCTTCCAACAAGACTTATATGACGGGGATTACGGATTTCAGCCGGAGTACTCCGGAGGGGAGAAACCTTCACTTCGGCGTGAGGGAGCAGGCCATGTCCGCCATCGGCAACGGCATGATCCTTCACGGAGGTTTAAAGCCTTATGTGGCCACCTTCTTTGTATTCAGCGATTATGTCA
>CANQSK010000180.1 GCA_947626475.1 uncultured Lachnospiraceae bacterium
CTGCCAGATTATAAAGCACACAGAGATCCGGTCTGTCCTCCAGGCTTTTCGCAGCCTCAGACCGGCGATTCCACCATTTTCCTTCCTGAACCAGCCACACGGCAGACAGCTTTGCTTCGTCAAGCAGAAGCGCCTCCATATTAGTGCCGTAATCGCGCACGATCACCGGATAATCCGGCTCCCGCAGCCTTACAGCGTCCCCGTAGCAGGGCTTCATCGGCTGTCCGAATATGGTAAACAGGCCGTAGGAATCCGGCCTAACGCCAAGATTTTCGGCCATCACCCGTACATCATTGGAATGATTGCGCTCCTCATACAGCGCGGGATGGCCCATCCGGTTCAGATATACGGCTAATCCGATGGAAAGGTGCGTGACTCCAACTCCGGAACGCGTTCCGGCAAGGGCAATGATAAGAGATGGTAATTTTGATCGGTCCAGACATTCTGTACCGGAACACAGCTGTTTTAATTCTTCCCCCACTTCCAGGGCAGAAGCGTAACGTTCTTCTCTGTCTTCCCGAAGGCACCTCCGGATCACCGCCCATATCCGTCCCTCGGTTTCAGGAAGCGGAAGCTGGCGCGCTGTCCGTCCGGTCAGCAGATAATACAGGATTGCCCCAATCTGGTATACATCCGTATCTACTCCCAGTCTGCCGCCGAGCCGCTGCTCCGGCGCAATATATCCGGGCGTACCGTACCGGCTGCCGGCCTCATTGGATTTCAGAATCGTATCTGAATGGTCAAAATCCAAAAGCTTCACCTGCCCATGGCAGACGATCAGATTTCTCGGCTGTAAATCCAGATACAAAATAGGAATTTCTTCTGCAGAATGCAGATAATGGATCAGGTCACATATCTGAATGCCATACCGGATGGCTGTTTCCTGATTCAGAGGCCCCCGCTCTCTCACGAGGTCATAGAAAGAGTTCCCTTCCAAAAACTCTTCAACAAGATAACTGTACTTCTCGTCTTCATAAACATCATACACAATGGGAATGCCAGGGTGCTTCAGCCGCTTTAAGAGCAGCGCTTCCTTCAAAAACTGCTCATATCCGGCTGCCGCCTTGGGAACCTGCTTAATCGCCCGCTGCTCCTGCAACTCTGTATGAACTGCCAGATATACGGTTCCGCTTCTTCCCTGGCCCAATGTGCGTATCAACTGGTATTTTCCGAACAGAACGGTGTCCTTGACAGTCACCTCCTTTGTTCAATACCATCTCTTGAATCTTATCTTAATACATCTTTCCTGTTTTCGCAATACTTAAAGTTGTTTTTCTTTATTTTCTGAATATTTTATCGCCCTATTGGGAAATCAGGGCCGCCGCAGGTACACTTCTTCCGCGTTCTTATAAAAAATCTGCTCTTTTTCCGTTTCCGTCAGGCATTTCGCCTCTGACAGGCAGCGGACATATTCCTCATAAGGCGCTTCCTTCAGGACGGAAGGGATATCCGTGCCGAACATCAGCTTCTCGGCTCCCACGATTTCTTTGGCCAGCTGCACATAATGCAAAGCTTTCGGATAGGGGAACACATCCGGGCGGCAGTTATGTACTACGCTTGACAGATCAAACCACAGATTTGGAAGCCTGAGCCTCTGCAGCGCCTCCTTCAGACGTTCCTCATCTTTATCGGAGGGCGCCAGCAGATGGCATGCCACAAATTTCATGTCCGGATATTTTCTGATCTCTTCCCGGAGCTCCTCAATCTGCCAGCTGGCGCTGCCGCATTTGCCTATGTCAACCACCGTTACATGATGGTGGTCATTGGCATAAGAGAACACTTCATCCATTCTCTCGCCGTTTATCCGGAAATCCGGATGAGTTGCCATCAGGCCGGACCCGCTGCTCATCTCAAATTTCACAATCGAAAAGCCCAGCTTCTCAAACAGATTTTTTCTGATTCCCTCTTTATCGGCAGAATAGGGATCGTAACTGGCTGCTCCGATAAACCGGTCCGGATATTTCTGCACTGCTTCATAAGTATAATAATTCTGGAAACCATAAAAATTCCCCTGAAGGAGAACTGCCTTTTCCACGCCGTTCGCATCCATCACCTCCAGCAGATGCTCCGGCGTCACCTGGTCCGAATGAAACTGCTCCGGTATCATGCGCAGCTCCTGACCATTCGCGTATCTTGCCATACCGTTTCCTATACTCCGCAGCTCTCCGGCCGCTCCGGTACCCGCAATATACTGTACTACATGTGCATGACTGTCAATAATCCGCATTTTATCACCACCCTATTTCACAAAAAATTTAATTAAGATATCAAAAGTCTAACACACTTTTTCTTATATTTCAAATAAATCTTCCTCTTGCCGGCATGTACCCATTTTGCTGTGTTTTAATACTTCTTGACACCCTCAAACTGATATGATATTAAAAACATATCTGATTATTACCACAAGGAGACCTTCGCATGAACAAATCGCCCTCACTGCAAATGGAAGTTCTGGCCGGGAAGATCAAGCTTCCTGTATTTCCTTCCAGAACTGTGAACATTCTGGATTTCCATGCCGTGCCGGGTACTTCCGTTCCTCAGACCCGGTCTATCCAGCAGACCATTGATTCTCTGTCCGAAGCAGGCGGAGGTACCGTCCTGGTTCCTTCCGGTCATTTTCTCACAGGAGCGCTGCGCCTGAAAAGCGGAGTAAACCTGCATCTGGCAGACAGGGACTCTGTGCTTAGTTTTGTTACAGAAATGACAGAAGAACACTACCCTGTAGTATTCAGCCACTGGGAAGCCTCCTCCTGCTACAATTACAGCTCCCTTATCTATTCTATCGACTGTCACGATATCGGCATCACCGGCCAGGGCATTCTGGACGGCCAGGCTGATTTTTCCAACTGGTGGAGCTGGCATCATCAAATGGAGTCTTCCTGGTCCAAAGACCGAAGAGATCTGCAGAACCCGGCCAGGATGAAGCTGCGTCAGATGAATATGGAGGGGAGCCCCGCAGAGGAACGGAGATTCGGCGACGGATATTTTCTGCGCCCGAATTTTGTTCAGATGATTCGATGTGAAAACATTCTGATCGAGGGAGTGACGTTTTGCAACTCTCCCATGTGGCAGCTGAATCCGGTAGACTGCTCCAACATAACGGTCCGCGGCGTCACATTGTCTTCCCACGGCCCCAACAGCGACGGCTGCGATCCGGAAAGCTGCCAAAATGTGCTGATCGAGCGCAACTTTTTTGACACAGGGGATGACTGCATCAGCCTGAAATCCGGCAGGGACCGGGACGGACGAAATGCTGCCCCGTGTCAGAATATCATCATCCGAAACAATCATTTTTTAAACGGCCATGGGGGAATCGCTCTGGGAAGTGAGATGAGCGGCGGTATCCAGAATATTTACGCGGATAATAATTTATTTGAAAGCCCTGACCTGACCTATATCCTGAGGTTCAAAACCAACGCGAAAAGAGGCGGTTTTATCCGTCATATCTGGCTTCACAACACAAAAGCGGCCGCTGTCCATGCCGCGTCTGTTCACGCTACCATGCTGTATGAGGACGGAAGGGACGGAGATTACCTCCCCAGCTTTTCCGATATCTGCATTGACGGCCTGACAGCCTGCGGAGGAGAGTACGGCATTTTCCTTGAGGCTTTTCCCGAGGTCCCCATAACCGGCCTGGTTCTCCGCGATATACACATCCGGCAGGTTCAGACCCCTCTGAAGGCCTTCAACTGGAAAGACCCGGTTTTAGACAATGTAGTCATTAACGGCCTGTCCTACCCCCGTCCCGCCGATGTCTGCGCTGAGGGGATTCCCATGCCCGGCGCCGTGCTGCAGGGATCCTGCGTCTGCGCAGGTGAAGAGGATTCTTCTCCTTCCTACTCCTGGTTTCTGGACGGAGCCCTTATCTCCGAAGAAGCTTCTGTCATTCTTCCGGAAAACTGCCGGGATTCGCTCCTGTCACTGCGGGCTGCTGACGCCAGGGGTCAAACCTGTGAAAGCATTGCCTATCGTATCACCGACCGGAAGGATCTTCCCGCTCCGGCCAGGCGGCTTATCTCCCTCGGCATGCTGCAGCCTGATATCCGCTATCAGCCCGCAGCGGCCATTACCCGGGGAGAACTGGCTCATATCCTTTATCCTCTCTGCTTCCTCTGCCGGAATGTTCCGGATGCCGGAGACAGCGTCATTTACAGTACCGTGCTGAAGCACAATCTGATGCCGGGCTCCGACGCGGATTTCAGACCGGAAGAGCCTGTCCTTCGGCAGGTCATGGCAACCATCGCCATGGAAAGCTGCGGCAATTCCTACAAAAACGCCTCCACCACCATGCCGCGCTGCGCCGACGCGGAATCCATATCCGCCGTTTACGGCACAAATATCGCAAGAGCCCTCTATTTCGGATTTATGACCTGTGACTCCCGGGGATATTTTCATCCCCTGAGGGAAGTCACCTGGGAGGAGGCCATTAATATTCTGAATAACGTTGCCCTGTTTGCCCGACTGTAAGTTTTCCCTGTTATTGCCGGAATATTTTTCAGAGAAAGACATAATTTATTACTCGTGAAGTGAAAAGTTAACTTCCACTTCTAA
>CANQSK010000181.1 GCA_947626475.1 uncultured Lachnospiraceae bacterium
ATTGGGAAGAGGAAATGAGTGAAAGACTAAAATCAACTTAACCCCTTTCAAAGTGGAAATAAACTTTTCACTTCACTCCTCTGTAATGTCTGCAAATTCCGCAATTTTATTATTGCAAAATATCGGATTATCGCTTATAATAGATTTCGCTGGAGATGTAGCTCAGCTGGGAGAGCATCTGCTTGACGTGTAGAGGGTCGCAGGTTCGAGTCCTGTCGTCTCCATTTTTAAGAAATAAGGTAAAATCCCGGAAGTCCGACCAAGGATTTCCGGGATTTTTGTTATAGTATAAATTACCTGATATAAATTTTCATGATCACTTCGCCATCGCCAGCGCCTCAAGGGTCTCGGCTACCGTCTCGCTGACCGCCTCCGTCTCCTCGTCAGAGAAATAACCGCAGGCCACCATCCTACGGATCACCTGGAGCTGCCGTTTGGCCGCCAGGTCCGGATTCTTCGTGGGAGCATAGACGGAAGGGGCATTGGGGATGCCTGCCAGAAGCGTGCTCTCGTACTCTGTCATATCCTCCGGCTCCTTGCCGAAGTAGCCTTCGCTGGCGGAGGACACATCATAATATCCCTCTCCGAAATAAATGCTGTTCACGTACAGCTCAAAAATCTCTTCCTTTGTGTAGGTTCTCTCCAGATCCAGGGCCAGAAACGCTTCTGCGGCCTTCCTGGTCAGCTCCTTGTCCTGGTCAAAATACAGGTTCTTGGCCAGCTGCTGGGTGATGGTGCTGCCGCCCTCCACGAAGGACCCGGCCCGCAGATCGTTGATGACCGCCCGGCAGATAGCGATGGGGTCCAGACCGAAATGGCGGAAGAACCGTTTGTCCTCCACGGCGACTACCGCGTCCACGTAGTCCTCGGGAAGCTCCTCATACTCTGTGTAGCTCTCCCTGGACTGAATCTCATCCACCTTCTCCTGAAGGCTGGTCTCCTCAATGGCCTCCTGGTAGATATCGTAGCCTTTTCCCGCTATGATACATCCGGAGCAGAATACCACTGCCGCTGCTGTAAGAACCGCTGTCCTGAATATTTTCCAAATCATAATGTCCTCCTTCTCTGCCGCCGCACCATCTCCGGCCTGTCTTTTTCTCTCTCATCTGAGAATATTGTAGCAGAAATTTTTCAGGAAGACTTTACCATTCCCTTATAGTTGCGAACAATTCTGTAACGAATAGAAACAATCCCTAAAGAAAATCTTACAAAAAACGGGCAGCGTGAAAAACCTCCACAGCTGCCCGTCAAACTCTTTTCTTATTCAAATGCCGGTCTCAGTTGGCCAGCATCATCCGGTCGTTGGCAAATTCTCCGCCGCTGGCCTCGCCGAATTTCTGAAGAAGGTCGTTGACCTTCAGATTCTTCTTCTCCTCGCCGGACACATTGTAGATGATCCGCCCCTCATGCATCATGATCAAGCGGTTGCCCATGGCAATGGCGTCCTTCATATTGTGGGTTACCATAAGAGCCGTCAGCTTCTGCTCCTCCACAAATTCCTGAGTCAGCTCCAGCACCTTTCTGGCCGTCTTGGGATCCAGGGCAGCCGTATGCTCATCCAGAAGCAAAAGCTTGGGCCGCTCCAGGGTCGCCATCAGAAGCGTCAGCGCCTGCCTCTGACCGCCGGACAGAAGTCCCACCTTGGAGGTCAGCCTGGTCTCCAGACCCAGGCCCAGCTTGGCCAGCATTTCCCGGTACAGCTTCCGCTCCTCATTGCGGATGCCGGGCTTTAAGGTCCGCCTGCTGCCCCGCCTCAGTGCCAGCGCCAGATTTTCCTCAATGCCCATGGACGCCGCCGTGCCGTTCATGGGATCCTGAAACACGCGGCCCAGAAACGCCGCCCGCTTGTGCTCCGGCAGCTTCGTCACATCCACGCCGTCAATGATGATCTGGCCCTCGTCCACCGGCCACACTCCGGCGATAGCGTTGAGCATGGTAGATTTGCCGGCCCCGTTTCCTCCGATGATCGTACAGAAATCACCCTCGTCCAAAGTCAGGCTCAGATTGTTTAGGGCCTGCTTCTCATTTACCGTACCGATATTAAAGGTTTTGGAGATTCCTTTGATTTCCAGCATTATTTATCTCCCCCTTTCTTAACCGGCCTGGTAAAATACTTGCTTTTCCAGTAAGGAATCGCCAGGAAGATGGCCACAACCACTGCGGACAGGATCTTCAGCAGGTCCGTATCGATGCCCCGCCAAATGACCACCTGATATACCAGATAATACACGATGGAGCCCAGTCCCACGCTGAGCAGGAGCAGGGCGAAATTATGAAAGATCTTTCCGAACAGCGCCTCGCCGATGATCACAGCCGCCAGGCCGATCACGATGGCGCCGCGGCCCATATTGATATCGGCAAACCCCTGATACTGGGACAGAAGCGCTCCGGAGAACGCTACCAGACCGTTGGAGATCATCAGGCCCAGCACCCGGCAGAACCCGGTGTTGATGCCCTGAGCCCGGGCCATCCGGTCATTGCAGCCGGTGGCGCGCAGGGAGCAGCCCAGCTCCGTTCCGAAGAACCAGTACAGAAGGGCGATCAGAAGCACTACAATAACCGCCACGATCAGGATCGTATTTTTATACACAGGGACGTTGCGGATAAAACGCAGGGACACCAGCAGATTGAATTTGTCTACATTGATGGCCTGATTCGCCTTTCCCATTATTTTCAGATTCACGGAATACAGGCCCAGCTGGGTAAGGATTCCCGAGAGGATCGCCGGTATTCCCATAAAGGTGTGAAGGATTCCCGTAACCATTCCGGCCAGCATTCCGGCCAGAAGCGCGCCCAGCATGGACACCCACACGCTGTGGCCGCTGAGCATCAGCATGATGCAGACGGCGCCGCCGGTTCCCAGCGAACCGTCCACCGTCAGATCGGCAATGTCCAGAACACGGTAAGTAATATAGACGCCGATGGCCATAATCCCCCAAATCAGGCCCTGGGCTACCGCGCCGGGCAGAGCGTTAAACAATTTCGTCAATTCTCCGATGGTAAACATTTCCAACATAATCGTTCCCCTTATTTGCCAAACCTCATGAAAAAAACACAGCGGGCGGAACACCTGCTCCGGCCCGCTGTGACCGCGTAATTATTCTTCGATTGCTACGTAATCGTCCGGAATGGTAACGCCCAGCTCATCGCAGATGGTCTTGTTGTACTTCTTGGTGAACTGAGGAGCGTACTCAATGGGCATCTCGGCGATATCAGCCTCACCGGTCAGAATCTTCACTGCCATGTTGCCGGTGCCTACGCCCAGGTCATAGTAGCTGATGGACAGAGTGGCAACGCCGCAGCCTGCGCAGATGCCTTCCTCGCCGGCGATAACCGGAACCTTTGCCGGACGGCAGATGTTGTCCAGAATCTCCGTGTTGGAAGCAACCGTATTGTCAGTAGGAACATAGATCACGTCACAGTCGGCCGCCGCGTTGGTCGCGATGGTAGACAGGTCGTTGGAATCAGAGAACGCGTAGAACTCGCACTCATATCCCAGGCCCTCCAGAGCTTCCTTCACCACGTCAACCTGATACTGGGAGTTAGCCTCTGCGGAGCAATACAGCAGACCCACCTTCTTGGCGTCCGGGAACAGCTCGTGGAGCATGGCAGCCTGCTCATCCAGGGGAGCCAGGTCAGAGGTTCCGGAAATGTTGCCGCCTACGGTGCCGCTGAAATCCTCGATTCCAAGGGCTACGCCGTACTCGGTAACGGAAGTTCCCAGAATCGGGATCTCGTTGGTTCCCGCCTGAGCCGCCTGCAGAGCCGGCGTAGCGTTGGCAAGAATCAGATCCACATTGTTGGATACAAAGCTGTTGATAATGGTAGAACAGGTATTGGAATCACCCTGAGCATTCTGCTCATCGAAGGTGACCGCATCGCCCAGCGCCTCTGTAACAGCGTCCTTAAAGCCCTGAGTCGCGGCGTCCAGCGCGTCGTGCTGCACCAGCTGGCAGATACCTACGGTATAGGTCTGGCCGTCAGAAGCTTCAGCAGCCTCTGTCTCGGCAGCTGTCGTCTCCGCGGCTTCGGTCTCAGCGGCCGTAGTCTCAGCAGCGGTTTCCGCAGCCGTAGTCTCGGCGGCTGTCGTCTCCGCGCTGCTTCCGCCCGAGCAGGCAGCCAGGGAGAGCACCATGGTTCCTGCCAGGATCATTGACAGTAACTTACTTGATTTTCTCATAATCTCATCCTCTTTTCTGCTACATAATTGTTCTGGTAGTTTCGCATATTACCCCAAACTACCCGCATATCATACTACATTTTTTCGCACTAGTCAATGCTTTAAATCGATTATTTTTTTAGAAATTCAACGTATTGAAGCATAAAACCGTTAAAGCGGCCGCGGCACCCAATCCGCGCCGCGGCCCTTTTGCCGGACTGTTTATTTCAGTATTTCTTTATACACCCGAAGTACATTTTTATAAAATACGGCCTCGATCTCCGACTCCGCAAATCCCTGCCTTCTCATCTCCGCGGGTTTTTGACACCCCCAATCTCTAGAAAGCCTTGTCAGGCTTATTTTTTTATGTCAAATTTATTTTTATGTATTG
>CANQSK010000182.1 GCA_947626475.1 uncultured Lachnospiraceae bacterium
CATCCGAGGACTTATCGGAGACGGGAAATACCCGGCCTCCTCTCTCCACTTTCAGAGGGCAGCCGTTCCGCTCCAGAAGCCCCATCATGTCGCGGTTGGTAAAGCCTGAAAAACTGCTGTACAAAAACCGGGGATTCGTCACCACGCTTTTCATCATCGACTCCATGCCGCAGGCGTTGGTCACGTTGCAGCGTCCCTTGCCTGTGATGAACAGCTTCTTCCCCGGTTTCTCATTCTTCTCGTATAGATGGACTTCATGTCCGTATCCGGCGGCGGCGACGGCGGCAGCCATGCCGGCCGCGCCTCCGCCGATGATCAGCACAACGCTCATATGAATATTATTTGACCAGATTCAGATGAAGGGCAAACCCCGCGATCTCTTTGTCCAGATACACGAACGTGGTCTTCCCGTCCACTACCTTCCGGGTCTCCTCAATGGGATAGGTTCCTTTTTCGGCCAGATACTCCAGCGCCTTCTCAATATCATTGACCCCGAAGGCGATATGGCCCACAGCGCCTCTGCCCTTGCCCTTCATGATCTCGACAAAGGTTCCCGAGAAAACAGAACTGTTGCCGTTCTTGATGGGAAGCCCTAAAACATCGAGAAACTCCTGGGCCCAGCCCAGTCCCTCAGCCTCGTCCTTCGCGTTGATGCCTACATGAAGAACCTGCATTCCCAACTCTTTAATCGCATCCTGCATGTGAATCTCCTCCTTAGATTATATTGTCTTATTTGTCCTTGTCCCTGGCGGAAACCTCCGCGATCTTTTTCTCCAGGGCGTCCACAACGGTCCTCAGGACCTTAACGCGGGCATACAGCTTGTCGTTGCCCTCCACTACGACCCAGGGGGCGTAGGTGGTGGAGGTGCGGACCAGCATCTCGTCTACCGCAGCCTCGTAGAGATCCCATTTCTCCCTGTTTCTCCAGTCCTCATCCGTGATCTTCCACTGCTTGGCCGGATTTTCCATACGCTCCTTGAAACGGCGCTCCTGCTCATCCTTGTCGATGTGGAGCCAGAACTTGATCACGACGGCACCGAAATTGGCCATGTGGGACTCCATCTCATTGATCTCCTGATAGGCCCGCTTCCACTCCGCCTCCGTGCAGAAGCCCTCGATCCTCTCGACCATGACACGGCCGTACCAGGTCCGATCGAAAATGGCGATATGGCCGCCCTTGGGCATATTGTTCCAGAAACGCCACAGATAATGGTGAACCTTCTCCACGTCGTTGGCGGCGGAGGTGGGATTCACCTGATAGCCTCTGGGGTCAAGACGGCTGGTAAGACGCTTGATCGCTCCGCCTTTGCCGCCGGCGTCCCATCCTTCAAATCCCAGAACCACCGGAATCCTCAGACGGTACAGCTCGCTGTGGAGAGTTTCCAGCTTCTTCTGAAGGGCGCTCAATTCCTTCTTGTACTCTTCTCTGGTCAGAGACTTAGTCAGGTCAACGCCGGACAGAACGCCGTTCTGGAACCGCTCCGCAGGCTTCGCCGCTGAGGTCTGCTGCTTCTCCTGAACGCCCTCCTGGCGGCGGGCCAGCTCATAGGCCAGACGCTCCGCGACAGTAGTCATGATCTTCATGGCCGCGTAGTCCTTGTCCGTCGCCTCGATGATAGTCCAGGGAGCGTACTCCGTCTCCGTGTTCTCCAGCATCTCCTCGCAGATCTTTAAGTACTGCTTGTATTCTTTATTCCGCTTCCAGTCCTGCTTGCTTACTCTCCAGGCAGTCTCCTTGGCGTCCTCCAGCTTCTTGAACCGCTTCTTCTGCTCGCTCTTGGAAATGTGAAGGAACAGCTTGATGATCACGGTCCCGTCATCTGTCAGCTGCTTCTCAAAGGACAGGATATCCTGATACGCCCCGGGGACATCCTTCTCTTTGATGGCGCCGTCAAACCGGTCTTCCGTCACGCTCTTGTACCAGCTGCAGTCAAATATCTGAATTCTTCCCTTGGCAGGCGTGTGGGTCCAGAACTGCCACAGGAAAGGACGAAGTTTCGCTTCCTCGTTGGATGAATTGGTGGCGTACACGGAAAATCCTCTCGGATCCATGGCCTGAATCAGGCGGTTGATCTGAACGCCCTTCCCCGCCGCGTCAAAGCCTTCAAACACGATCATCACCGGGATACCGGCGGCCTTACATTCCCGCTGGAGCTTGCCCAAACGCTCCCCCTCCGTCTCCACAACCTGTTTGTAGGTTTCCTTGTCCACCTTCTTCGACAGATCGATTTTCTCTAACATAAAAACCCTCCTTTTTCCCTTGTATTTTTTCCGAAACAAGTTATCCTCATTATACGATTTTTTCTACAATCTTTCAAGATTGTCTGACACAATTTTCCTGTTTTTAAAATATTTGTGAAAGATATACAAGAAAAATAGGGTTGCAAAATCTCATTTATGTGGTATAATGTCCGAGTAAGCATTTCAGGGGATATAGCTCAGCTGGGAGAGCGCTGCGTTCGCAACGCAGAGGTCGCGGGTTCGAATCCCGTTATCTCCAGTTTATAAAAAATCTATGAATAGCGGGAATCCTTGATTTTACTGGATTCTCGCTATTCCGTTATTCTGGAACTAGGTCCGAAATTCTGGAAAAGATATAGTGTTAAGCAGCGATACCACATTTTTAAAACTATTATATATTATCTTTATGTGATTGCCCGTTGCTTGCCGATTGATTGCCCTATGATTTACTTATGATTTCCAAAATCGAAACCAACAAAAAACCGCCCCGGATGCCCTGGAAGCGGCTTCTTCATCTGGTCTGCTAGTGTCAGCTACGCATACATTAACCGGCCCTTTGGCTCTGGAATTGCAAGCCCTCTTTCGGTGTTTACATCAATCCACAGGCGCATAGATTCCTCAATAGCTGCCGTAACTTCCGATAGGGTTTCACCGTCTGCCATGCATCCGGGCAACTCCGGCGCTTCTGCAAGATAACAATTATCTTCTTTGCTCCACCAAATAATAACTTCGTATTTCGGCATGTTTTACACCTCCAGATATTTTATTATAAACTGCCTTACCTGCCTAACCTGGTATTTCTTGGCTTTTGAATGGTCGCCTTTATCTGGCTGCAGGTCTATCAATTCAATGATATTTTTATAACTGTATATGTGATGGCTCCCAGAAATCCGATTCAAAGTAAAACCCAGTTTTTCCAGAAGGTAGCACAGATCATCGAATTTAATATTTCCATCCTTGTCTCCCGCTAATACATCTTTTAAGATTTTTTCATATCTGGCCGTATGGATCATCTCCCGTTTGATTTACTGCTCCGGCCTTCTGGAGTCCATCCAGGCGGTCCGAATTGTTCTTTACCTGGTTTATTTGCTCTTCCAAGATTCCCCGGGTCCGTTCCATTTCCCCATGCACCAGGTTTTCCGACTGGCCCAGGCGCTTATCTAACAAATTCTCAATAGCTTCCAAATCTTTCTGATCTAACATGATTTTCAGTCTCCTTTCCCCGCTTGCCTGGTCTACAGCCTTTTATATACCTGTCCCCGGTTATCTATATTTTCTATCATGATAATTTTTATAGTTTCGTCGATTGTATATAATATTCTATAATTTCCGACGCGAAGCCGATACATATTGCAGCCCTTAAGGCTTTTTATATCGGTTCCATCTGGTAACTTATAAATTGCCTTATACAGCCGGATACGCTGCGCTTTATCCTGTTTTTCAAGAAATTTTATAGCGGCTTTCTCGAAATTAATCTTGTATGTCTGCATATGTTAGGCCGTCTTTCTCTAATAACTCGGAAAATGAAACTGTTTTTCCATCGTTTTCTTTTCTCGCGTCTTCAATCATTTTAAGATCCCATTCGTCC
The DNA here is from genome assembly GCA_947626475.1 of uncultured Lachnospiraceae bacterium. GTDB lineage: Bacteria > Bacillota > Clostridia > Lachnospirales > Lachnospiraceae > UBA3402. The sequence goes on from CANQSK010000182.1 coordinate 3,830, forward strand.
GGCTCTACTGCTTCCGGATCTGCTCCGACGCTCTGAATACCTTCCAAACGATCTAAATCATCAAGGACAAGCGCGGCAATATATGCGTTTCCGCTCTTTCCTGTAAGTGCTTTTATTCGCTCCTTTGTTCCCTTGGGAAGATTTACAGCTAATCTATCAAATTTCGAATTATATCGATTTATAGCATCTTTCGTATACTGCGGTACCCTTGCCATTTTATAGCCTCCTAAAATAGAATCATCAACTTATATATATATTATCATATTCAACTTATATTTGCAAGGGTAAATTATTTATATATTCAACTTATATAGTCAGTTAAAGAAAAGCACATTGACAACCAAGGCCGGGCGGCGAGGCAGACAAGAACCGCGGGAAGCTAGAATCTTAACTTCCAACTTTTTTACGACTCAAATACAGAATCCCTGATCACAACCAACGCTTGTTCAATGGCTTGATCAGGGATCTTTTTAGCAGAAGAGAAATTCATCCAAGTCTTGTAGTGCTGCTTTTAACTCCGGCTCTTTCTCTCGGGATATGTAGCGTTCAAG
>CANQSK010000183.1 GCA_947626475.1 uncultured Lachnospiraceae bacterium
AGAGGGCGTTAAAGCCTCCCATAGAGAAGCTGAGGAGCAAGGGAGTAGCATCTGTAAAGGGGCGGGTGGGGAACATCCGTCCCCGGCTGAGGGAGGACCTTACCATGGAGCAGTTCATGGAGAGGTTTAGGGAGTACATGTGTAAGGTGTATGATCTGGAGAGATATGAACTGACAGGAGAGGCGCTCTCCCAGGTCATGCAGCTCCAGGCGGAGAGGTATGACCGGTGGGAGTGGAATTTTTAATTGATTTTCTTCATCATAATTGAGGCTGTAAAAAATCCTGTGTCTTTGAAGTGATTAATGCTCCTTTTCGATAAATTTTACATACCGTAATTCTTACCAAAAAGGAGCCATTTTTTACCAAAGACACAAACTAATTTATGTTACCTTATTTGTTTTTAGATATATGCTTGCGATGATCACAAGGAATATATTTTAAATTTCCATAGAATAAACTGGAATTGGTTTTTATACTTTTTTTGATTTCAGATTTTACCTGCTCCATAATATCTCCTTTAAAACGAGGTCCATTTGTAATAGTTAGCGAATTAATGAGATAATCTGGAATATCTATAGCTACTCCCTGAAAATCAAAGTCTGTGCCTAAATCAACTCGTAATCTGACTTCTTTCTCATAGGACCATGCGTCATTCTTAATGTAACCGATTAATTTTGGATCGTCTAATCTTTTTAATATGCTATTTTGGGCAGAACCGCATGTAATGAGTCTATATTTTTTATTGTTGTTCTGATTAGAGTATGCTACTTTTGTAACGGAGATTTTGGCATTATTTAAATAAACAAAATTATTTCTGTCTATTTTTTTGCTTTTTGGATCTGCACTATATACTATTCTTATGTCTTTTACCCATTGTTTAAACTCTCTTACAGGAATTGATATCATAACGCCATTTTCCCAAGGCTGTGCATACATGCTCCACATAGCAATGCTTTCTTTTTGTTCTGTCATGAAACTGGAAAAGAAAATATTATCCCATGCATCAGTGCCTTGTTGAAGTTCTAAACCATCATTCATGTTTTTAGGAGTTCCTAAATACCAGTATCCATTTTTAATAATATTAATTGCAGATGATAAATTTGTATATTGATATATCATTGAGTTATTACTAAGTCTACGATTGATATCACTAAGGTATGCTATTAATTCGTCACTGGTTTTTATATTTTTAAAATCAGAAACATGCGGAGTGAATTTATATGAAGAAGATTTTTCCGTTAGAATGTATTTTTTCTCTTTTGAATAATTGATTTTAAAAACATACTTATTTTCGACTAATTTTTTCAGTGCCCTATTAACAGAACTTTTGTTGGATTTAAGAATTTCAACGATTATTGTACTTGATATCGGATAATTGCTTTCCCTGAGTAAGTTTAAAATAGAAACTTCAATTCCTTTCATTTTTCGTTTACCTATGTTCTTTCATTGTGTTATGTACTATATATTCTTTTTCTAACAGTATATCATATGATTTTGATTTGTCGATAGAGAAAATGCCATAAAGGCAGTCTAAATCTTTTATTAAAGCTTTTTATTTGATTGTGTCGATAGTTTCCTGCAAAAATAATTCCAGCCTTTGAGAAATACGCAACCGGAGGGAGGTGAAAAGATCATGGAATTTGTAGCAACGTTTCTTATTGGCATAGCAGCAGGCGTCGCAGGGTATAGATCTTACATTGAGAGCTTTTTGGGTAGATATATTCATACGGCCTGCGACTACTGCGAATATGGGGGTAAAAAAGAAAACTCTGTATCAATAACAAGGATAAATGTGCCTTATGTGTATTTGGTAGTGAATAGCCTAGTCGAGAGGATGTGAGACAAATGCCGAAAGTAAAAACACCAGATTTTCTGTTGCGTCGGCGGTACTCTGAGTCGTTAATCGACCAGAAGATTACCATGAACGGCACTACGGCTCGTCGGGTGGCTGCTGGTATCAAGATGCCGGTCTCGACGTTCTATGCGAATAAGAACAAGCCGGAGACCTTTAGCATTGAGCAGGTTCGCAGCCTTGCAAATGTGCTTGGCTGGTCGAACCAAGAGATATTAAATTTTGTGCTCGGAAGAGAAGCAGGTGCGATTTAGAGAATTAAAAGAAGAACCTCTCTGGAAGTTGATAAGAGAGCGAAGGAACAGAAGATTAATACATAGCGTCTCGCTAAAGGCATTGCTGGCAATCATAGCTGGGATCCTGCTTGCTTGGCATTACAGAGCCGTATGAAGCCATGGCAGAAACGAATGGCACCGAAATGGCAGCAGAAGAGACAGATTTTGCTGCTGAAAAGCATCAGGACATCAGGCCGGGTTATGACATCGCTGCAGAGTCCGATCCTGAGGTTCAGGCGGGAGTAGAATTGATGGAAGAGGTCGAGGGATCCACGGAGGCGGATCTGATGGAGTACATAGGGATCTTTATCCTGACAGTGTACTGCTCCTGCCGTCGGTGCTGTGGTAAGTGGTCCGGCGAGCCTACAGCCTCCGGGGTTATGCCGGCAGCAGGAAGAGGAGGGTGGGGAGACAGACATATGCAAGGTGATTGATGATCTGATATTGGATGGAGAGAAACGGGGAGAAAGACGTGGCAAAGAACAAGGAAAGAAGATTGGGATGAGGCAAGGCGAGACCCGCCTGGCGCGTCTGATCATGGTGTTGTCGGAAACCCAGCGGGACGATCTGATCTTGAAGGCGGCATCGGACGATGCTTTGCGGAAAAAGCTCTACGAAGAATATCAGATTTGAATGAAAATGATGCCGCCGGCGGAATCTGTAGGAGGTTTCTGCCGGCGGTTTTTGTATATGAAAAAGAGGCAGAGGGGAAAAACAGGCAAACATTCTGCACAATATAGAGATTCCGGAATCCAGTGGTTGCGGCCCCCGTTTGTAGGCGGTGAGATTGAGAAACCAGAGCGATACAAAACCTGTTTACAGTGCATTTTTCATATGTTAGGATTGAACCAGGATAAGAAGGGGGTTCCAATGAAACGATTATATTCTTTTTCTCTGTCCATACCGCTTATTTACAATACCTTCGATATTCACAGTGATGCTGGTGAGCTGGTTTTGGGTCTGGCAGACTCCCTGGAATGGGAGGAACCATGCCGGGTTGATTTTCCCTGTCCAAAGGATGGAAGCAGACGTTATCAGTCAGAAGAAAAGATTCATTTTCATGTTTTTAGTAAATTTAAGGATTATTTTTCGGATGACGGGACGCGTTCCTATCAGATGCCGGAAAAATATTTTCACTGTGAGATAACGGGGATCATAGCGGACTCGGAGGGGCGCGCATATACTCTGGTGGAAGATTCTGTCATTAAGATCTGCAAGGCGCTGAGCATACTGATAAGCTGCCATAACTGCAATAAGCATGGATATCAGCCGAGAGTTGAACCGGATGATAAGCATATGAAATGGAATAAAGAAAAGTACGGGCCTTATGAAGCCCTGATAGAGCAGGCCGGTCAGCCCCAGGAATACATTGATGAAAATGGCGATAGAGTGATTTGTCTTTATGCGGAAAGCGGGATAGAATTTAGCGGCAGCGTATCTCACACCATATTTGGGAAAATGAATACGGAGCATTTCCCTGATTATTATCATTACGAAAAATCTCCGGTATTAAATCATATTATGGATGAATTTTATATCGCGTTAGGCAGAGAAACCATTACCAGCAAATTTTTTCATCTGTTTGCGATTATAGAATATATTGAAAGAGAATTCGTAAATTTAGCGGATGCGCAGATGTTTTTTGATGACAGTGAAAAGAAGCAGGTATTGGACTGTCTGGAACATCTGAACATATCAAAAGAGAAACGGGAGCGTCTGAAAAGTTCTGTCAAGGGTGTTATGAGCAGAGCCACACAGTTGGGCAGAGAGGAAAAACTGGTAAACATTCTGCACAATATGGGAATCCGGGAATTCAGTAATTGCGGCACTCCATTTGTAGTGAATAAAGGCAGTGTAAAAGAGTTGGTGGCATTGCGCAATTCCTTTTTCCACGGCGAGGGGAAAGCCACTGAAAACAGTACAGCCCGAATCAGTGTGGAAACAGCCGTTGCAAGACTTATGTATCTCTGTGAAAAGATTATTGTCTATGTAGCTGGGGAAGAAAAAAGTAAAAATAGACAAACATAACTAAAAATCATCCATTGCCATTCCTTCCCGATTGTGTTATGCTGTCTTTACTTCGGAGGGCATTCCGCTTTCCGTCTTGTATCTGGTATCAGGACCGGATGATTCTTCGGTGGATTCCATGGACGATAATGTATATGCAGCAGTGAGACGACAGCACAAGGAAGGAGATACATGGGGATCATCAATACAGAAGTAAACGCCCTTT
>CANQSK010000184.1 GCA_947626475.1 uncultured Lachnospiraceae bacterium
GCGGCGGTAGCGGGAATCGGCATCGCCAAGAAGATAGATATGCTGGCTTTTGCCATCGCCAACGGTCTGAGCCAGGGAGTGATTCCGCTGATCGGCTATAATTTCTCCGCAAAAAACACCCGGCGTATGCGGGACACCATCAAGGTGACACTGATCCTGAGCCTTGCCGTTACGACGGTCGGGGCGGTCCTTTTGTTCACCTGCGCAGGCCCCCTGGTACGGGCATTCATCAATGACGCGGAGACTGTGAGGTACGGCAGTATGTTCCAGAGAATCATCTGCATCACAGGCCCGTTCACGGCAATTACAACTGTCATTATTTCCATATTTCAGTCCGTGGGACAAAAAGGAAAACCGCTGGTGCTGTCCATGCTGAGAAAAGGCGGGCTGGACGTGCCGTTTATGTTCCTTCTGAATTATCTGGGCGGCGCTAATGCCATCGCGTGGGCAACTCCCATTGCGGACTGCGGCGCTATGCTGGTCGGCATTCTCCTGTTTGTGCCGTTATGGAAAAAACTGAATTAGTTCAATGCACCCGGTGACATTCCAGCCGCCGTTGGAGTTAAGCGCAGCGCCCCGGTAAGCCTCATGGCCGCTTCCAGAACTCCGCCTCCGACTGCCAGCGCCTTGTCCGACGCGCAATAGCAATGTCTGATCTCGCACCGGGGATCCACGTCTCCCGATTTCATTCCCTGGTATACAGGGGTCTTGTCTGCTAGAATCCCCCGCAGCACACCGTCAATCTGACAGATCACCGGCTGTCCTTCCACTGTCCCTGCCGCTTCTCCCGCCTTCACCAGATCTCCGATCTCCTTCAGCTGACGGAATATCCCGTCGGCGGGCGCACGAAGAACCCGCTCCCCGGCAAAGCCTCCGATGAGGCCGGGAATATTTGTATTGGGCTGCGCGCAGCCTTCTAAAATGACACGTCCCAGATAATGTCCACGCATGGTCTCCACGACCGCATGACAATCCACCCCTGCCGTAAATCCCGGCCCGGCAGCAATCACCACCGGGGCGTCGGTGATCCGGGTCCCCAGATTTCGCTTGGCAAGAATGATATCCGCCACCACATCCGGATGCAGCTGCCGGATACAGGCAGCCTCCGGATCACAGAGAACAGCGATCTCCCCGTTTTTCAGGATCTCCCATACCTGGTCCGGCGACGGCGCCAGCCGCGCAGTGACATCCTCTACCCGATAGCTTCCATAAATCACCGCCTGGGAAAAACAGACAGTCCGGCGGATGGACGTGGGATGTGGTAATTCTGTCATAACAACCTGAAAACCTGCACGGTACAGCCGCAGCGCGGTACCGGTAGCCAAATCTCCGGCTCCTTTGATCACGATAAGCATTGAATCTCTCTCCTTCTCAGACTTCCGGCACAGACGGACCAGCCTTTCAGTCCGGCTGCCAGCTCCCGGGCCTGTGCCATCTGCCATGATTCCTCACACTGGTTCACCAGGACTACAGGCCAGCCGCCCGAAGCAAAACATGCTTCCGGCACCCGCCCCCTCATGGCGTCAAAATCCAGGCGAAGCATTCCGGCCACACTGGCCGGAGAGGTATCCTCCCTGTTCCACAACTGAGGCCGGTGAACGCATTGTTCCACCGGCTGGCCGAACCCGGAGGCTCCCACCACCCAGATTACCTGCCCGGTTTCCTTCGGGATCACCGGTTCCCAGGAAGCATGGGCCTTCAGCGGCAGCCTGTGGGAACCGTCAGCCTCCACCAGCACATAATCTGCCTCTCCGGCCATCTGTCTGACCGTAACCTCCTCACAGGGCCCGATCTTCCCATTCCCGGCCCGGGAACCGGCGCAGAATACCCGGGACGTTTCCTTCCGGACCTGAGCCGGGGTCGGATCATATAACGTAGGATAGACAGAAGACGGAAGCATCCGCGTAGTGGTACAGAGAATCACCCTGCCGGACGATCCCGCGGACAATTCTTCCGCCAATACGTGCAGCAGCGTGGTCTTGCCTCCGCTGCCGATCACCGCGGTAATTCCTCTGGAAATCTGAAGCGCTTCGCATACGCTCATCCGGCATTCCTCCTAAATAAACTCATTCCTATGACCGCAAAGATACGCGGGCCGCTTTTGTGCGAGCACATCGCGGCCCATTTTTGCTGCACGAAATCCGCAGCGCAAGCTCAAAACCTGCGGTTTTTCGCTCACGGGCATTCGCCCTATGACCGCAGCGATACGGCCTGCCGCTTTTGTGCGAGCACATCGCGGCGGGCCGTATCGCTGCGGTCGCGCTGCTCATTGCTTACGTGCATCATATCATGAATAAGAAACGGCTTCAAGTGGCTGGGAAAAAAGCCCTTGAAAAAGGGGAAAAAGCGCTATACAATGAAAAATATAACGAACCACAGGAGCGTAGTATGGCAGACAATATCGTATTTTGCAAGGGCGGTGGATGTACCGCCAAGCTGGGGGCCGGCGTGCTGAGCCGGATTCTTTCCCGGCTTCCCAAGGGGCCGGAGGACCCTCACCTTTTAGTGGGCTACGACAGCCGGGACGACGCGGCGGTCTATCAGATCTCCGACGACACGGCCATCGTTCAGACGCTGGATTTCTTTCCGCCCATGGTGGATGACCCCTATACCTTCGGACAGATTGCCGCCGCCAACGCCTTAAGCGACATCTACGCCATGGGCGGCCAGGTGAAAACGGCGCTGAACATCGTGTGTTTTCCGGAAAAATGGGATCTGAATCTGCTGGGAGAAATCCTGAAGGGCGGCTCAGAAAAGGTCATTGAGGCCGGAGGGGTACTGGTGGGCGGACATTCCATCGCTGATGACAGCGTAAAATACGGGCTGTCTGTTATGGGCGTCGTCCATCCGGACCGGATACTGACCAACAATCACGGGCGGCCGGGCGATCTTCTCATTCTCACCAAGAAGCTGGGCGTGGGGATCCTGTGCACCGCCAACCGGGTAGGAGAAGCGTCTGCCGAAGCCATGGCGGAGGCCGTCGCTTCCATGACCACGCTGAACAAATACGCCGCCGGGATCGCGGCTGATTATGAGATTCACGCGTGCACCGACGTTACCGGATTCGGACTGCTGGGACATCTGCGGGAAATGCTGGACGGAAAACTCTCCGCCAGGATTTCCTGGAAACAGGTTCCCGTTATTCGGGAGGCCTTCCGCCATGCCGATGAGTTTCTGCTGACGGCCGCCGGACAGCGGAATCGGAACTTCGCGGGGGACTCCGTTCTTTTCCGTGAAGTGCCTTTCTCTATGGAAGAGATCCTGTTTGATCCCCAGACCTCCGGAGGACTGCTTCTGGCTGTCCGTCCGGATCAGGGACCCGCTCTGGAGGCGGCGCTTCGGTCGTCCGGACTTCCCGCCGCGATCATCGGCTGTCTACTTGAACGGGAAGCCGCCGAGATCACGGTAGAACCATAAAAACAAACCACATCACACCGAAGAAAGGAAATTCTTTTATGAAAAAAACAGTAAACGCAATGGGAGACTCCTGTCCGATCCCTGTCGTCAAGACCAAGGAAGCCATCCGGGAGCTGAGCGGCCAGGCCGGCACGGTGGAAACACTGGTGGACAATGAGATCGCAGTCCAGAATCTGACCAAGATGGCCGTCCAGAAGGGGTACGGCGTCACTTCCGAAAAACTGGGAGAAAACCAGTTCCGGGTGACCATGACCATAGCCGGCAGCGAAACCGGAAGCGGAGATACCCAAAAACCTGAAGGGGCCGGCGCCGAAACACTTCCGGAGGAGCCGGCCTGCATTCCGGACGCCCGCAGAAAACATACCGTCGTGGCGATCTCCTCTTCCGCCATGGGCAGCGGCAGCGATGAACTGGGCACCGCGCTGATGAAAGCGTTTCTCTACGCTCTTGCCCAGCAGGACACCCTTCCCTCCACGATCCTGTTTTACAACGGAGGCGCCCGCCTCACCTGTGAAGGGGCCTCCACTCTGGAGGATTTAAAGGCGCTGGAGGCCCAGGGGGTAGAAATCATGACCTGCGGCACCTGCCTGAATTTTTACGGTCTCACAGAGAAGCTTCAGGTGGGAACCGTCACCAATATGTACGCCATCGCGGAAAAACTGACTCAGGCCGATCTGGTGATCCGGCCATGATCTATCTGGACAGCGCCGCTACGGCATTTCATCGCCCTCCCCAGGTGGAGCAGGCCGTCTGCCGGGCGCTCCACACCATAGGGAACGCCGGCCGGGGCGCCCATGCCCCCACCCTCGCCGCTTCCCGCATGATCTATGAGACCAGGGAAAAGCTGGCCGCTCTGTTCGGTGTCTCGGACCCGGCACGGGTGGTATTCACCGCCAATGTGAC
>CANQSK010000185.1 GCA_947626475.1 uncultured Lachnospiraceae bacterium
CCGTCAGCATGGCTGTGGAAGTGATACGGGGGCTGGATGATACGCGGATCCGCCATATCCTGCGGCAGGACATTCTGTAAGCGATTTTCCATTTTAAAAGGGGCTGTGATTCAGCCCCTCTTTTTTACAGATCATCCTCCAGGGCGCTGCTCTTGGCGTAAGCCGTACTGCGGGCCTCGAAGAAATCCGTCTTGATCATATTCGCGTTGGAATACTGGGACACCCATCTCATGCTGTCCGGCTCCTGCTCATGACCCTCATAAATGGGGTCCAGGCCCACATTGGTGCACCGGAGATTGCCCAGATACTGAATATAATCAGTGATCATCTCCTTGTTCAGTCCCTGAACGTCGTCTCCGATCACATAGTGGCCCCAGCGAATCTCCTGCTCGCAGCCCTCTTTGATCATTCCCCGGTACACCGCCTTCTTCTCCTCGGTGAACAGCTGGGGCTCCTCCTTCTGCAGCTCCAGAAGAATATTGCGGAACAGCCACAGATGGGTATTCTCATCCCGGTTGATGTAGCGGATCTCCTGGACGGAGCCCGGCATCAGGTTGTTGCGGCCCAGGTTGTAGAAGAACATGAACCCGCTGTAGAAATACACGCCCTCCAGAATATAGTTGGCCACCAGGGTTCTGATGAACACGTCCAGCTCCTTATCCTTCTGGAAATCATTGTACAGATCGCCGATAAACCGGTTTCTGGCCAGCAGATGCTCGTCGTCCTTCCACTGATAGAGCACGTCGTTCCTCTCCTGGGGCTCACAGATCGTATCCAGCATATAGCTGTAGCTCTGGCTGTGGATCGCCTCCTGGAACGTCTGGATCGCCAGGCACAGGTTCACTTCATTGGCGGTAATATACTCGCCGATATTGGGCAGGTTGGCCGTCTGAATGCTGTCCAGGAAAATGAGGAAGGAAAGCACCTTGTCATAGGCTCTCCGCTCCGGCTTCGGCAGCCGCCGGTAATCCTTGATATCCACACTCATATTGATCTCTTCCGGGATCCAGAAGTTGTTCATGGCCTGACGGTACCAGTCGCTGACCCAGGTATATTTCATGTTATTGAAATCATTCAGATTCGTTGTATTGCCGCCTACCATCCGGCGTTCTCTCACATCCGTATCTCCCTCCGGATTAAACAGCGGTTTCTTCAGCATTTCTTCCATGGTGATTTCCTCCTAAACTATAAATTGTCCCTGCGCAGATTCGATTTATGACGAGCACGCCTCGCACTCCTCTACCTCCAGGCTCTTGGAGCGGATATAATAGATCGTCTTAACTCCCTGCTCCCACGCCAGGATATACAGATTCAGAACCTGACTTAAGGTATACTCGTTGGTAATATACAGATTCATGCTCTGGGCCTGGTCCACATGCCTCTGGCGGACGCCGCAGGCGCGGACAGACCAGGTCTGATCGATCAGGTGGGCATTTTTGTAATACCAGAACGTATCCATGGACAGCTCCGGCGCCACTCTCGGCATAAGCCCGTTCTTCTTCTCTTCCAGGAAATACCGGTTCATGATCGGATCCAGTCCCGCCGTGGTACCCGCGATAATGCTGGTACTGCTGGTGGGTGCCACTGCCAGCAGGTATCCGTTCCTCAGACCGTTGGCCGCAACCTTGGCCCGCAGGGCGTTCCATCTCTCATCATTCAGATTCCGCTTGTCAAAATAAGCCCCCGTCTGCCAGTCGCTGCCCTCAAAATACAGGTATCTGCCTTTCTCCGCGGCGTAGTCGCAGCTGGCTTCAATGGCCGCGTAGTGAATGTCCGCGAACACCTTCTCCGCAAATTCCAGATGTTCCTCGCTCTCCCACTTAATATGGTGCTTGGCCAGCATATGATGGTAGCCGCTGACGCCCAGGCCGATGGGGCGGTATTTCTCATTGTTCAGCTTGGCGTAGGGCACCGGGAAGAAATTCAGGTCGATCACATTGTCCAGGGCCCGGACCGCGCTGCGGGTCACCTGGGTGATCTCATCCCGGTTCTCCACATCAATGTTCCCCAGCGACAGGCTAGCCAGGTTGCAGACGACAAACTCGCCGGGCCTGGTCACAGTGACTACAACCGTCTCACCGTCCACCGTCTCAATCCGCTGCTCCACAGATTCAATGGCCTTCATATTCTGGGCGATCTCCGTACACAGATTGCTGCAGTAGATGATGCCCCTGTGGCCGTTGGGATTCATCCGATTAACATGGTCCCGGTTAAACGTAAAGGGCGTTCCAGTCTCCACGGCGCTCTTTAAGATCAGCCGGATGATCTCCTTGATGGGAATCACCCGCTTGGTGATCCGCATGTCATTGACACAGTCCAGATACCGCTCCGTCCACTCATCCCCGTAGTAATCCTCCAGGGCGTAGCCCTTGATGGTCAGAATCTCATGAGGACACATCAGGTACCAGTCGCCTCCCCGGTTATCCCTGGCCTGCTGCCAGAAATAATCCGGATAGCATACGGCCGGGAACACGTCGTGGGCCTTCATCCGGTCATCGCCGTTGTTGGTGCGCAGATTGAGAAATTCCGGCAGGTCACGGTGCCATACGTCCAGATACACGGCCACGGCACCCTGGCGCATACCCAGTTGATCCACAGCCACAGCCGTGTCATTGGCCAGACGGATCCAGCGGATGACGCCGCCTGCCGCTCCCTCAAAGCCGCGGATGGCGCTTCCGTTGGCGCGGACCTTTCCGAAATACAGTCCCATGCCTCCGCCGAACTTGCTGACCTTGGCAAAATTGTCAATGCTGCGGTAAATGCCGTTCAGGCTGTCCGGCACCGTGTCGATAAAGCAGGAGGACAGCTGATGATAGGGCTTTCTGGCGTTGGACAGCGTCGGCGTCGCCATAGTCACCTGCAGCCTGCTCAGCATATCGTAGAACCGCTTCACCCACTGGGAACGGCCGTTCTTCTCCTTCATGGCCAGGTGCATGGCAATGCCCATGAACATCTCCTGGGGCGTCTCGATCGGCACCCCCTTCCTGGTTCGGATGACATACCGGTTCAGCAGAAGCTCCAGGCCGGAGTAGGTCATCAGATGATTCCGCTCTTTGTCAATCCAGGTCTCAAACAGCGTAATCTCTTCTTTTGTATAATTCTGCAGGATATAGGGGCCGTAAAGCTCCTGATCCGTCATATATTTCAGCTTCTCGTAGAAGGTCCGGATATAGATGGCGCCCATGGATTCCTTCAGCCTGGTCTCAAAGCCCAGAAGCAGAAGCCGCGCGGCGATCATCTCCCACCTGGGGGCCTCCTGAGTGGTCAGCTCCACCGCAGACTTGGTCAGTACGGACAGCTTCTCCCTCTCCGTCATGTCGGGCTTGGACAGCGCCTGAAACTTGCTGGCCAGATATTCCAGATTGTACTCCTCCGCGTCAAAATCCTTCTGAACCCGGGTCAGCACCCGCTCCAGCTCATCGGCCTTCTCGCCCGGCCGGAAGAACCGCATCAGGTCCTTGCGGGTGCGGCGCTTTCTGGAACGGGACTCACGATAGAGAATGTAGCTTCTCAGAACCTTATAATAATTCTCCTCCATCAGGGTCAGTTCCACCAGGTCCTGGATATCCTCCACAGAAAGCATCTGCCGTTCCTGCCAGCCTTCCGGGAATTTTCCCTCGACACGCCCCAGGATTCTGTCCAATTCTTCGTCCGTCACCGGCACGTCCACGCTGGCAAACGCCTTGGCTATGGCGTTCTTAATCTTCTCCGGATAGTAAGCCTGCTCTGTCCGGTCTCTCTTCATAATCGTCATGACGCCTGTTCCCCCTGTTCTTCCTTTACCCGGCGGGCAATCTCCGCCGCCTGACGGGCGATCTCCAGCTCCTCATTGGTACGGATCACCAGCACATTAACCTTGGACAGGCCGTCGGAGATCTTCACCGCCTCCGCCTGCTCCCTGTTCTTCACGTCATCAATGCGGATTCCCAGAAACTCCAGGTAACTGCAGATTTCCTCCCTGATATCCGAATCATTCTCTCCGACGCCGGCTGTGAACACGATGTTGTCCACGCCGTTCATGGCCGCCGCGTAGCTGCCCACATATTTGGCGACCCTGTAAGCAAAGATCTCACGGGCCATGGCCGCCTTGTCATTATATTTGATCTCCGCGTCCTTCAGCTCCCTGAAATCGCTGGACAGATTCTTGGAGATACCCAGAACTCCCGATTCCCTGTTCAGTATCTGCATGATCTGGGGCAGATCCAGGTTCTCCTTCTTCGCCAGAAATTCCAG
>CANQSK010000186.1 GCA_947626475.1 uncultured Lachnospiraceae bacterium
TCCACTACTTTTTGTAATAGTAAATGCCACTTTTTTTCTGGTGCTTTTCAAAGTGGAAATAAACTTTTCACTTCACTGACATTACAGGGGAAGGAACTCCGGCTTCCTGCGATGGTACACGGTGTAGTAGCGGAATCCGCATTCCTTCAGCAGCTCTGCCGTCCGGTTGAATTCACAGCCCAGGTACTCAGGGGAGTGGGCGTCGGAGCCCACGGTCAGCAGTTCGCCGCCCATCCGGCGGTAGAGCCGGAGAATATCCTCGCAGGGATTGGGGTGTCCAAGGCTGTAGCGGAATCCGCCGGAGTTGCATTCCAGCGCCTTGCCCTTTTCGATCAGGGTTTTAAGGAGCGGTTCGATATACTCGGTGTAGTCGGAAGCGCGGTACTCTTCCTCCATTCCGGCGCAGTACCGGACGACATAATCCAGATGCCCATAGGAATCGAAGCAGTCCAGAGCCCGGACCGTATCCAGGGAGACCCGGAAAAAGCGGTTAAGAGTTTCCCGCAGGGTGCGGCCTTCATAAAAGGAAGGATAATAAGGATCCATTCCGTCAATGAAATGACGGGAGCCAATGATAAAATCAAAATCGTAAGCCTGCGCCAGCTGTTCCAGATAACCGGCAAGGTGTCTCTGCAGGCCGAGCTCCACGCCGATCTCAAGGCGGATCTGCCCGCGGAAGCGCTCACGCAGTTCGGCCATAGTCTGAAAGTAAGCCGGAAAATCCAGGTTAAAATCGATATCGGAGTTTACATCGTAGTCGTGGTGGTCGGTGACGCAGACGCGCTCCATTCCCAGAGCGACAGCCTGCTCTATCTGCCAGACAGGCGGCGTGTCGCTGTCCCCTGAAAAGCTGGTATGGAAATGAAAATCACAGAGCATGGAGATTCCCCTTCTCTCAAAAATCCGGCGCGGGCGGAGATTCGTCGTTTTCGTCTGCCGGTTTTGTCAGTATAACACAGATTTTATGAATATGTACAGAGAATCCGCGGAAAGAACGGATATTTCTTGATCGTTACGGAATTAACAAAACTGTAGCCGGTTTTTAAAAAGACTTGGCAAGCCATATAACTCTATGATATGATATTTTTATATGCGTTTTCAAATGAGAAAACCAGAGTTAGGAGAAAATGGAGAAAAACTTTGGGAGGTTAGGATGTCAATCAATGATGTTTCAAATATATTCGGCGTGATTGGCGGACTGGGAATGTTCCTGTTCGGCATGCACCAGATGTCCGACGGCATGCAGCAGACCGCAGGAGGCAGGATGAACCAGCTGCTGGGGATGCTGACCAACAACAGGCTTGTGAGCGTGATACTGGGAACGGTGATCACCGTGATCATCCAGAGCAGCGGCGCCACCACGGTCATGGTGGTCGGATTTGTAGGCGCGGGAGTCATGAATCTCAGTCAGGCCGTGGGCATTATCATGGGGGCCAATATCGGCACCACCATCACCGGCTGGGTCGTATCCTTAAGCCAGCTGGGAAACGCCATGGCGGTTCTGAAGCCTATTTTTTACGCGCCCCTTATGATCGGCATCGGCGCCGTCCTGATCCTGTTTCTGAAGAAACAGCACGACCATATTGCCGGGCAGATCCTGGTGGGTCTGGGACTGCTGTTTATGGGCCTTGACATGATGTCCTCATCCATCTCCGGCTACACGGACGCGCCTGTTTTCGGAAAGGCGTTTACTCTTCTGGGCGGCAATCCGTTTTTGGGAATCCTGACCGGAATCGTGGTGACGCTTATCCTTCAGAGCTCGTCGGCTTCCGTCGGTATCCTGCAGACCCTGGCCATGAGCGGCGTGGTAACCACCAGCGCCGCGGTCTATATCGCCCTGGGTGAGAATATCGGTGCCTGTTCCACCGCCATGATTTCCAGTATAGGCGGTTCCCGGGACGCCAAGCGGGCGGCCATGATCAACCTGATCTTCAACCTTATCGGCGCCGCGCTGTGCGTGGCGGCGGCATTTGTCTTCTTTACCATTAATCCGGCTGCGGCGTCGGGGAAGATCGCGGCTGTGCAGATCGCCATTTTCCACACGTGCTACAACATCGTCAAAACGATCGTGCAGTATCCCTTCGCCGACCAGATCGTGGAACTGTCCGGTCTGGTGGTAAAGGAGAAGAGCGGGGAGACGGAGAAGCCGGAGGAGGATGACGAGGAGGCGCTTACCCTGCGCCATCTGGACGAGCGTATCTTCCGCTCGCCGGCCTTCGCCATTGAGACGGCGTCCCTGGAGATCCAGCATATGGGCCAGATCACCATGAAGAATGTAAGGCACAGCATCGACGCGATCCTGACCGGCAACCTGGACGAGATAGAGGAAGTGTACCAGGTTGAAAAAACCCTTGATAAAATGGCGCAGATGCTGACAGAATATATGATAAAGATTGAGAATCTGTCTCTGACGGAGCATCAGAAGCTGGTAGTCAACAATCTGTTCTACAGCGTCAGCGATATCGAGCGCGTAGGCGACCATGCGGAGAATCTGGCGGATCTGGCCAAATATATGACGGAGCATAATCTGGATTTTTCCGAGACAGGGGACGAGGATCTGCAGGAAATCAGCGAGCCGGTGTTCAAGTCCTTTGAGTACGCCATCGAGGCCAGGCGGACCGGCAATATGGACGCGGTCCGCAAGGTCAGCCAGTACGAGGATGAAGTGGACAATCTGGAGGAAGAGCTTCGTGAAAAGCATATTGAACGTCTGTCGAGAGGCGAGTGCGTGCCTTCTTCCGGTATTGTATTTCTGGACATTCTGACCAACCTGGAAAGAATCTCCGACCACGCCTACAATCTGGCCGGTTATGTGAAGAACGAGATGTAGGGGAAAGCCCCGCCGCAGGCCGTTTGGCAGGGGTCCGGCGCGGCCTGAGGATTTTATAAAAAGGGCTTGCTATTTCCGGCAAAATTTTGTAGAATAGAACGTAGGTTGATTATATTTTCACAATCCCATATTATCTTATCTTTTTAGGAGGACAAAGACATGGCAGTAAAAGTTGCAATTAACGGTTTTGGACGTATCGGACGTCTGGCTTTCCGTCAGATGTTCGGAGCAGAGGGTTATGAGATCGTGGCGATCAACGATCTGACCGATCCCAAGATGCTGGCTCATCTGTTAAAGTATGATACCGCTCAGGGCGGATATGCCGGCCACATTGGAGAGGGCAAGCACACCGTAGAAGCCGGCGAGGACAACATCGTTGTTGACGGCCAGAAGATCACGATTTACAAAGAAGCGGACGCTTCCAAGCTGCCCTGGGGCGAGCTGGGCGTAGACGTAGTTCTGGAGTGCACGGGCTTCTACACCAAGAAGGCCAAAGCTCAGGCTCATATCGACGCAGGCGCCAAGAAGGTCGTTATCTCTGCTCCCGCAGGCAATGATCTTCCCACCATCGTATTCAGCGTAAACGAGAACACCCTGACCAAGGATGACACCATCATTTCCGCTGCTTCCTGCACCACCAACTGCCTGGCTCCCATGGCGAAGGCTCTGAATGACTATGCTCCGATCCAGTCCGGCATCATGAGCACCATTCACGCTTACACCGGCGACCAGATGATCCTGGACGGCCCCCACAGAAAGGGCGACCTGCGCAGAGCAAGAGCCGGCGCGGCCAACATCGTTCCCAACTCCACCGGCGCAGCCAAGGCGATCGGCCTGGTTATCCCCGAGCTGAACGGCAAGCTGATCGGCTCCGCACAGCGTGTTCCGGTTCCGACTGGTTCCACCACCATTCTGACCGCTGTTGTCAAGGGCACGGATGTAACCGTTGAGGGCATCAACGCGGCTATGAAGGCTGCTTCCTCCGCTTCCTACGGCTACAACGAGGATCCCATCGTTTCCTCCGATGTTATCGGCATGACCTACGGTTCTCTGTTTGACGCTACTCAGACCATGGTTGCCAAGATCGCTGACGATCTGTATGAGGTTCAGGTTGTTTCATGGTATGACAACGAGAACTCCTACACCAGCCAGATGGTTCGTACCATTAAGTACTTCGCTGAGTTGGGATGACATACTCATATCACTTAATGAGCGCAAGCTGAAAGCGCAGCGCGATTTCGTGCGAACACAATATATTTGAGTGACCAATAGGGTCCGGTCGTCAGGACCGGACCCTATTTCAGTTATGGGTCGGATAGACCCTGTTGAGTGCGTTGGAGTTTCTCAACAGAGAAACGGAAACGTGCTCAACGTTAAACC
>CANQSK010000187.1 GCA_947626475.1 uncultured Lachnospiraceae bacterium
TAGTACCCAAAGAAATCTTAACATAGAACTCTTCTGAACGCAACAAAAGATTAAGGGCACTTGTTCCCCCTGTCTTTCATCAGAGGATATAACCGCCTTAAATCCTTGATAAAATAATATCGTCTCAAGTCCTTATTTCTATCAATCATCATAAATGAAAGTCCTTGCATATCTGCCTTTAGTATGGTATATTAATAAAAAGAGAGACACCTGCTGGTAACAGATGTCCCTCAGGCACTACCGATAGACGGTTAGCCCCATTTTTTGAACTAAAATAGCCGCTCAGTTTTCGAGGCTGGGGCGGCTATTTTTGTGGCTTGTCATTATCTTTGCGTCCGACGGAATATCCAACACTGAAGCAGGTCAGCCCAAAGCTGAGAACCGCGATCAGTCCTTCAATCGTTATCATAGCGTCAGCCCTCCTTTCCCGGAACCCCTTGCGGAGTTCTATGTACACGGAGGGTCACAATCCCTCCGGAGAGGGCTAACCGCCTACCATCCTGGTAGTACCCAAAGAAATCTTAACATAGAATTCTTCTGAACGCAACAAAAGATTAAGGGCACTTGTTCCCCCTGTCTTTCATCAGAGGACATAGTAGCTTTAAATTCTTGATAAGATACTACTGTCTCAGGTCCATATCTCTATCAATTCCCCCTCAAAACGGAACCTTTTATCACACCCAAAATCACCGAAAAACCCTTGTTTTTCCTGCATTTTCCCTGTCTTCTATAATTTCCATTATAGGAAGTATAATGGAACTCGTAATGCAGACACGGGCCTCTGTAAGGAAGGCCTGAAAAAAGGAAAAAGGAGAGTGCATTCATTATGAGAAAGCAGACAAAGATCGCTGCGATGGTATCCGCAGCGGCTCTGCTCACCATCGGTGCAGCTATGACCTCCTTCGCCGCAGGTTGGACCATGGACGGCGAGGACTGGGTCTATACTGACAAGTATGGCGACAGAGTGACAAATGAGTGGAAGAAGTCCGGCAACAACTGGTACTATCTGGGCGATGACGGCCTGATGGTGACCAGCACCCTGATCAGGGATTCCGGCAGTAGCGGCAATGACACCTATTATGTGAACAGCGGCGGTGTCAAGGTTACCAACTACTGGATCGAGATGCCCAATGACGACGGTTTTACCGTGAACGACAGCGAACCTTCTACCGTGTACTACTACATGGATAATGAAGGCAAAGCGATCAGAGCTACTACTGATCAGTATAAGGTGAAACAGCTGAAGAAGAACAACAACACCACCGAGAAGGCATACTTCATCTTTGACACAGAAGGCCACATGATGACCGGTTGGGTAGATGTTCCTACCGACAAAGCCAATGTTGCTGATGGAGTATATCGTTATTACCTTGGTGATGATGAAGAAGGCGATGATGCCGGTGTAGCCCGTACAGGATGGCAGTATCTTGAGGATCCGGATGACGCGATCGAGGATCCCTATGAAGATTCTCATTGGTATTGGTTCACAGATACCGGTAAGTGCGCGGAGCCGGAATCTAGCCGTTACATTGACGGCAAGTATTTCCACTTTAACAGTGACCGCCAGATGGACAGCGGATGGTTCGATTTCGCCAGCCAGCCAATAGAATCTGCTAGTATGGCTAATGTAGGCCGTACCAAGAGTGATGGTCGTATGGAGACCGGTTGGGTACAGAGGACCGAGGATGAAGAGGATGACGTTTACTGGTACTATCTGATCAACGAGAGAGGCAGTGACAACAGAGTGGTCGCGACTGTTCCGTTCAATCGTAATGGCGCAGGAAAAGGAGTTGTTTGGTCAGACGATAATGGCGATGGCAAACGCCAGGATGGTGAGTTTGAAAATGACCCATGTAAATATGCAGCTCGTTCCATCAACAATAAGATCTACCTGTTTAACGATAAGGGACAGATGATAACTGGACTTACCGCCGACCTTGATGATTGGCAGGGTGGTTATGGAGCTTATGTTTATAACTCTAACAGTAAGGTAATGCAGGATCCGAATAATGCTACCGTTGATTTTTGGCTGAATCCCTCGAAATACTACTACTTCACCAATAGCGGTGGAAACGCAGGCCAGATGGCTAAGAATACTCGTGTGACGGTCAACATTGATGGTGATACCTACTACTATCACTTCCAGAAAGATGGTTCTGCTTACACGGATGCTGTCGTGAATGGAATCCTGTATGCTTATGATGGTAAGCGAGTACAGTCTGACGCTGGTTGGATGTCCTATATGCTTCCAGGTAGTGGTGTTACATACTATAAGAGCAGCACAGAGACATATAATCTCTCTGGCGAGGTTGCTATTAATGCATCCGGTCATGTAAAGACACTTACAATTCCTAGCAAAGTAGGTGATTCTACTACTTCCACTGTTAGGATCGATGGAGCGACCTATACTGTTACATGGACCCTTACGAAAGCATATGACAAAGTTAACAAGAAAGCCGGAATAATTGTGGCCGATGTTGATTGATCAATCAAATCTAACTTAACGTTTCAGGAGTCCCGGGGCATAGCCCCGGGGCTCCTTTTTAACTAGAAAGGCCTTGGAGAACATTCTCTAAGGCCTTTAAACTAACCTCTAAACTACATTTACGTAGTTTGCGCTTATCAGCCAACAGAAGCGCTTACGGTTCCCGTCTCGCCGTCCCCGCTCGGTTCAAGTTTGAAGTGGACGGTGAAGTTCTCTCCGTCAATCCTTACGCTGGAGCCGTCCGTGGTCCTTACGCGGCCGCTGCCGTTAACAGCAACAGTACCGCTGACTGTGTACCTGACTTTATTGACAGTGTAAGTAACCGGATCCTCAAGTGTTACAGCCATCCAGCCGGCGTCAGACTGGATACGCTTGCCGTCGCCGCCATACAGAACGCCGTTTACGATCTCGTTTCTGTACGCCTTGCCATTGGCCCTGAAGTAGTAATAATAGCTTTCGTCGGCGAAATTGATAGTCACCCGGCTGTTCTTCGCCATCTGACCCTCAGTGGAGCCTGCTGCATTATTGAAGAAATAGGCCTCCGGAGCGGCTGCTAATTCGTACTTGCTGTCAGCGCCGGATACATTCGGATCCTGCATCACATTGCCGCTGGAGTTATATACATAAGCTCCTTCAAAACCAGGCATCTCAGTAGTAAGCCCAGTCTGCATCTGACCCCAGTAGTTGAACAGATAGATCTTGTTGTTGATGGATCTTGCTGCGTACGTATAGGGATCATCCTTTGCTTTGCCTTCGCCGTTCCGGTTAAAGGGAACCGTCGCTTTGATCCTTCCGTTTGAGCCGCGTACATTCACAAGATAGTACCAGTACGCGTTATCGGAATTATCTTCTGCATGCTTCACCCAGCCGGTTGCCAGACGGCCGCTGCCGCGGGTCATACCGGTCCTGGCCGCGCCGGGAGAACCCACAGGCGCGCTTGCGTAATTGCCAAACCACCCGCTATCCATATAACGGCCTTTACCGAAGTGATAGTACTGGCCGTCAATGTATCTGGTGGAATCCTCTGTCTGGCTCTTGCCCAGATCATTGAACCAGTACCAGTGGCTGCTCTCATACGGATCCAACTCTACATTTTCTTCGTCTTCCAGGTAATTCCAGCCGGTTCTTGCCCAGCCTTCATCCTCGCCGCCCAGATAGTAGAGATCCTCCTGTCCGGCTTCGACATCTTTGGGATTATTGTGTACCCAGCCGCTCATCATATGCCCCTGATCATCAAACAGGAAATATGCCTGCTCTGTGGTATCGTTGTTCTTTTTCACTTTCCTTGCCGCAAAAGCGTTGCCGCCGCCTGCTTTGCAGGCCCTGCCTGCACCGTCGAAATAATAATATACAGTAGAGGGCTCCTCTCCGCCGGGAAGGATAAAACCGTCCTCATTGTTCACGGCAACCCAGCGGTTGGTAACCTTGGCGCCGCCGCTGTTCACATAATAGATGTTGTCATCGCTCCCGGTGTCCGTGAGCAGCATGCTGGTCACCATCAGGCCGTCATCGCCCAGATAGTACCAGTTGTTGCCGGACTTTTTCCACTCATTGGTCACTCTGTCGCCATACTTGTCAGTATAGACCCAATCCTCGCCATCCATAGTCCAACCGGCTGCGAAGGAGGTCATAGCTGCACCAATGGTGAGCAGAGCCGCTGCGGATACCATCGCAGCAATCTTTGTCTGCTTTCTCATAATGAATGCACTCTCCTTTTT
>CANQSK010000188.1 GCA_947626475.1 uncultured Lachnospiraceae bacterium
ATTGCCGCCGGCTGCGATATGTATCTGTTCGCCAATGATGTGGAAGAGGATCTGGGCTTTATGAAGGCCGGATATGAAAAGGGAATCATTACTGAGGAGCGTCTGTCTGACGCCCTCCACCGGATTCTGGGCATGAAGGCCCATCTCCATCTCTATGAGGAGAACGTCCGCATTCCGGACAAGTCCGGTCTGGCCGTGATCGGCTGCCGGGAGCATCAGGAGTACGCGCGGCAGGCCGCCGATACCTGCGTGACCCTGGTAAAGGATACCCGCGGTTTGATACCGGTGAATCCGGAGCAGAAGAAGAGGGCTTATCTGGTCTACGTTCAGTCTACGCCTACCACCAAGGGCTATAAAGGAGACCCGGTGAAGGCTGTGGTCATCAAGGAGCTGGAGCGGGCCGGATTTACCGTGGATGTCTGTCCCAACTTCCATGACCTGGAAGTGGAAAACGGCGTGTCTCCCATGAACATGGTTCATATGATGAGCCATGACAGCCGCAAGGACTTCCTGGACAACCACGATATCGTATTCCTGGTGATCAATGTGAAGGGCTATGCCCAGGAGAACGACGTCCGCCTCCGCTGGAGCTGCAACCACAGCCGGGAACTGCCCTGGTACAATGAGGAGCTGCCTACTATCGGCATCAGTTTAAATTACACGAATCACTTGATCGACGTGCCCCAGCTGCACACATTCATTAACGCTTACGGTCCCACCCGGACCCATATCCGGGCCGCCATTGAAAAGGTCTGCGGAAAGAGCGAATTTCTGGGCAAGGCCGGCGAGACAGTGTTCTGTGGCCGCTGGGATACCAGGCGCTGACGCCTGCCGGATCAACGCTTTCGCCGTGATGGCCGGCTTTGGCGGCGCGGCGAAGGCGTAAGGGGAACGCAAAAAGAAATATTGTATGAATAAATGATCAGAACAGGAGGGGTATCTGTGGTCAATCTGAAAGCGAATCCATATTATCTGTCGGATGATGACTGCCGGTGGGTAGAAGAAACCATTGCCGGCATGAGCGATGAAGAGAAAGTGGGACAACTGTTCTTTCAGCTTACATCTTCCTTTGAGGAAGCCCATCTGAAGGAGCTGATGGAGAAGTATCATCTGGGCGGCTGCCGGTACAATCCGGCCCCCGGCAAGGCCATACAGCAGCAGAACCGGATCCTGCAGAAGTACGCGAAGATCCCGATCTTCATTGCCTGCAACACGGAGGCCGGCGGCGACGGCGCATGCGCGGACGGAACTGCCATCGGCTCCGGCGTGAAGATCGCGGCTACCGGGAAGCCGGAGTACGCTTTCGCCCTGGGGAAGATGGCCAACGAGGAAGCGGCCGCCATCGGCTGCAACATGGCCTTCGCGCCGGTGTGCGACATTCTCTACAACTGGCAGAACACCGAGGTGATCATGCGGGCTTTCGGCAGCGACGCGAAGCGGGTGGCCGAGATGAGCGCGGAGTATCTGAAGGGAGCCCATACGATTCCCGGCTTTGCCTGCGCGGCCAAGCATTTTCCGGGCAACGGCCAGGATTTCCGGGATGCCCATATGTCTAACAACGTAAACTATTTTACGCCTGAGCAGTGGGATGAGACTTACGGTCTTGTGTATAAGACCCTGATCGACAATGGCCTGGACGCCATTATGGGCGGCCATATTCTGCTGCCGGAGTATGCCAGGGCCATCAACCCTTCGCTTACGGACGACGAAATGATGCCGGCCACTTTGAGTCCGGAAATCATGACTACTCTTCTCAGGGACAGGCTGGGGTTCAACGGTATGGTGGTAACGGACGCTTCTCATATGGTAGGCATGACGGACCGTATGAAGCGCCGCGAGATGCTGCCTGCGGCCATCAACGCCGGATGCGACATGTTCCTGTTCTTCAATGACCCGGAGGAGGATTTCTCCACCATGCTGAAGGCATATCAGAGCGGCGTGATCAGTGAAGAGAGGATGACAGAGGCGCTGACCCGTATCCTGGGCCTGAAGGCGAAGATGGGGCTTCATAAGAAGGCGAAAGAAGATCTGGTGCCTCAGCCGGAGACTGCGGACGCGGTTCTGGGAAGAGAAGAATATAAGGAAATGCAAAAAAAGATTAGCCACGACTGCATTACTCTGGTAAAATATAAAGATAAGGAGGTTCTTCCCATCACTCCCGAACGCTATAAAAGGATTATGATCGTCCATGTGAAGGGGGACGGCGGCGCTATGGGAGAACTGATGAAAATCATGGGTATGGGCGGCGGAACGAACGCTGCGGAGCGCCTTAAGGAGCGGCTGTGCAGCAGGGGCTTTGAAGCGTTTATCTACGAGAGTCCCTTGGATCGGATCAAGAAGCAGATCGCGGCGGGGGAGAAGCCCAGTCTGAATCTGTATTTTGCCGGCAAGAACGCTATTGCCGATTTCGTGAAGGATATGGACTTGGTGATCACTCTCTGCGACGTGTCGGGGGGCAGGCCCAGCTTTGGCATGAGCAAGGGAGGCGGTGAGATCCCGTGGTACGTGTTTGAGCTGCCGGTGGTGGCCATCGGATGCGGACAGCCCACCATGCTGGCAGATATCCCTCAGGTACGTACTTATATTAATACCTATGATTCAAAAGATTCTACGTTTGACGCGCTGGCGGACGCTCTGACGGAGGGACCGGAGGCGTTTCGGGGGAAGGATCCTATTGACAGCTTCTGCGGGCTGTTTGACGCGAAAATTTAAAAGGAGGAGGATTATATATGCGAAATGTCATTAACATCAACGAGGACTGGCGTTTTATACAGAAAAATGCGGGACTGCCGGAGAGCTTTCCCCAGGACTGGCAGAAGATAGATCTGCCCCATACGTGGAACGCCATTGACGGACACGACGGTAACGGCGGCTATGACCGGGGTACTTACTGGTACGCGAAGCAGTTTGTCACCCCCAGACAGCCTCTGGCCGGAGGCAGGGTCTATGTGGAGATCCTGGCGGCAGGGCAGCAGGCCACGGTATACGTCAACGGAACCGAGGTCACCTATCATGAGGGCGGCTATTCCGCTTTCCGGGCCGATATCACCGATCTGTGTAAGGAGGAAGGCGAAAACCTGCTGGTTGTGGCCTGCAGCAACGAGTACAAGGACAGCGTCTATCCTCAGTCGGCGGATTTCACATTCTATGGCGGACTGTATCGCGGGGTGAACCTGATCAGTGTGCCGGATACTCATTTTGATCTGGACTACTACGGAGGTCCCGGTCTTCAGGTGACGCCGAAGCCCTGCGGTGACGGAGCGACCTTCGAGATCAAGTCCTGGGTGACGAACCCGGATGAGAATTTTACAGTTTTGTATTCCATTTATGACGAGGACGGCAATGAAGTGGCGTCGGCGGCACGTCCGGCGGACGACGCGGCGGTCACGATCTGCGTGCCGGAGGTGACCCTGTGGGGTATCGACAATCCTTACCTCTACGAGGTGACGGCGACGCTGCAGCGGCGCAATGAGGCCTACGACGAAGTGTCCGCGCTGGTGGGTGTGCGCAGCTTCTCCTGCGATCCCCAGAAAGGCTTCATCTTAAATGGCGTGGAGACTCCGCTTCGAGGCGTGAGCCGCCATCAGGACATGCTGTATAAGGGCAACGCCCTGACCGCGGAGGATCATTACAATGACGCCTGCATGATCAAGGAGCTGGGCGCCAACACCATCCGTCTGGCTCACTATCAGCATTCCCAGGATTTCTATGACGCCTGCGATACGCTGGGCTTCATTATCTGGGCGGAAATTCCCTTTATCAGTGTGTTTAATAAGGACCCGGCGGCCCACTTAAACTGTATCAGCCAGATGAAGGAGCTGATCATCCAGAATTACAACCATCCGTCCATCTGCTTCTGGGGCGTGTCCAATGAGATCCTCATCGGCGGCATTTCCGAGAAACTGGTGGAGAACCATAAGGAACTGGCGGCCCTCTGCAAGAAACTGGATCCCACCAGGCTGACCACCATCGCCCATGTGTCCATGACACCCATTGACAGCCCTCTTCACCATATCACTGATGTGGAGAGCTACAACCACTACTTCGGCTGGTACGGCGGCAAGATGGAGGACAACGGACCGTGGCTGGATCATTTCCA
>CANQSK010000189.1 GCA_947626475.1 uncultured Lachnospiraceae bacterium
AGGTGCAGGTGGAGATGACCCAGGAAATGTTCTCCGACAACGCCGGCGTCGTATCCGCCCGTGAAAAACAGCTGGTAGACGCGCTGAAGGCCATGCTGGGAATCCTTGTAAAGGTCCGCCTGGTCAGCCCCAAGGCCATCACCAGAAGCGAAGGCAAGGCCGTCCGCGTCATTGACAAGCGCAACCTGTATCAGGGCTGACATCTATGAAAAAGGAGGGAAATTATGACCATCAAACAGATTTCCGTATTTCTTGAGAACAAAGCCGGCACCTTGGCTGAGCTGACTGATTTTCTGCACCGGCACGACATTGACATGAGGGCCCTGTCCATCGCGGAGGCACAGGATTTCGGCATCGTCCGCATGATCGTGGACGACGTCTACGCCACCACCAACGTGCTGAAAGAAGCCGGCTACGTCTTCTCCATCACTCCCGTTCTGGCCGTGAAGATAGCGGACGAGCCCGGCGGCCTCTACAAGATCCTGAAGGTCCTGGGCGACGGAGGCGTCAACCTGGAGTATCTGTACGCCTTCCTGGCTAACCAGGAAGCCTACACCATCCTTCGGGTGACCGACAAGGACAAGGCCATCGAAGTCCTGAAGCGCAACGGCATCACCATGGTGTGCCAGGACGAGATCGCGGCGCTGTAAGACCGCCATTCCGTCAAAAAAGGCCCTGAGACCGCCCCCTGCCTCTGCAGGAGAGCGCGGCCCGGGGCCTTTCCTGTATTTCCGATCATCCTTCTGTTTCCGATTATCCCTCTGTTTCTGACTATCCCTCTGTTTCTAATTATCCTTCTGTTTCTGATTATCCTTCTGCCTGCCGTACGGCATCCTTCATGCTCTTCACATACTCGCCCACATACGGCGGCGCGTCCTTCCCGTACTTTTCCAGAATCTTGATAATGGCAGAGCCCACGATGGCCCCATCGGCGATTCCCGCCATCTTCCTGGCCTGCTCCGGCGTGGAGATGCCGAAGCCGATGGCGCAGGGCGTGTCCGTGCTGGCCCGGATGACCTCCACGATGGAAGCCAGGTCCGTCTTGATCTCGCTTCGAGTGCCGGTGACTCCCAGACTGGACACCACATAGATAAATCCTTCCGCTTCCCTTGCGATCATGGCGATCCGGTTCTGAGAGGTGGGCGCGATCAGGGAGATCAAGTCGATCCCGTACTTATGGCACACATCCAGGAACTCTTCCTTTTCCTCAAAGGGCAGATCCGGCAGAATCAGCCCGTCCATGCCGATCTCCCGGCAGGTGCTTATGAACCGCTCCGCCCCGTAGGAAAACACTACGTTGGCGTAGGTCATAAACACCATGGGAACTGTAACCTCACGGCGCAGGTTACGCACCAGTTCAAATATCTTGTCCGTGGTGACGCCGCCCCGCAGTGCCCGCAGGTTGGCCCCCTGAATCACTGGCCCCTCCGCCGTCGGGTCTGAAAACGGAATCCCCAGTTCGATCAAATCCGCCCCGTTCTCCGCGCAGGCTTTTACAGCAGCCAGCGTAGTATCCAGATCCGGGTCTCCGCAGGTAATAAACGGAATAAACGCTTTTCCGCCGGCAAATGCCTCTCTGATCCTACTCATGAATATCCTCCCCTCTGTACCGGGCGATGGCCGCGCAGTCCTTGTCACCCCGCCCGGATATGGTGATGACGATGATCCGGTCTTTATCCATCTCCGGCGCGATCTTCATGGCATGAGCCACGGCGTGGGCCGACTCAATAGCCGGAATGATTCCCTCTGTCCGGGCCAGGTACTCAAAGGCGTTCACCGCCTCGTCGTCGGTAACGGCCACATACTCCGCCCTGCCGGTATCGTGAAGATAGGCGTGCTCCGGCCCGATGCCCGGATAGTCCAGACCGGCGGAGATGGAGTAGACCGGCGCGATCTGGCCGTACTCATCCTGGCAGAAATAGGATTTCATGCCGTGGAAGATTCCCAGCCGGCCGGTATTGATGGTGGCCGCCGTCTCGAAGGTGTCGATGCCCCGGCCCGCCGCCTCGCATCCGATCAGCCGCACGCCCCCGTCGCCGATGAAATGATAGAAGCTTCCGATGGCGTTGGAGCCGCCTCCCACGCAGGCAATGACCGCGTCGGGAAGCCTTCCCTCCTTCTCCTGCAGCTGCTCCTTGATCTCCTTGGAGATGACCGACTGAAAGTCTCTCACAATGGTCGGGAAGGGATGGGGGCCCATGACGGAGCCCAGGCAATAGTGGGTATCGTCAATGCGGCTGGTCCACTCGCGCATGGCCTCGGAGACCGCGTCTTTCAGGGTGGCTGTGCCGCTCTTTACCGGAATGACTTCCGCGCCCAGAAGGCGCATGCGGTAGACGTTGAGGGCCTGCCGTATCGTGTCCTCCTCACCCATGAACACCACGCATTCCATACCCATAAGGGCCGCCGCCGTGGCCGTGGCCACGCCGTGCTGTCCGGCTCCTGTCTCCGCGATCAGCCGGGTCTTGCCCATCTTCTTCGCCAGAAGCGCCTGGCCCAGCACATTGTTGATCTTGTGGGCGCCGGTATGGTTCAGATCTTCCCGCTTCAGGTAGATCTTCGCGCCGCCTAAGTCCTTCGTCATCTTCTCCGCGTAGTAGAGACGGGAAGGCCGGCCGGCGTATTCATTGAACAGCCTGGTCAGCTCCCGGTTAAATTCCGGGTCATTTTTATAGTGATTGTAAGCCTCCTCCAGCTCAATCACCGCATTCATCAGCGTCTCGGGAATATACTGTCCGCCATGAATGCCAAAACGTCCGTTTACATTTGTCATACTGCGATTTCCTCATCTTTCCATCTATTTTGCGCTCCGAACCTGCCGGACAAAGGCACGCATCTTCTCCCGGTCCTTCACGCCGTCCGTCTCAATCCCGGAGCTGACGTCCACACAGTAGGGATGGAGCGCTTCCACCGCCGCTTTCACATTGTCCGGATTCAGGCCTCCCGCCAGAAAATAGGGCCGGTTCATCCGCCGCAGAAGCGTCCAGTCAAAGACCTTCCCGGTTCCTCCGATGCCGGAATCCAGAAGCACATAATCCGCCGTGCTTTTTTCGGCCTTCTCAATATCGTCCTCTCCGTCTATCCGAAAAGCCTTGATGATCGGTTTGTCCGTTATGCCGCGCAGCCTTTTTATGTAATCGCCGGTCTCCTTTCCGTGAAGCTGCGCCATATCGATCAGGCCGTCCCGAAGCAATTCCGCTACCCGCTCCGGCTTTTCATCAATAAACACGCCCACAGCCGTAATCTCCGGATCCAGGCGGGCTCTCAGCTCGGCGGCCCGCTCTGGGGCTATATATCGCCGGCGATCCGGCACAAAGATAAATCCCGCGTACTCCGGCTTCAGTTCGTTGACCGCCTCTATATCGGCCGGGCCTGACAGGCCGCAAAGCTTTATTTTAATCATAGGCACCCCCACAGTTCTGCCAGCCTGGCTTTCATAGGCACCCCCGCAGTTCCGCCAGCCTGGCTTTCTTATCCGCCGCCCGCATCAGCGTCTCGCCCACCAGAACCGCGTCGGCTCCGATCTCCCGGAGACGTCTCACATCTTCCGGCCCGCTGACGCCGCTCTCCGACACAAAGATCACCGACCGGGGTATCATCCGCCGCAGCCTGCGGCTGTTTTCCGTATCCACGGTAAAATCCTTCAGGTTCCGGTTGTTGACGCCCACGATCCGGGCTCCCGCCCGGAGGGCTGTCTCCACCTCATTCTCGTCGTGAGCCTCCACCAGGGCCGACAATCCCAGCGCCTCGCAGACGCCAAGATACTCTTCAATCTGTTTCCTGCTCAATATGGAACAGATGAGAAGCACCGCCGACGCCCCCAGAAGTTTTGCCTCGTAGATCATGTATTCATCCACAGTGAAATCTTTTCTCAGGCAGGGAATCTTCACCGCGGCCGCGATCTCCCGCAGGTATTCATCACTCCCCAGAAACCATTTGGGCTCCGTCAGCACGGAAATGGCGTCGGCTCCCGCCGCCTCGTACTCCTCCGCGATCTTCAGATAAGGAAACTCCGGCGCGATCAG
>CANQSK010000190.1 GCA_947626475.1 uncultured Lachnospiraceae bacterium
GTAATCCGCATAAGCTTCACCCCCTTCCGAGGGATATTAGCCAACCGCCTGCCGCTTTGCAGTGCCTCTTGTCCTATAAAGGACACTTTTATTCTATCAATAAACTGCTTTCCCGTCAATCAGCTTTGCCTTTTAAAAAAGAGGCCAGCCGACAGGCCAGCCTCTTCTGAATTGCTTGATTTTACTGCATTTCTGCACTTTTCGCCTTGGATTTCTATTACTGTCACTCGGACAGCGCAGCCTGTGCTGCAGCCAGACGCGCGATCGGAACGCGGAACGGACTGCAGGATACATAGTCCAGACCGATCTTGTGGCAGAACTCCACGGAACTGGGATCGCCGCCGTGCTCGCCGCAGATGCCCACATGGAGCGTCGGACGTACCGGTTTGCCCAGATCGATAGCAAGCTTCATCAGTTTGCCTACGCCGACCTGATCCAGCTTCGCGAAGGGATCGTTCTCGAAGATCTTGGCGTCATAGTAAGCGTTCAGGAACTTGCCTGCGTCGTCGCGGGAGAAGCCGTAGGTCATCTGGGTCAGATCGTTGGTTCCGAAGCAGAAGAACTCAGCCTCGCTGGCAATCTCGTCAGCGGTCAGAGCGGCTCTCGGGATCTCGATCATGGTTCCTACTTCATACTTCAGATCGATGCCTGCCGCGGCAATCTCGGCGTCCGCAGTCTCAACCACGAACTTCTTCACATACTTCAGCTCCTTGATGTCGCCTACCAGCGGGATCATGATCTCCGGTACCAGGTTCCAGTCGGGATGAGCCTTCTTCACATTGATGGCGGCGCGGATAACAGCCTTGGTCTGCATCCTGGCGATCTCCGGGAAGGTGACAGCCAGACGGCAGCCGCGGTGACCCATCATGGGGTTGAACTCATGGAGGCCGTCGCAGATAGCCTTGATCTGCTCCACAGTCTTGCCCTGAGCCTTGGCCAGCTTCTCAATATCCTCTTCCTCGGTGGGAACGAACTCATGCAGCGGCGGATCCAGGAAACGGATGGTAACAGGATTGCCTTCCATGGCCTCGTACAGCTTCTCGAAGTCGCCCTGCTGCTCCGGAAGGATCACATCCAGAGCCTTCTCTCTCTCTTCCACGGTCTCAGCGCAGATCATCTCACGGAACGCGTCGATACGATTGCCCTCAAAGAACATATGCTCGGTACGGCAGAGACCGATACCCTCGGCGCCCAGCTCACGGGCCTTGGCGGCGTCATGAGGCGTATCCGCGTTGGTTCTTACTTTCAGTCTTCTGTACTTGTCAGCCCAGCCCATGATGCGGCCGAACTCACCGGCGATGGTAGCGTCCACAGTGGGAATAATGCCGTCATAAATGCAGCCGGTGGAACCGTCGATGGAAATGGGATCTCCCTCATGGAACTCTTTGCCGGCCAGAACAAACTTCTTGCCGGCTTCATCCATAACGATCTCGGAGCAGCCGGATACGCAGCAGACACCCATGCCGCGGGCAACTACGGCCGCGTGGCTGGTCATGCCGCCGCGGACAGTCAGGATACCCTGAGCGGCCTTCATGCCCTCGATATCCTCGGGAGAGGTCTCCAGACGAACCAGGACAACCTTCTCGCCTCTTGCAGCCCATGCCTTGGCGTCCTCAGCGGAGAACACGATCTTGCCGGCGGCAGCGCCGGGAGACGCGGCCAGAGCTCTGGCCATAGGCGTCGCGGCCTTCAAAGCGGCGGCGTCAAACTGGGGATGCAGCAGGGAGTCAAGGTTTCTCGGGTCGATCATCAGAACGGCCTTCTTCTCATCGATCATGCCCTCATCTACCAGATCGCAGGCGATCTTCAGAGCAGCCTTGGCAGTTCTCTTGCCGTTACGGGTCTGCAGCATATACAGATGCCTGTCCTCAATGGTGAACTCCATATCCTGCATATCTCTGTAATGGTCCTCCAGAGTGTGGCAGATTCCTACGAACTGCTCGTACACTTCCGGCATAACCTCTTTCAGCTGGTCGATATGCTGCGGTGTGCGGACGCCTGCAACTACGTCTTCGCCCTGAGCGTTCATCAGGAACTCGCCCATCAGATGCTTCTCGCCGGTAGCCGGGTCACGGGTAAACGCAACGCCTGTGCCGGAGGTCTCGCCCATGTTGCCGAAAGCCATCATCTGCACGTTGACAGCAGTGCCCCAGGAGTAGGGGATATCGTTGTCGCGGCGGTATACGTTGGCTCTGGGGTTGTCCCAGGAACGGAAAACAGCCTTGATGGCTTCCATCAGCTGTACCTTGGGATCCGTCGGGAAGTCCGCGCCGATCTTCTCTTTGTACTCTTCCTTGAACTGATTCGCCAGCTCCTTCAGGTCCTCGGCAGTCAGCTCCACATCCTGCTTCACGCCCTTCTTGGCCTTCATCTCATCGATCAGTTCTTCAAAATATTTCTTTCCGACTTCCATAACTACATCGGAGAACATCTGGATAAATCTTCTGTAGCAGTCCCAGGCCCAGCGGGGATTCCCGGACTTCTTGGCCAGAACCTCTACTACCTCTTCGTTCAGTCCCAGATTCAGGATCGTGTCCATCATGCCGGGCATGGACGCTCTGGCGCCGGAACGAACGGATACCAGCAGCGGATTCTCCTTGTCACCAAACTTCTTGCCGGTGATCTCTTCCATCTTGCCGATGTACTCCATAATCTGACCCATGATCTCATCATTGATCTTACGGCCATCCTCATAGTACTGAGTACACGCTTCGGTGGTAATGGTAAAACCCTGAGGAACCGGAAGTCCCAGGTTTGTCATCTCGGCCAGGTTGGCTCCCTTGCCGCCCAACAGATTTCTCATGTTGGCATTACCCTCGCTAAACAAATAAACCCATTTGTTTGCCATAAATAGTTTCCTCCTCAAATGTTGCAGTAGAATCCTCTACCGTGATGAATTTGCCGTCCGGCCTCCGGCAGGCACCCCCACAGCAGGGCACAGAAAAGAAAAAGGCCTGGGCCGGTCTGTTATTAGTATACCATATTTATCCTTCAAGTAAAGGGAAAATTTTCTATGTAAATGCTTACATTTAAAGAAAAAACGTATGAAATCCAAAAGAAATGAACCACAGAAAAACATTTCTCCCCATAGAGCCGCAGACAGCAGGACGGCGGGGAAACATCCCCGCCGCCTGAGATCCCATGACGGATATTATTCAATTGAGATGTATCTCTTCTCTTCCACTTTGGGCTGCGGCTGCTTCTTGGGAACAGACAGCTTCAGGATACCGTCCTCGAAGCGGGCCTTAATATCCTCCTCAGTCACATCCTCACCTACGAAGAAGCTCCGGCTGCAGGAACCGATATAGCGCTCTCTGCGGATATACTTGCCGGACTTGTCCTTCTCATCGTTATTCTGGCTGGTGTGGGCCTCGATCGTCAGATAACCTTCCTTCAGGTCCGCCTTGATATCTTCCTTCTTAAAGCCTGGCAGGTCAATGTCCAGTTCATAACCGTTCTCCAGCTCCCGGATATCGGTCTTCATCAGGTTGGGAATCTGAACCTCCGGCATATGGCTGCGGAAGGGGAATCCGTCCATCCAATCATCAAATAATCTCTCTCCAAAAACGCTCGGTAACAACATAAATCATCGCTCCTTTTCTATTAATTATAGTTTGAATTCTTTCTATATCATCAAAGGCTTTTCATTTCCTTTGTTCTAGATGTACTATAACATATATTGTTAGCAATGTCAAGAGGTGAGTGCTAATTTTTTTAAATTTTTTTTTGACGGATTGCAAAACGCGGAAAAGTATCTATAATAGGGCTGCGGGTAGTTTGCCCCAAATGCAGAAATTTATGATCGGAGAAATATATTTATGAAAAAATCAGCTGCAAACCTGACAGAGGGCCCTCTGGCAAAGCAGATATTTTTGTTCAGCATCCCTCTGATACTTTCCCGTCTTCCGACGTAGTACTATGAAAGTTCCGACGTTTCAGATCATCCCTCATACGTTTCGTATGGTTCCGA
>CANQSK010000191.1 GCA_947626475.1 uncultured Lachnospiraceae bacterium
ACAGGTGTTTATCTAACATGTGTTCGATTAACACCTGTTCTTTTTATCCTTCCCAAATCTCGGAATTTCCTATAAAGTAAAAAAATCCCTGACAGAACGATACATTCTGTCAGGGACGAATAAAATCTTATCCGCGGTGCCACCCTGAATTCACGGCTGTGAGCCATGCTCTTAGCGGGATACCCTCATATCCCCGGCAACTGACGTATGCCCCACGTTGCAGAATACTCTGCGCGCAAGCGCGCATTTGACTGCACCCTCAGCGGTCCATTTGACGACTTGTTTCTCACCTGACTCTCAGCAGCGCAGGCTCTCTGTAAAGGCATCATCGCCGTTATCTCCGCCTCAACGGTTTAACTTATTAAATTGTTTTAAATGATAGCACAAGATGAGGATGCTGTCAACCGGAAATTTTTTGTATTCTTTTAAATCCTATTGAACCAGGTGGTTCTATCTGAGCTGTTCTATCCGATCTATAGGTAGTACGCCATATAGACCGGTATGCAGATAACCGGCCCGTCCTTTTTCAAATCTTTTGTATAGACAATATACTGATCTCCTACTTTATCACTGTATTTTTGCGCGAAACGATCCAGGGAAGTATGTTTCCGATATTCCCCTGATTTTACCTCGATCACGCTGATCTTTTTCCTTTTCCGAACCAGAAAATCTATCTCAATATTATTATGAAAATCTTCCTTATCGGTTCTTGAATAGAAAAACAGCTTATGTCCGGCTGCCGTCAGCTGCTGGGCCACGACATTTTCCAGAAACATCCCTTCATTGATCCCTACCCGGTCAAACAAAATCGCCCGAAGTACCTCCTCCTCAAGCACAGTTCCGTCTTCAATGGCCTGAGTAATGAGAAGACCTGTATCCGCCATATAACATTTCATTGTCAGGCGGTCCGTATTCATATTGATGCCTAAACCAGGATCCGTGGAGTTAAAGCAGTGATTCACTACCTTCGATTCCGCCAGCCACATAAATGCGTCTTCATACTCCCGGTACCGGGCATTCTTATTGACGGCCGCCAGTGAAAATTTCTTTTCATGCTTCGTCAACTGTTCCGAAATCCGGTCAAATATAGACATCACCCGGATTTCATATCCCTTTGCGAATTTAACAATATCATCCCGATACAGCTTCAAAATCCTCTGCTTCACCGACTGCACCTCAGAAAGGCTTTTCGTCTCACAGTACTTTTCCACTGCCTGGGGCATTCCGCCCACGATCATATACACTCGAAACAGATTCATCGTTTTCCTGTGAAGCGCGTCGCCTAAAGGTTTTCTGTTCAGGAAACAGTCCTGAATATAAGAAATCAGAGTTTCCTCCCCCTGCGAATACAGAAACTCCTCAAAGTCAAGGGGGTTCAGCTGCATTGCATCCTCCTCCGACGGAATCAGAATATTTTCCACATTCTGCCGGATACCGACGAGAGAACCGGTCTCAATATAATCATATCGTCCGTCCTCTACCAGATGCTTGATCATCTGCCGGGCCCGGGGATACATCTGTATCTCATCAAATACAATACAGGATCTTCGCTCTTTAAGCTGTACGCCGTAGAAGGACTGCAGCTTCAGAAAAAACATATCCAACGGATTCATTTCATTCTCAAACAGTTCGATGATTTCCTTTTCTATATTGGAAAAATCGAGATAAATGAAAGAATCATATTCCTTTCGCGCAAAAAGTCTGACCAGATAGCTTTTGCCTACACGCCTTGCGCCTTCAATCAAAAGGGCAGACGAACCCTGGGATTTTGCCTTCCACTCCAATAATTTATCATACGCCTTGCGATGCAAATCCATATACTGTACCCCCGTCTATCTGTGATAACAACAGCATATCACGTTTTCTCAACATAAACAAGCCGTTGTTTTCACGTTTTCTCAACATCTCCCGCATAGATTCTTCACGTTTTCCCGACATTTCACAGCAATGAGTGCAGCTGTCAACCGGAAATTAATAAAAAGGCCCTGATTCATAAGTTGTCTTTCCAGGAAATCCCGATATCAGGATTTACAATATTATTCCTATATCCACCAACTGCTCCGCCACGAAAAATTCAGGCGGAGCAGTTGTTATCTACATATATTTTCTCTCATACAAAGAAATCCCTCACTGTTTCCAGTGAAGGATCTCATCTCTTCTCTCTTTTTTACTTTCCTAACACCACTTTACATGTTTTCCTGTAACAAGCGATGCCATACTTGAGCACCTGTTTTATACCTCTTTCACGCAGCGCCGCATCATAACGCCGCTCAACGATCTGCCTGAGCGCCAGCTCCGCGCCCTCATCCAGTTTGCCATCATGAGCGTATTTTACCTCAATGACAATTCCCAGATCATCTTCCTCCGTCTCAATCAGGATATCTCCATACCCATCACCTGTCTCATAGTTGCTGGTCACATACCAGTTTCCCTTAAAGCCCAATATTCCCAGCAGGATTCCATGATAGAAATTCTCCTTTAGGTTCCGCCTGGCAAAAGTATCCCGGATACTAACCGTCATCGCCAGATATTCACCCAGAAGTTTCTCTGCCTTTTCAGCTTCCCCTTCTTTCAGCGCCTCGCAGAATTCCCGCACCATCGCGCCATCTTCGGATACCCGTTTTTTGAACAGATCCATGATCTGCGTCGTGAGAATGTCGCGGATTTCCCGGTTTGGAATTGCCAACGGCAGTTTTCTCCCTTCCGCCTCGCCTCGCTTCGTCAGATATCCGGTCATGTACAGCAAACTCCAGATATTCTCACCAGAATCATACATTTCCCGGTAGGTAAGCTCCTGACGGATCTCTTTCATAACTACCTCGCCGGCCGCCAGCTGCTCCAATTCCCTGGCTGTCACACTCACGTCCAGGCGCTTCACAAACTCTGTCACAGCGTCATTTCCGCTGGAATTCGCCCAGAAGTTCTGCGGCCGCTCCTTCGGATCTGTGCGGAGAAGGTCGATATAGTTAATCACATCCCAAGGGCAGTAAATTTCCTCGTTGCCGAACCGATACCCATCATACCATTCCTTCATTGCGTCATACGCATCAAAAAGGCCATAATAATTCAGCGCCTCCCGCACCTCTTCATCCGTGAATCCAAAATATCTGTCAAAACGCGGATCCGAAACCGTCAGCACACGCAGGTTATTCATCCCCGTAAAAATGCTCTCTCTGGAAATACGCAGACATCCAGTCAGCACCGCGAATTTCAAACTTGTGTTCGTCTTTAGCGTCTGACTGAACATGCCCCTGATCAGCTGCACCATCTCATCATAATATTTTTCATAAAATGCTTTCTGCAGCGGTACATCGTACTCATCGATCAGCAGGATCACTTTCTGCCCATAATGTTTCTCCAGAAGAGATGACAGAATACGAAGTCCATTTACCAGCACTTCATCTGACATAATGAATTGCGGCTCACCGGGCTGCCCCAGATGAACCAACTGTCTGTAGGAGTCCTTCTCCTGTTCTGTGAGACGGTCACTATTTTCCAGAAAGCTGAACCGCATTGCCTCAAAACCAATCTCGCTGCACAGCAATCCTCGCGCCCCCTGGTAGCTTCCCGCTCCGATGCCCTTTAAAGACAGAAAAATCACCGGAAACTTTCCCATATACTGAGCGCAAAACTCCGTTTCGCCGGAAACCGCCAAACCGTCAAAAAGTGCCGCGTCACCACCAATCTCAAAAAAGCATTTCAGCATACTCATATTCAGCGTCTTTCCAAAACGCCGCGGGCGGGTGAAAAGCGTTACCTCCGTTACGCTTCGCATCAACTCAACAATCAGGCCAGTCTTATCTACATAATAGCCCCCTGACTTTCTCAGTTTCTCAAAATCTTCCGTACCGATCGCAAGCGG
>CANQSK010000192.1 GCA_947626475.1 uncultured Lachnospiraceae bacterium
GTGCGGCAGCGATCATCTGTCTTGCTCAAGTATCATCATTTTAGCACAGATTCCGGAGAAATCCAACTGTTTTCCTACACCGGAAAACAGCTGCCCCCGATAAATTCCCTGACGATGGAGTTGTTGGGAATGGTCTTGCTGTCCACCCCCAGAAAATAATCCAGGAATTTCAGAAGCCTCTTGGCCTCGCCGTACTCGGGACAATCCCTGGGAATCTGGAACAGGATCGGCTCCGCGTACAGCTTCAGCACCGACAATTCATAGACCGACGCCGAGTTGAACATCACGTCCGCCTCTTCCTGGAACGGAAAAATGTTCTTTTCCTCTCCCCTCCGGACCGAAGGCCACCGGGCGATGGTATCACGGGCGGACGCCCCTCTTGTCCGGGCGTCCCGGACCATGCGGCGGATCAGCCGGCCGTCGGTGGTAGGGATCCGGTTGTGCTCGTCGATGTTCAGCTGTGTCAGGGCGCTGATATAGATCCTGAACTTGCTCTTTCCCGGCAGAGAGCAGGAAAGCCGGTCGTTAAGGCAGTGGATCCCCTCGATCACCAGAATATCATCCCGGCCGAGAGTCAGATATTTCCCCTTATACTCCCTCTCGCCGGAGATAAAATTGTACTGAGGCATCTCCACGGTCTCACCGGCCAGCAGCCGGTTCATATCCGTATTGAACTGTTCAATGTCCAGACATTCCAGCGCCTCGTAATCGTACTCGCCGTTTTCGTCCCTGGGGCTGTTTACCCGGTTTATAAAATAGTCGTCCACCGCGATCGGATGGGGCTTAAGCCCCAGAGCCTGCAGCTGTACCGAAAGCCGGTAGGAAAACGTGGTCTTCCCCGAAGAGGACGGACCGGCGATCATAATAAATTTTTTATCCGGCTGGTTCGCGATCTGCTCCGCGATCTGGCCGATGCGCTTCTCCTGAAGCGCTTCCTGAATCAGAATCAGCTGAGTCGCCCCTCCCCGGCAGATCCGCTCGTTTAGGGCGCCTACATCGGCAATCTCCATCTTCTTTCCCCATACCGAGGATTCCCTCAGCACCTCAAACAGCTTCCGGCTGGGCGCAAACTCCGGAAGGACAGACGGATTCTCCATGGTGGGCAGCATCAGCACAAAGCCATGCTCATAGGGGATCAGATCGAAGTATTTGATATATCCGGTATTCTGGGCCATATACCCGTAAAAATAGTCCTCAAACCCGTCCAGGCTGTACAGGTTGGTCCTGGAAACCCGGCGGAAGGAGAACAGGCGGGCCTTGTCATGAAGACCGTACCGGTCGAACAGCTCCACCGCCTCCTGGGTGTTGACGCTCCGCTTCATGATGGGAAGCTTCCGCTCCACATACTCTTCCATCTTCGCCTTCACTTTTCCCAGAAGCTCTTCGGTTATCTCAAAATCCCCCTCCGGATCTACAAAGAAGCCCTTCCCGACGGAAAAATCCACGGCCAGCTTCCGGATCCTGTCGTGCCCTACTACCTCGTGAAAGGCCTTCAGCATCATAAGCGTAGCGCTCCGCTGGTATGCCTGCATGCCCGGCTTTTCAGCCGTGGTGACAAACCGTATCTCACTGTCATTCTTCACCTTTTTGTGAAGCTCCGAAAGCTTTCCGTTGACGGAGGCAAGAATAATGTCAAAGGGATACTGAGGCTGGTACTCGCCCGCGATCTCATAGAGCCTGGTCCCGGGCCGGTACCTGCGCTCCTTCCCGTCAATGACTACCTTCAGCAATCCTTCCTGCATTTACTTTCCTCCTACCAGCATGATACCGGGAATTTCAGCGGCATGGTCAGGATCTCCGTCCCGCTTCCTTCAAATCTTCTGCAGTAATCCGCCATAAATTCCACAAAAATATGTTCCAGGCCGTAGTGGCCGGCGTCGATGACCGCCAGCCCCTGGGCCGCCGCGTCGATTCCGTCGTGGTGCCCCATATCCCCGGTGATCAGCACCTGGGCCCCCGACTCTATGGCAGCCTGCGCCATACCCTTTCCGGAACCGGGGCACACCGCCGCCCGGCGCACTGGGCCGTCCTGCCGCTCCGCTCCGTAAACCGTGACAAAAGGCAGCCGGAATTTTTCCTTTATCAGGTCAGCCAGCTCTCTCAGCGTCATTGCCTGAGGCAGATCCCCTGTCTTTCCGATACCGTAATCCAGCCCCGCTTCCGTCTGTCCCAGCACCTCAAGGGGCCCGGCATTCTGAAGGCCCAGCTCCGCCGCGGCCAGATCCGCCATACACCCCGGCGCCGCGTCAAAGTTGGTGTGCATGGCATAGCAGCAGATATCATGGCCGATCAGCTTTAACAGCCTTCTTCCGATAAAATCCCGGTCGTTGATCTTCTTCATGGCCGTAAAGATCAGAGGATGATGGGTCAGCAGAAGATCTGCCTGTTCCTCCGCCGCCCGCTCGACCGCCTCGTCCGTGGCGTCAAGAGCGATCAGTATTTTCCTGATTTCCTTATCATACCGGCCCGCGATCAGTCCCGGATTATCCCAGGAGCAGGCGTACCCCTCCGGAGCAAGCTTCTCCAGATATGTTATCCACTCTCCGCAGTTCAATCTAAGTCCTCCTTGCTTCTCTCTTCCTCTGTCACCCGGGCGGCCAGAATCCGGCTCAGACCGGCCAGCCGCTCCTCTATCTCTTCCCGCCGGGCGGCGGCCCTGTGACCCGTCTGCTCTGCCAGACCCTTCAGGATCCGCCGGTACGCCGCCTCCTCTCTCAGGAGAAACTGCCAAAATACCGGACTGGGATTCTCTAAAAGCCTGGGGCCATACAGCGCCTGTTCCCGGTCAAGCGGCTCCGAGTCTCCCCGGACCGCGTCCATTACTACATAATATTTGCCGTCTTCCTCCACCATAACTTCCCTATCGATCCGAAACCC
This sequence comes from uncultured Lachnospiraceae bacterium, assembly GCA_947626475.1. Classification (GTDB taxonomy): domain Bacteria; phylum Bacillota; class Clostridia; order Lachnospirales; family Lachnospiraceae; genus UBA3402. The sequence continues at coordinate 2,878 of CANQSK010000192.1, forward strand.
ATGGCTGTTCAGATAATACCGGACCTTTTCCGGCTCCGACTGGGGGGACAAAATCCAGTGACCTACCGTCTCCCAGAGACGCTGTCCCTCTCCCAGAATATGTATGATCAGCTCTCCGCCCATACCGGCGGCAATGACCGTGTCCGCTTCCCCGGCCTCCAGCTTCTCCACACCGTCGCTGAGCCGCAGGCTGATCTGATCCTCCAGCCCCCGCTGCCTGACATGGTCCTGCGCCCGCCTCAGAGGCCCTTCTCTCACGTCCATGGCCACCACAGACGCCGCGATCTTCCTCTCTGTCAGGGCGACAGGCACATAGCCGTGGTCCGTGCCCACGTCGGCGACCCGGCTTCCCGGCTTTACAAGGGAAACTACCGCCTCCAGACGCCTGGACAGCCGAATCCCCCTACTCATCCAGATAATCCTTTAATTTCTTGCTTCTGCTGGGATGGCGGAGCTTCCGCAGAGCCTTGGCCTCGATCTGACGGATCCGCTCCCTGGTCACGTTGAATTCCCGGCCTACCTCCTCCAGCGTCCTGGGACGGCCGTCATTCAGCCCGAACCGAAGCGTCAGCACCTTCTGCTCCCGGTCCGTCAGGGTCGAAAGAACGTCCAGAAGCTGCTCCCTCAGAAGGGTATAAGTGGCCGCGTCCACGGGAACCGCCACATGCTCGTCCTGAATAAAATCTCCCAGATGACTGTCCTCCTCCTCGCCGATGGGGGTCTCCAGGGAAACCGGCTCCTGGGAAATCTTCATGATCTCCCTCACCCGGTCCACAGGCATCTCCATCCGCTCGGCGATCTCCTCCGGCTGAGGCTCTCTCCCCATCTCCTGAAGCAGCTGCCTTGAAGTGCGGATCAGCCGGTTGATGGTCTCCACCATATGGACCGGAATCCGTATGGTCCTGGCCTGGTCCGCGATGGCCCTGGTGATGGCCTGACGGATCCACCAGGTTGCGTAGGTGCTAAACTTGTATCC
>CANQSK010000193.1 GCA_947626475.1 uncultured Lachnospiraceae bacterium
GACATCCTGGTGGAAGCCGAGGACGGCAGCCTGGGGATTGTCATCGAGGTGAAATACGCGGAGGACGGTGATCTGGAGTCTGCAGCGCAGGCGGCGCTTGCGCAGATCGAGACGAAGCACTATGACGAGGCATTTGCAGACGATGGTATCGAGAATGTGCTGAAATACGGCATTGCCTGCTACAAGAAGCGGTGCCGGGTGGCGATGGGGGATGGATGATGGCTTCAGCAGGCTGAAAAAGAAGCGTCGCGGGCCGCTGCGTCTGAGACGGATTGCGCGTCATATGAAGATATCTTCGGCGAGGGGGAGTAAGTGATGGCAGAAGTACGCTTTCTCCCGCCTGCGGCGAAGTACCTTAAGAAGATAAAGGACAAGCGTCTGAAGGCTCTTTATCAGGATGCCATAGAGGATATCTGCAGTATGTTTTGGGGGGCTTTCACTCTGAAGATCCAGACAAAATAATAGCATGAAGATTATACTGGTTACAGGAGTCACCGGACAGGATGGCTCCTTTTTGCGTGCTTTTTTATACAAGAAGTATGGGCCGCAATGGCGCTAGTACCTCTTCCCTGAGCCCTTCCTGCGGGGAAACAACCAGAACCCTTATCTCCTGGATGAAGGCTGTTGATGAAAAAGGCTTCGATGCGCGCCGCCCCCAAAAGCAGACAGGCCGACCAACCAGGCTTACGGCAGAACAACAGGAGCAGGAGAAATAAGCGTGGGGTGGAGAGATGAGAATAAAGCATCTGACGATTGAGAACTTCAAGGGGTTGACTCATTGCGAGATTGACTTTGAACCGGGTTTTAACCTGCTGATTGGTGATAACGGGAACGGGAAGACATCGACTCTGGAAGCGCTTTCTGTCGCGCTCGGAGGATTTATTGTAGGGATTGATGATATTTCTGCGAAGCACTTTGTAAAGAGTGAAATAAGAATCTCATCCAGTCTGATGGGTGAGGGCTCTTTTGACTGGCAGTATGAGACGCCGGTTATGGTGAGTTGTACAGCAGAGATCAATGGGCAGGAGTATGAATGGACACGCCGCAAGAACAGCGTAAGAGCGTCCCGAAGCACGGTAGAACCAAAGAAGATCTGTACACTCGCGGGTAAGCTGGCTAAGGATGTCAACAGCCAGCTCCCGGTTCTGAACCCGAATATGTATGAAAGGGCTGCAGAAACGGGCGGCGTTGTGCTGATCGACGAGCTGGACATGCATCTTCATCCGAAGTGGCAGTGGAACGTGATTGATGCATTGTAGAAAACATTCCCGAATGTCCAGTTTATTGCGGCAACGCATTCTCCGATCCTGATCGCCGCATGCCGGAAGGGACATCTTGTGTACGTGAATGGGGATGAGATCTCTTATGGGGAGACGGATTTCGGCATGGAGGTGAACGACGTTCTTTCCTATACTCAAGGGAGCAGAGCAATTGCGGCAGCTATGGAAGGCAGGATGAATCACATTTACGAAGAGATCGATGATGGCAGCCTTAAGCAGGCTCAAATTGACCTGGAGGAGCTGGAACGTCAGCTGGGAGAAGATCATCCGGAAGTATTAAAGGTGAAGACGGCACTGGATTTTGAACTGGCAGTATCGGAGGGTGGAGAATGATCTATATTCAGAAAGGCAGGGAGCCCACATCACTTACCCGATACCGTCAGCAGGCAGGGTCAATGCCATATGATTATATTGAAACTTAATTGTAATAGCAGTGAGCGTTTTTTCTGCCCGCTGCTTTTTTAAGGAATAAGCCAACAGTATTGTATAGAGGAGATCGACGATTTCCTCATCTTTCCATTCTGGGCGCCGGTAATTGCCAAATCCATCAACTCCGTTCTGGTGGTTGCTTTAATTTGAAAATTTCTTGCATAGCCTTACCGTTTTGAGTATACTTAAAGTAAAGAAAAGCATACCAGCGGGAGGTGATCACAGATGCCGGTGAATTCGAAGAAGATGCCGCTTGCGATCGGTACGGAAGATTTTGAGAAACTGAGGAAAGCGGGTTGCTATTATGTGGATAAGACGGGATTGATCTCGGAACTGCTGCGCAATGTGACAGAGGTAACTCTTTTCACTCGTCCCCGCCGGTTTGGCAAGACGCTGAATATGAGTATGTTGAAGTGCTTCTTTGAATCCGGCAGGGATCCGTCGCTTTTTGATGGATTGGCTATCGCGAATGAAGCGGAGCTGTGTGAGAAATACATGGGGAAATACCCGGTGCTTTTCATTTCTTTGAAGGATGTGGGCGCGAATACTTTTGAGAGGGCTAAGGAGCAGTTGGGGAGCATTATAGCGGACGTTGCGAGACGGATGTGTTTCCTGCTTGATAGTCCTGCTCTGACGGACCTTGATAAGGATGATTTCCGGGAACTGATGAATCGCCGCATGGGCGAGCAGGTTATCAGTGACAGCTTGAAGATATTTTCTCATTTATTGGAAACGCATTATGGACATAAGATGATTCTGCTGATTGATGAGTATGATGTGCCGCTTCAGAGCGCGTTTTATGGCGGATATTATGAAGAAATGGTACAGCTGATCCGCAGTATGTTCAGCCAGGCGTTGAAGACGAATGTGAGTCTGGAGTTTGCGGTTTTGACCGGCTGCCTGCGTATTTCCAGGGAAAGTATTTTTACGGGGATGAATAATCTCCGCGTCCGGACAATTTCGGATTCACGGTTTGACGCATGCTTTGGCTTTACCGACGCGGAAGTGCGGGAGTTGTTGGATTACTACGGTTTTTCTGACGCTTACGGTGCGGTAAAGGAGTGGTACGACGGTTACCGGTTTGGTGAGGCGGAAATATATTGTCCCTGGGATGTTATCAATTATATGGATCTTCTTCAGACAAATCCGAAGGCACGGCCGGAGAATTTCTGGGCGAATTCCAGTGGGAATGACGTGGTGCGGGAATTTGTTCGCCGTCTGGACGTGAGTGTGACGTCCAGGGAATTGGAGCAGCTGGCGGCCGGCGAGGTGGTTATGAAAGAGATCCGTCAGGAGCTTACCTACCGGGAAATGTATGATTCCGTCGAAAATATTTGGAGTTTGCTGTACATGACCGGATATCTGACGAAGCGAGGCGAGGCGGAAGGGAGAAAACTGCCGTTGGCAATCCCAAACCGGGAAATCCGTGACATTCTCACGACGCAGATCATGGATCTGTTCAAAAAACGGGTGTCCGAAGATGGCGCGATGGTGCGGGAATTCTGCGAGGCGCTGAAAGAAGGGGAAGCTGAAAAGGCGGAGAGACTTCTGGGTGAATATCTGGCGATGACGGTTAGTATCCGGGATACTTTTGCCAGGCGGAATCTAAAGGAGAATTTCTATCATGGAATCCTGCTGGGAATATTGGGCTTTAAGGGAAACTGGTATGTGACCAGCAACTATGAGACAGGTGATGGGTATGGAGATATCCTGATTGAGACGGAAGAGGACGACTTAGGAATTGTCATTGAGGTAAAATACGCCCATGATGGCAAACTGGATGAGGGCGCGGAGCTGGCGCTCAGGCAGATCGCTGAACGGCGCTATGATGCGGCGCTGCGTGAAAGGGATATAAAACGGGTGCTCAAATATGGCATCGCCTGTTACAGGAAAACATGTAAAGTGGTGTTAGGAAAGTAAAAAAGGAAGAAGAGATTGGGGCAGGCGTGGCATGGTAAGGAGTATACCGGCGGGAGGTGATTGCGGATGGCGATGGATGTAAGGAAAAAACCGCTTGCGATCGGTACGGAAGATTTTGAGAAACTGAGAAAGTCAGGGGGCTATTATGTAGATAAGACTGGCCTGAT
>CANQSK010000194.1 GCA_947626475.1 uncultured Lachnospiraceae bacterium
TGATGGCCGCGTTCTACACCGCGGGCTCCAGCTTCATCGGCCAGAACTACGGCGCCCGCAAAAAGGACCGGATTCTGAAAAGCTATTTCATAAGCCTCGCCTACTCCTTCGGCATCGGCGCGGCGCTGGGACTGTCCCTTGTGGCCTTCGGCAGGGGCTTTCTGTCCATCTTCACCACAGACGCCGCGGTAATCGACGCGGGAATGTACCGGCTGACCATCATGGGGCTGTCCTACGCGGTCTCCGCCTTTATGGACGCTACCATCGCCGCCTGCCGGGGGCTGGGACGCAGCATGATCCCCACGATCATTGTCATCATGGGATCCTGCGTGTTCCGGGTCATCTGGGTCTACACGATCTTCGCCTGGTTCCACACAATCACGTCCCTCTACCTTCTCTACGTCTTCTCCTGGTCCATCACAGCCGCCGCGGAGATGGTCTATCTGGCGCGGTGCTACCGGAAACAGGTTGCTGATATGCAATGCTAATGAATCACATTGTCAAAGTGTTACAATTTTTATATTGTATATGCTACATATTTTTTCTTGTTTTATTATTGACAACTGCACCCTCCATGTATTATAATGTGCCTAATGGTTAAACATAGGTAGGTATATCTGTTGTTGTACCCGCACTCAGAAAAGGAGGATTTCATTATGAAAGACAAGAAAAAAGGCGGCGGCGCGTTATTGGGAGCAGCGTTTATCATGGCTACATCGGCGATCGGACCGGGCTTTTTGACACAGACCGCTCAGTTTACGGGAACTCATAAAGCCAGCTTCGGTTTTGTCATCCTGGCATCCATCGTTTTGGCGGCCATCGCTCAGATCAATATCTGGAGAGTCCTGTGCGTATCAGGCCTCCGCGGTCAGGATGTGGCCAACAAGATACTGCCCGGCCTGGGATACGTGGTATCCTTCATGGTTGCTCTGGGCGGGCTGGTGTTCAATATCGGCAACGTAGGCGGCGGCGGACTGGGATTCAACACACTTCTGGGACTTCCCACAAAGGCCGGCTGCGCCCTGGCAGCTATTATCGCCATCGCGGTGTTCCTGATCAAGGACGCCAAGGCGGCCATGGATAATCTGGCCAAGATTCTGGGCGGCATCATGATCGTAGTTATTTTCATCATCATTATCGTGGTGAAGCCGCCTGTAGGCGACGCGCTGGTCAACACTGTGGTTCCCTCCACCGGATACGGCGCTCTGGTTCCGGCCATCATCACTCTGCTGGGCGGTACCGTAGGTGGATATATCACCTTCTCCGGCGCCCACCGTCTGATTGACGCAGGCATCACCGGCGAGAAGAATCTGAAGGAAATCAACAAGAGTTCCGTCATGGGCATCGGAATCGCCACTCTGGTCCGTATCTTCCTGTTCCTGGCAATCCTGGGCGTTGTCGTAAAGCTGACGGACGGCGCTACACTGGATTCCTCCAACCCGGCGGCTGACGCGTTCCGCCTGGGCGCCGGACAGATCGGATACCGGTTCGCAGGACTGGTCATCCTGTGCGCGGCCATCACCTCCATCATCGGTGCGGCCTACACTTCCGTATCTTTCCTGAAGACCTTCCATCCGGCTATCGCCGAGAATGAGAACTGGGCAGTTATCGCGTTTATCGTTGTTTCCGCCATCATCATGCTGGTCATCGGCACAACCCCGGCCACTCTGCTGATCCTGGCCGGCGCGGTAAACGGACTGATCCTGCCGATCACCCTGGGCATCTGCCTGATCGCCTCCCAGAGCAAAAAGATCATGGGCGACGACTACAAGCATCCGCCTGTACTTCTGGTTCTGGGCATCATCGTGGTACTGATCTCCGCTTACCTGGGAATCACCACATTCATGTCCAACATGGGCAATCTGTTAGGATAACTATTACCAAAGAAGGTGCAATCGCGGTGAGGGTTGCACCTTTCTTTCTATAATTACGTATCAGCCCTATCCTGAAGAAAGGAGAAATCAGAAAGAAAATATGCAGAAAATCAAGATTTTGACAGCGGGAGACAGCTCCCTCCTGGTGGAGTTCGGCAAGGAGATCAGCCCGGATATCAATCGGAGGATCGCCGCCACCGTCCAGCTGATGCGGGAGCAGAACATTGAAGGCGTGGTGGACGTGATTCCCGCTTTCTGTTCTCTTCTCATCAATTACGACCCCCGCGTCATCCGATACGAACAGATGAAGAAACGAATCGAAGGACTGGTCAGCGTGGACGTGCGCACCGGTGACCAGACCAGGAAAATCTTCGAGATACCGGTTCTTTACGGCGGGGAATATGGTCCGGACCTGCCCTACATCGCGGAGCACGCCGGCCTGAGCCAGGAGGAGGTTATCCGCATCCACTCCTCCGCCGATTATCTCATTTACATGCTGGGCTTCCTGCCCGGCTTCTGCTACTTAGGCGGTCTGGACGAAAGGATCCATACGCCGAGACTGGCCAACCCCAGAATCAAAATCCCGGCGGGAAGCGTGGGCATCGGCGGTTCCCAGACAGGCATCTATCCCCTGGATTCACCGGGCGGATGGCAGCTAATGGGCATGACACCTGTCAAAACCTACGACCCCAACCGGGACGTTCCCATTCTGGTACAGGCAGGCGAGTACATCCGCTTCGTCCCCATCGACGAGGCAGAATACAGACGGATTCAGGAACTGGTGGACCGCAATGAATACCAGTGTACGGTCCGGGAAGAGGAGGTGTGACCATGGGAATCCGCATTTTAAAGGCCGGAATGATGACTACGGTCCAGGACCTGGGCCGCACCGGCTACCAGAGCCAGGGCTTCCCTGTGGCAGGCGTCATGGACGTAAGGTCCTTTACCATCGCCAACCTTCTTCTGGATAATCCGGAAAATGAAGCCGTTCTGGAATTTACGCTGATCGGTCCGACTCTGGAATTTACCGCTGACACGCTGATCGCCATCACCGGCGGCGACTTCCAGCCTACCATCAACGGGGAGCCGGCACCCATGTACACGGCCATCTATATCAACAAAGGCGACGTACTGAAGTTCGGCAGCGCCCGGACCGGAAGCTGGGGCTATGTGGCGTTCTCCTGCTACCTGCAGATTCCGGTGGTCATGGGCAGCCGCTGCACCAACATGAAGAGCTCCATCGGCGGCTTCAAGGGACGGAAGCTTCAGGACGGCGACTACATTAACTTCCGGATCAAGCGGCGCTACCTGCGCTTCTTCCTGTCCCGCTCCCTGGATCTGGACGAATTTGACCAGGAGGAGGCCACTCTGCGTGTGGTCATGGGGCCGCAGGATTACATGTTCAGCAGGCAGGGCATCGATACCTTTTTAAACAGCGAATATGTGGTGACCAGCGATTTTGACCGGATGGGATGCCGTCTGGAGGGCCCCTTCATTTCCCGAAAAGAAGATTCCGACATGATCTCCGACGGAATCGCCTTCGGCTCCATCCAGGTGCCGGCCCACGGAAAGCCTATCATACTGCTGTCCGACCGGCAGACCACAGGTGGATATCCGAAGATCGCCACCGTGGCCTCCGTAGATATCCCGAAGCTCGTCCAGAGAAAAACAGACCACAAGATCCATTTCAAGGCGATCACCGTCCAGGAGGCTCAAAGGCTGTATATGGAGGAGCTGGAAGAACTGAACGAGATGCGCAAGAAAATCCATCAGCCCTGTAAGGAAGTCCTGGAATGCCGCCAGACGGCGCGCAGGCTGCGCAGGCTGTTTGAACGTTAATGTAGGTAATTGTTAAATGTTGCTTTTACTGCTGGACACGCCTCATAAGCCATCCGTAAGTAAGGAGAAAAAACGGGAT
>CANQSK010000195.1 GCA_947626475.1 uncultured Lachnospiraceae bacterium
ACGGTCCGGTTTATCTCTCTTCTATCATTAGCGGGGATAATGTAGCCGGTGCGCCGGAAATGCACTATGTGGTGTTTGAACCGGGCGTAATCAACAACTGGCATACTCACGAAGGCGGGCAGATCCTGATCGCCACCGACGGCATCGGATATCACCAGATTGAGGGTCAGCCGGTTGAAGTGCTGTATCCCGGCGACGTGGCGTTCTGTCCTCCGGGAGTGAAGCACTGGCACGGCGGCAGCGCGGATACCAGCTTCGCGCACATTGCAGTCAATACGAATCCGGAAAAGCCCGGTTTGGAGTGGTTTGATATCCTTTCGGACGAAGAATATGCGCAGCTGCCCCGTGTAAAGGAAAGCAGCGACCCGGTCGTAAAAACAACTGCCGGTTCGGTGCGGGGCAGTTTTCATAACGGGATATATTCCTATCTGGGGATTCCCTATGCGGAAGCCAAAGAAATGTTTGTCCCGGCATCGGAAGTAACACCATGGGACGGAGTGCGGGATGCCCTGGATTACGGAGCGACCTCCCCGCAGGGAAGTTTCCTGGGCGGTTCTTCCTCCGGCGGAGGCGACAACAACTGTCAGAATCTGAACATCTGGACTCCGGGTATCCATGACGGAGGAAAACGCCCGGTTATGGTCTGGCTCCACGGCGGCGGATTCGCGTCAGGTTCGGCCAATGATGCCGGCTATAACGGCACAAACTTAAGCAGTTACGGCGACGTCGTTGTCGTAGGTGTCAATCACAGGCTGAACATTACAGGATTTTTGGATCTATCGGATTATGGCGAGAAATATCGGTATTCTGCCAATGTGGGTATTATGGATATTATAGACGCGCTCCAATGGATTCAGGATAATATTGAAGCCTTCGGCGGCGATCCGCAAAATGTAACTGTTTTCGGACAGTCTGGCGGCGGAGCGAAGGTCCTGGCGCTGATGGGTACTCCCTATGCAAAAGGACTGTTCCAGAAGGGAATCATTCAGAGCGGCGCTACACCGACGGTAGGCGAAACCTTCCACTCTCTGGAAGTGAGTAAGCGTCTGACGGAGCTTGTTCTTGAAAAATTGAATATTTCAAAAAATAACATTGAAGAAATACAATCCATACCGTATTCAGAACTTTCGGCTGCCGGGGATGCGGCTCTTGCCCAGGCAGCGCAGGAATACCAGATCGCTGCGCCGCTGGCCGAAGGATACGGCACGGAATGGGAACCTGTCATCGAAGGTGATTTCTTCCCCACGGAAGTGCTGACCGGGGACGGCGGCTTCGCGGAATCCGGGAAAGATATTCCTCTTTTGATCGGAAGCAATCTGAACGAATGGACAACCTTTAATTTCGGCGGTGACAATACCGAAGATACTGTCAGCGAGGAACTGGCGGCAGCATTTGCTACGGCATATCCGGGCAAGCCGGAATCGGAAGCCGCTCATGTGGATACGCTCATCCGGCCTTCCATCCGCAGGATTATGGTGCAGAAAGCAAACCAGGGAGGCGCCCCGGTCTATGGATATGTATTTACCTATGAGGGAGCAGGGAGTTCCTACCACGGCGCAGAGCTTCCGCTGATCTTCCGAAACGACGGAATGTTCGGATCCGGCGGTTCTGACGAAATGAAAGACACCATGGCAGATTTGTGGGTAAGCTTTGCGCGAAACGGTGTGCCTTCGGCAGACAGTGTTCCGGAATGGGAGCCCTTTACACGTGACAACGGCGCAACCATGATTCTTGACGAAACTTCTTATATGGCCCATCACCATGATGAGGAATTGATGAAAATCTTGGCGCCAGAGTACGATTATTGATCAAAGAATTGGAGGGGATTTCATGATGAAACGAAACAGATGGACAGCGATACTTTTGCTCGCAGCCGCGGCAGGTATGGCAACAGCCTGCGGAAACGGAGGCACAGCCGCAGAGACAAGTACGGCTGTTGAAACAAGTGCAGCTGCAGAAACAAGCGCGGCCGCAGAAGAAAGTACGGTGGCTGAAACAAGCGCGGCTCCAGAGACAGGTGTGTCCGATGAAACGGAGGCCGGAACAGACACGGCCAAAGATGTACAGACTGGCACCGGCGCGGATCAGGACGGCGTCCTGTCCATCGCAGAGCAGGGGATGTTTTCCGCGGGCGGTACCGTGATCCAGTCGGATGGGACATTTGATGTGTCTAATTATTATATGTCGCGGGAAGGCTCTACGTCACATGTGGATCACGCAAATGTGCTCTATCAGATCCCGGCGCAGGAATCCGGACTTCCGATGGTATTCCTGCATGGATACGGTCAGTCCCGGATGGGCTGGATGACGACGCCGGACGGACGGGAAGGATGGTCGAATCTGTTCCTGAGAAAAGGCCACAGCGTGTTTTTGATCGACCAGCCGAGACGCGGGGAGGCCGGGCAGACCTCCGTTGCGGGAACCATCAGTACGGAGCCGTCTGACCAGACCTGGTACACCCAGTTTCGGATCGGAACCTATATCGACGGAGCTTTTACCTATAATGAGAACTCGCAGTTTCCACAGGGAGAAGATGTACTGGATCAGTTTTTCCGGCAGATGACACCGGATACAGGAATGGATTCAGCGAACGGTGACCAGAACATTGATAATACGGTCGTCGCGCAGGCGGTTGCCGCCGCTATTGACAAGGCTTATGAAAAGACCGGGAAGGATTCCATTCTGGTTACTCACTCCCAGGGCGGCATGCCTGGTTGGGATACGGCACTGTATACCGATCATATCGCGGCAATCGTAGCAATTGAACCCGGAATGGCCCCTATGCCGGACAGTGAATCGTATCAGGCACTGGCGGAGAAGAAAATTCCGGTGGCATTTTACTACGGCGATTATATTGGAGAAGAATATACGGATGTTCCGGCAGCCGGTATGTGGACCATGATGAAATCCTCGGCGGATGTATTTGAAGAAGCGTACACAGCGGCAGGAGGCGTCTGTACGGTAGTGAGCCTGCCGGATGAAGGAATCTACGGAAACGACCATATGATGTTCCAGGATCTCAATAATGATGTAATCGCGGACCATATTGAAAACTGGATTCAGGAAAATGTGAAACAGTAATCGTTTTAATCATCAAAAACAGGAGAATTTGTCTATGAACACATTTACATACCGTTATCCCGTAACAGTTTATTTCGGAGAAAAAGCGGCGGAAAAGAATCTGCCCGCGGAGCTTGAAAAGGCCGGCAAAAATGTAATGCTGGCCTACGGCGGCGGTTCCGTCAAAAAGAACGGCGTTTACGAGGAACTGATGGGACTTCTTGCCGCCGCCGGAAAGAATGTCACAGAATTTTCCGGCATCATGTCCAATCCCACCTACGCCAAAGTACAGGAGGGCGCCCGTCTTGCCCGCGAGAACGAGATTGATTTCATCTTAGCCGTGGGCGGCGGCAGCGTCATCGACTGCTGCAAGGTCGTTTCAGCGCAGGCAAAGACGGAAGCGGACCTGTGGGAACTGGAAACCGTACAGCACGGCGGCCCCACGGCGTTCATCCCGATGGGCGCGGTGGTGACGGCTTTCGGCACCGGCGCGGAAATGAACAACGGCGCGGTCATTACCAACGAGGAAAAGAAGGTCAAAGGCCCGCTGTGGGGCGCGTTTTACGATTTTGCCATCCTCGATCCGGCTTATAC
>CANQSK010000196.1 GCA_947626475.1 uncultured Lachnospiraceae bacterium
ACGCTTAAGGTATTGACGCCCAGAGCCAGATGCTGGTCCAGCTCCTCCACCCCGTCGCCGGGGAAATGCTTGGCTGTGCATGCCATATTGGGATTGGCGTCCTTGATGCCTTTTATGTAGGCGCGGGCATTGGCGATAACCGTATCCGTATCCTCACTGAAGGAACGGGTATTGACTATGGTGTTGCGCCAGTTCATGAAGATGTCGGAAACCGGATTGAACATCCAGTTGACGCCGATGGCCGACGCCTCGCGTCCGGCCACATAACCCAGATGATAGGCGTTCTCCGTTCCCTCTCCGGCCCCGCACTGAGCCGCGGTAGCCACGAAGGTACCGTCCGGCACGCAGCCGATACCGCCGTCGTCGCAGTTGGCGGCAATGAGCAGCGGAATTTTGCTGTTCTTCTGATAGGTAGTATTCTGAAGCCAGACAGTCTCTTTATCGCCTCCCTGCCAGCGCAGGCCGCCCTGATGGTAAGCGTCAAGAGTAGACTTGATCTGCCCCTCGTCCACGCCCGGGCCGGCCTTTAAGAGGACAAACAGCTGTCCCAGCTTCTCCTCCAGGGTCATTCCGGCGATGGTATTCTCCACCCATGCAATCTGCTCATCGTTCAGATAAAACGGTTTCGCTTTCAAATCAACCATATGTCTCTCCTCCTTCTTATCATTCAAACCTGTGAATACGGCAGGTCTTACTCACCGCTCAGTTTATTCAGTTCTTCAAAATAATGAATCTTCTCCTGCTCCATGCGGGAAGCATAGGTTCCCTCAAAGAAAAGGGGCAGGATCTCATCGGTCAGCCGCTTCCATGAGGCGGGCTCCCCTCCCACGATCAGGGGATAATACAGCACGCCGTTCTTCTCGGCGCTGGTAATATCTCCCGGGGAATCCCCTACCATCAGGATATGATCCGCGGCGTAACCGGCGTCCTTCATCAGCTTCAGGCAGTCCGCCTTGCTTCCATGCTCCTGAGTCATGATCACATCCACGTAGGAAAGTACGCCGTTGTATCCCCACTCGTCCTCCACGGCCTTGCCGTTGGCAGAGGAAACCACTCCCAGGTCAGCCTGTCCCTTCAAGGCCTCAAAGCATTCCTTCACGTTGGCGAACACCAGCTTCTCCGAATCAGAGAGGGAGCGCACCGACTCATTTACATGATCGGACCAGGAAATGGCCTCCCTAAGAACAGGGGCCGCATCCGCTCCCTGGGATTCCATGTAACGGCGCAGGCTTCCCGCCGACAGCTCTGAAGTTGTCTGCACCCACTGGGCCAGGGGCTCTGTATCCACCTCCAGATATCCCCGGCTGACGCACTGCTTTAAGGTATCCAGAAGGCCGATAAAGCGGTTGACGCCGCGGGTCTCAGAATAAAGATTGATCTTCAGCCAGTATTTCATCACTTCGTCCCGGCGGGCTTCCAGATGCCACTCATCGATCAGGCAGGGTCCGAAGCATTTGACGTGCTTCACGGTCATGCCGTCGATCACGCAGCCGTCCGAATCCACGCAGACCATAAAATCCTTTTTTTTCTCATAATTCAGTTCCATAATGATATCCTCCTGCTGCTTTTATACCAGAATGTTCCCGTCTTCGTCCGGCGGTATGGGAATCACGACCAGAAGGTCGATGAGGGTCATGGCCAGGGGGAATCCGCTCCAGAAAAACAGCAGATAGATTACACCCAGCACATACTGCTTCGCCATGAAACGGTGTCCGCCGCACCAGCCCAGAAGGAGCATCACGGCCAGATACTTTTTCCGGTTGACCAAAACCTTCTTCTTATTCTCCCGCCGCTCAAAGAACCGGCTGATCAGACGGGAAATTCCCTTCTCCTCCACTTCGATCCCATGTTCTTTTCTCAGCTTCTCCAGCTCCATGGAAGCATCCAGGTATTCCTTCATGGAAACTTCCTGCTGTTTTGAACGTGGTCCGGGGTTCCCTTTGATACGAGGCATGATCTGTCCCTCCCGCACATAATGACCGGAAAGGGAGCCGCAGGCGCCCTTTCCGGATATTTTTAATCAATGATTCGGCTGCTTATGTATCTCAGCCTTCCGACATGGCCTTTGCCTTGATGGCCGCGATCTCGTCCTGGATCTCAGCCATATATTCCTTGGTCAGCGGATAGAACTTCAAGGCAACAATATTGCAGACCAGGCCAAGGATGACTACGCCGAAGGCCAGGGTCAGAGCCACGAAGGGAATCGCACCTACATTGATATTCTGATATACGCTGCCGGGCGCGTTCAGATCCGCCATCCTGGTGTTGGTGTCCGGAAGCACGGTACTAAAGCCGATGGCCGCCAGAGAAACGCCTGCCAGAAGGGGAGCGAAAGAGGAAACCAGCTTGTCAACCAGGGAGAACAGCGTTCCCATAAGTCCGGGCACATACTTGCCGGTACGGTAAACCTCGTAGTCAGCGCAGTCAGCGGTCATGGGGATAACAATGTTGCCGGAGATTCCCTGGAAACCGGAGATCGCTATCGTCAGCAGGATATAGGAAATGGCGAAGAAGCCCATATGGAGACTGCCGTCCGGGTTGCTCATGGAGGTAGGATCTCCGAGTACCCACAGAAGGATCATCAAAACATTTAACACAATGCCCCCCCATGAGCCTACCAGCATAGCCTTTCTCTGACCCAGAGTGGTAGCGAGGCCAGCCACGAATACCATACAGATGATGGCGGAAGGAATTGTGGTCATACCGGTCATAACGCCGTACAGGCTGTAGTTGCCGGCGATCAGGCCGAACAGCACGATATAAACAGTGGACGTTCTCATGGAAGACGCCAGCTTGTCGGAGGAAGCGGACACGATCAGCATCTGGATAGCCCGGTTGCCCTTGATCGTTTCCCAGTAATCCTTCAGACCCACCTTGACGGCCTTGCCGGTTCCGAAGAACTCGGAGCGGTAGTGGTGAAGATTGCGGAGGCAACCGCAGTGATCAGCCACAGGGTATTCCAGGTAGACTGCTCATAATATCCGCCGTGAGCCGTGGAAACATTGGTGAATATAACGGCTACTACCGCAAACAGAATCGTATTGTAAGCGCCGTCGAACATGGTGAACAGGGGGCGCTGCTTCGGGTCGTTGGTCAGGCAGGTCTGGGCAGACTTGGTAACCACGCACTGGAAGGTATATCCCACATAATAAATAGCGGACACTACGATGAAGAACGGGAAGCGCAGGGCCTGCGGGACAGACGGCGTAATGTGGAACAGGACAAAGCTGGCCACACAGAGGATGATCTGGCCGATGATCATGAACGGACGGTTCTTTCCGAACTTGCCGTTGGTCTTGTCAACGGTGAACCCGATAAAGGGATCGGTCACGCCGTCCCAGATTCTCATGAACATGGAGAAGCTGGACGCTGTCACCACAGCGACGCCTACGAAACCGGTCAAATAATAAGCGACATAGTTCATCAGGAACAGATACATATTGGTGGCGGTATTATTCAGCGCGAATCCGGCCACACGCCAGAGGGG
>CANQSK010000197.1 GCA_947626475.1 uncultured Lachnospiraceae bacterium
CCCCACCCCTCAAGATTGAGGGGCAGGGGGAGTTGAATAGGCGAAGCCTATTTTTTATGCCCGCCGAACAGACGGTGCGTGAGATTGAAATAAGGAGGAACTGCCATGAAGATTTTGCCAGCTCCGGATCAGGTCCGGGCCATTGCGGCAGCAGGGGAGTACCGGGTGCTTCCCGTCAGCTGTGAGCTGCTGTCAGACATATGTACGCCCATTGAGGCGCTGAAGATCCTGAAAAATATTTCCACCCACTGCTATATGCTGGAGTCGGTGGAGGAGAAGGAAAAATGGGGCCGGTACACATTTCTGGGCTACGACCCCAAACTGGAGATTACCTGCATGAACGGCGAGATGAAGGCCGGAAACATCCGGTTTCATACGGACGACCCGTCCGCTTATCTGAGGCAGATCCTGGCGGATTACAAGAGTCCGAAGTTTGATTATCTGCCCTCCTTTACCGGCGGGCTGGTGGGATATTTCTCCTACGATTATCTGGGTTACAGCGAGCCGGCGGTCCGGACGCAGGCGGAGGATGAGGAGGCCTTCCGGGATGTGGACCTGATGCTCTTTGACAAGGTTATCGCCTTTGATAATTTCCGGCAGAAGATCATCCTGATGGTAAATATCTTTCTGTCTGACCCGGAGACCGGCTACAACAGGGCGGTGATGGAGCTTAAGCAGATGGCGGACCTTCTGAAGAACGGAAAGAAGAAGGAGGAGCCGGGCGGACGGCTCCTGGGCGAGGTGAAGCCCCTGTTTGAGAAGGAAGAGTACTGCCGGATGGTGGAGAAGGCCAAACATTATATCCGGGAGGGAGACATTTTCCAGATCGTTCTGTCCAACCGGCTGAGCGCGCCCTTTGAGGGAAGTCTTCTCAACACGTACCGGATTCTGAGGACGCTGAATCCGTCGCCCTACATGTTCTACTTTTCAGGGACGGACGTGGAGGTGGCCGGGGCCTCACCGGAGACTCTGGTGAAGCTGGAGGACGGCGTGCTCCATACCTTTCCTCTGGCAGGGACCAGGCCCAGAGGAAAGACTGAGGAGGAGGACCTGGCCCTGGAGAGGGAACTTCTGGCAGATGAGAAGGAGCTGGCGGAGCACAATATGTTGGTGGATCTGGGCCGCAACGATCTGGGCAAGATCAGCCGGTTCGGGACGGTTCAGGTGGAGAAGTTTCATTCCATCGAGCGCTACTCCCACGTGATGCATATCGGCTCCACCGTGAGGGGAGAGATCCGGGAGGAGTTTGACGCCCTGGACGCGGTGAGCGCCGTGCTCCCGGCGGGGACCCTGTCGGGAGCCCCGAAGATTCGGGCCTGCCAGCTGATCGGCGAGCTGGAGAACAATAAGAGAGGCATTTACGGCGGGGCCATCGGCTATATTGATTTTACCGGCAATATGGACACCTGCATCGCCATCCGCATTGCCTACAAGAAAAACGGGAAGGTGTTTGTGCGGAGCGGCGCGGGAATCGTGGCGGATTCCGTTCCCGAGAAGGAATTTGAAGAGTGCATCAACAAGGCGAAGGCGGTAGTCCGGGCGCTTGAGATGGCGGAGGAGGCGGAGTTATGATTCTGTTGATCGACAATTATGACAGCTTTTCCTACAATCTGTACCAGCTGGTGGGGGAGATTGAGCCGGACATCCGGGTTATCCGAAACGATGAGATGACGGTGGACGAGATTCGGAAAATGAATCCGGACCGGATTATCCTGTCGCCCGGGCCGGGACGGCCGGAGGACGCCGGGATCATCTGTGAGGCAGTGAAGGAGCTGGGAAATGAAATCCCGATTCTGGGCGTCTGCCTGGGCCATCAGGCAATCTGCGCGGCGTTCGGGGCCGCCATTACCTACGCCAGACAGCTGATGCACGGCAAACAGTCTGTGGTAAGGTTTGAAAAGGACTGCCCTCTGTTTGCGGGATGCCCGGAGACGGCGCCGGTGGCCAGGTATCATTCCCTGGCGGCGGACCCGGCGACTCTGCCGGAGTGTCTGAAGGTGACGGCGGTGACGGAGGACGGCGGCGAGGTGATGGCGGTTCAGCACAGAGAGTACCCGATCTTCGGCGTTCAGTTCCATCCGGAGTCTATTATGACGCCCGACGGAAGACAGATGCTTGAGAATTTTATCCGGCTGCCCGGAAGGAGAAAGTAAGGGAAAGCAGGAAAAGAACACAGTAAACTATGTAAAGGAGAGATAGACACCATGATTAAAGAAGCCATTGTTAAGATTGTAAGCAAGCAGGACCTGACCTATGACGAGGCCTACGCCGTGATGAACGAGATCATGAGCGGCGAGACTACAGCTACCCAGAACGCCGCATTCCTGGCGGCCCTGTCCACCAAGAGCGCCCGGGCGGAGACGACCGACGAGATCGCAGGCTGCGCGGCGGCCATGCGGGACCACGCCACGAAGGTGGAGACGGATATGGACCTGTTTGAGATCGTGGGAACCGGCGGCGACAATGCCCAGAGTTTCAACATTTCCACCACGTCGGCCCTGGTGGCTGCGGCAGGCGGCATGAAGGTGGCAAAGCACGGCAACCGGGCGGCGTCCTCCAAGTGCGGCACGGCGGACTGCCTGGAGGCCCTTGGCGTCAATATCCAGCAGAGTCCGGCCCGCTGCGTTGAACTTCTGAAGGAAGCGGGCATGTGCTTCTTCTTTGCCCAGAAATACCATACTTCCATGAAGTACGTAGGGCCGATCCGCAAGGAACTGGGGTTCCGCACCGTGTTTAACATCCTGGGGCCTCTGACCAATCCGGGAAGTCCGAAGATGCAGCTGCTCGGAGTCTATGATGAGTATCTGGTGGAACCCCTGGCTCAGGTGCTTATTAATCTGGGCGTGAAGCGGGGCATGGTGGTCTACGGCCAGGATAAGCTGGATGAGATTTCCATGAGCGCTCCCACCACCGTCTGCGAGTTTAAGGACGGATGGTTCAAGTCTTACGTCATCACGCCGGAGGATTTCGGGTTTGAGCGGTGCGCCAAGGCGGAGCTGGTAGGCGGTACGCCGGAGGAGAACGCGGCCATTACCCGGGCAATCCTGGCGGGCGAGAAAGGGCCCAAGAGGGACGCGGTGCTGATGAACGCAGGAGCGGCCCTGTATATCGGCGGCAAGGCGGAGACCATGAGGGACGGCATCAGGCTGGCGGCGGAGCTGATTGATTCCGGCAAGGCCATGAAAGTCCTGGAGAAGCTGATTGAGGTCAGCAGCCGCCCGGAGGCATGAGAGAGATGACCATACTGGAACAGCTTGCGGATTACGCCGCGGAGCGCACCCGGCAGGCACGGCTTAAATGTCCGCAGGAGGAAATCCGGCGGCAGGCGGAGGCCATGCCCAAAGGGGATTTTGGATTTGAGCGGGCACTGACGGAACCGGCGGCGGACATCGCGTTCATCTGCGAGTGCAAGAAAGCGTCCCCCTCGAAAGGGCTGATC
>CANQSK010000198.1 GCA_947626475.1 uncultured Lachnospiraceae bacterium
GTCCGGGCAGTGTCCGCCTTCTCCGATACATCCACCATAACCGCTTTTCCGTTTTCATCAAAATGTGTAAGTCCCATATTTTCTCTCCTGCTCTGTCATTTTCGGCTGTCCGGGAACCTGTCATTCCTGGTCCTCCAGAAACATTATTTTCTCTTCTCTGATTCCCAGATAATCCGGCATTCCTCTCTCTTCCATCTCCGTCATTTGGTCCCGCTGCACAAACCAGCAGATGGTGCGCTCCTCCGCCCTGGAGAATGTGTTCCCGGCCCCGGATCCTGCGTTCCCGGCTTCGTGGGCCGCGCCTTCTTCCCAGGAGGCCGCGTCCTCTGCCTCAGGCAGCAAATAATAATTGTTCTCAAAAGGCAGCTCCGCCATGCTTTCCAGCCGGAACTTCAGGCAGTTTTCCCGCCGTTCTCCCCACATCGGCACAAAATCATGAGCCCGGTAGCCGATGGCCACGGCCTTCTCCGGAATCGTCTTTTCCGTGCGGATCCGGACACCCCAGCCAGTGACCTCCGCCGTGTGACTGTCCAGCCGTCGGATCTCTGTGATATTCTTGCAGCCGGTGAGCCGGGCCACCTCCCGATACCGGGGCCTGGCGAAAATCTCCTTTGTCTGTCCGTGAACTACGGTCTTGCCGCTGTCCATGACCAGGAT
Organism: uncultured Lachnospiraceae bacterium; assembly: GCA_947626475.1. Taxonomy (GTDB): domain Bacteria; phylum Bacillota; class Clostridia; order Lachnospirales; family Lachnospiraceae; genus UBA3402. The sequence continues at coordinate 658 of CANQSK010000198.1, forward strand.
CTCGCCGCTGAACCGGTACAGCTCGTCCCGGCTGTGAGATACCATGATCACAATCCCCGGGTAATCGGCCAGCATCTCGATCAACTCCCTCTGGAGCCGGTCCTTGAGAAACACATCCAGGGCGGAAAATGGCTCGTCCAGCAGGATCACATCCGGCTCGTAGGCCATGATCCGCGCCAGGGCCACCCGCTGCTGCTGACCACCGGACAGCTGGCCCGGCAGCCGGTCCGCCAGGCCGGACAGCTGGAATTTGTCCATCATCTCCTGCACACGAAGACTGTTTTCCTTCCGGCTTCCCTTCAGGCCCGCCCCGATATTTGCCCGGACCGTCATGGTGGGAAACAGCGCGTAGTTCTGAAACAGATACCCGATGTTCCGCTTCTGGGGCTTTATGTCCACATGGGCCGCGGAATCAAACAGGACCCGGTCTCCGATCCGGATGAATCCCTCATCCGGCCGCTCAATGCCGGCAATGCTTTTCAGGGTCATGCTCTTCCCGCAGCCGGACGCGCCCAGGATGCCGATGCGGCCGCACCGGCTGGTCAGCTCCACGTCCAGCTTAAAATCTCCCAGGGATTTCCGAATCCTCGCCTCAATCTCCATACCGGACCTTCTCCTTCCTTGCTTTATGGTAATACCCGCAAGTCCCCGCCGCTTTCCATAGGGCACGGCTTTCCATTTACCACCGTTTTACATTTTTCATGGCCTTGCCGGACAGCAGGTTCAAAAGAACAATAGCCCCGAAGGCGATCAGCAGGACGATGGCCACCCACACGCCTGCCGTCCCGTAGTCTCCGTCCTGAATGACCATGGCAATCTTCTGGGAAATGGTTCCGGTCTTGCCGGGAATATTTCCCGCCAGCATGGAAGTGGCGCCATACTCACCCAGCGCCCTGGCGAAGGTGAGGATCGTCCCTGAAGCGATTCCCGGCCCGGCCGTGGGCACCACCACCGTCCAGAAAATCTTCCAGTCTGACATGCCTAGGGTCCGTCCGGCGTAGACCAGATTCACGTCAATCTGCTCAAAAGCCGCCCGGGCGTTGCGGTACATCAGAGGAAATGCGATCACCGTCGCCGCGATGATACAGCCCAGCCAGGACTGCACCACCTTGATTCCGAACTGGTCATAGAGAAAGATGCCAAGCGGCCTCCTCCTGCTGAACAGAAGCAGCAGGAAGAAGCCGGCTACCGTAGGAGGAAGCACCATAGGAAGGGTCAGGATTCCGTCGATAAACGCCTTTTTCCCTGGAGAAGCCTTTACCACCTTTCTGGCAGTATAAAGGCCCAGAAAAAAGGAGACGAACGTCGCCACGATTCCTGTTTTCAGCGAGATAAACAGCGGGCTCCAATCCAGATTTCTCAGCAGTTCCGACACAGTTTCCATATCCGTCTCCTTCCATTCTTCCTGTACGTTAATATCAATCCTTTTGTCAATTGCTGATATCCATCGTTTTGCTAAGTTATACGTTCGTATCAAAATAATAACTGTCGAAGATTGCCTTGGCCTCATCGGAAAGGATATAGTTCAGAAAATCATCCGCCGCCGCGCTCTGGGCCTCATCGGCTTCCTCGTTGACCACCCGGGCGATAGGATAGATTACGTCCCCCGTCAGGTCATAGCTCACAGTCTCCAGAATCTGAAGATCATCCTCGTAGCCGTAGGTGTCGGAATAGTAGGTGGTTCCCACCTCACAGGAACCCTCCGCCACAGCCGTAAGCACCTTGCTCACGTTGTCCTGCTCGCTGATCTCCACGCCGCCCAGGGCCTCGGAAATCTGCTGAGTCGTAATGCTGGCGGAATCGTCAGTCTTCTCCAGTATCCCCAGATTGATCAAAGCGTCTCTCGTATATTTTCCGGCCGGAACGCTGCCACCGGCGAGGGCAATGCTCTCAGCCTCTCCCAGATTCTCCAGACCGGTCACCTTGGTATTGCTGTCCTTCAGCGACACCACTACCAGCTGATTGTTCAGAACATTGGCACGGGTTCCCTCTACCACCAGGCCATCCTCCTCCAGCTGGTTCATCTGCTTCTGAGCAGCGGAGAAGAAAATATCGCACTCATAACCTTCCTCGATCTGGGTCAGCAGGGTACCGGAGCTGTCGGCATTGTAGGTGATCTTCACTTCCGGATGGGCCTCGTTGTACTTCTCCGCGATCTCCGTCATAACCGTATTCAGGCTGGCCGCAATGAACACCTGGATTTCCGTCTTCTCCGCCGGAGCGGCGTCAGCCACGGTAGTTTCCTCCGCCGCTTCCGTCTCCTCCTCTGCGGCTGTCTCCTCTGCTGCGGTCTCTTCCGCCGTCGTTTCATCCGCCGCTGCCGTCGTCTCGGCCGCTGCCGTCTCCGCTGCCTTGCTGCCGCTGCCGCAGCCTGCCAGCATGGCTCCTGCCAGAACCACCGCCATCAACCTTGCCAACCCGCTTTTCTTCATTGTTTTTAACCTCCTATTTGCACCATTTTTTTCATTTCGGTGACTTTATTTTTTTCTTCAAACCGATGAGCCTGGGGCTTTCTTTCCACCGCCCGCGTGATGGCCTCGCACAGCCGCTCTTCCATCTCAGCCGGATTTTGAATCCCCTGTCCGGAGATATCCTGCACGGAGCTTTCCTGTCTGAAGACGGAGAGCCTGGAAATTTCGCGTTCGGCCTTCGTCCCGCCCCGCAGGATCGCCCGCAGATCCACACCGTCCTCATAACAGAGACAG
>CANQSK010000199.1 GCA_947626475.1 uncultured Lachnospiraceae bacterium
ACATATGGAATATGTGCTGTAAACAGGTTTTGTATCGCCCCGGCTCCTCTATCTCCCGGACCGGGATCACATGGATACAGTAGTCAGAAATGTAGGGAAGCAGCTCCTTCACTCGTTCATCCCCCTGATTAAGGGCCAGCATCTCGTGGAGACTCCGGCTCCCTTCCCACTCCTTCCCCAGATACAGCACCAGGTTCACTACCGGGCGGAGGCGGTCCTCTCTTCTGATTCCGGACAGGAGCTCCGCTGAGGTCTTCAGATCCTTCTCTTCCTTATGACTCCTCTCCAGCTCCCGCAGCTGCCTGTTATACTCCAGGGCGTCATACAGCATCCCCCGGACCGGCATCGTATAGTCTGATTCCGCCTGTGTCTCTCCGGAAAATGTCACTGCGTAGATATCGTTCTCCGCCTTCATCCGCACGTCCCCGGTACCCTCGACTGCTTTCCTTCTGCCGCCCTCCTCCACAACCACTCCGTACCGAAGGGGAATCGGCGTCAGATCCTCCGGCTTTAACACCTGCTCTCCCCCGTGAAGAAGTCCGTTGACCAGGTCCGCGAAGATGGCCGGACGCTCCAAGAGAGCGTTTACTTCTGTATTGATGATCCCCATGTATCTCCTTCCTTATACTGTCTCACTGCTGCATATACATTATCGTCCATGGAATCCGCCGGAGAATCATCCGGCCATGATACCAGATACAAGCCGGAAGGCGGAAAGCCTTCCGAAGTAGAAACAGCATAGCACAATTGGAGTGGGATGGCAATGGATGATTTTTATCTCTTTTTGCACTTTTCTGCTGCAGACAAAAACGGCTTCCGGAAAGCCTCCCGCGACGCAACCCCGAATTTCCCATATTTTTAGCGGAAATCCGGGGTTGTGACGGCTTCAGCTGACGGCTAACAGCTCAGACAGCTTCTGCATATTTTTTCTTTTTAGTTCCATAGACGGGTGTACATACCGGTTTAAGGTAATGTTCACATTCGAGTGCCCCAGAATCTCGCTGAGACTTTTCACATCAAAATCCATCTCCACACACCGGGTAGCAAAAGTGTGCCGGAGAACATGAAAATTCACTTTTTCCATCCCGGCCGTCTTCAGAATCTTTTCAAAATATCGCTCCATGGTCCGGGGCTCCACATAAGCATTTTCCTTTCCAGTCAAAACATATCCTCTTTTTCGTCTTCCGTACTGCTGAATGATTTTGGCCAGTTCCCAGGACATGGGAATGGACCGTATGGAACCGCTGCTTTTGGGTTCTGTGATAATAATCTTGGTCTTCCTGCCGGACGTTTCGTCTGTCTGAATCCTTTGCATAGTTCGATGGATATGAATGGTCTGCTCGGAAAAAGAAATATCATCCCATCTGAGCGCACAGATCTCACCCAGGCGAAGTCCCGTAAACATACAGATCAGAATGCCAAGATTCCTGTCACTCGGCTCAGAGAGAAGGAAACGGCACAGTCTGTCCTGCTCCTTCCGCGACAGAATCCGCATCTTTTTTGTCTCCTTTCTTACAAATACAGCAGAAATATCAAAGGGTATCCCGTATCCCTGCTCGGAGCCGTATCGGAAGATACTGCGGACAACAGACATTGTATCGGAAACGGTTTTAAACGATAGCCCGTTTCGTCTTTTCTCATTTGGCGACAACATTTTCTGACAGAAAAGTTCCATGATCTCCCGATTGAAGCAACTCCACTCGATGTCGCCTAATTCCGGCAAAATATGCGAATTTACTATATTCCTGTATTTTATATATGTAGACTCTTTCACCCGAAACTGCCGGGCTGCCAGCCAGCCTTCCGCAAAGGTTCGGAAAATCGGAACTCCGTTTGCCGGTCTTGCCGGCCCTTTGGCTGTTTCCATTTCCGGTTCTTTATCAGGCCGCTTGTCTGAAAAAAGAATCCGTTCTGATTTCTCGACAATCAGCTTTTCTTTTACCTCCTGATAAGAATCTCCATAGACATACCGGTACCGATATGTTCCGTCTGATTTTCGCCCCAAGATACACCTGCCTTCCCAACGGCCATCCTTTCGCTGATAGATGTTTTCTCCTTTTTTTGACATAGCCCAACCTCCTTTTTCCAATCTTGACGGTAATTCTGACGGCTTATAAAACTACAAGATACTAAAATGAATGCTCTTCCAAAGAAAAAACTGTTCCGGAAGTCATTCATCAATTAATTTTACCTTAATTTTGAGCCGCATATATTGACAAACTGACCGTTCTTTTGCACAATTCTTTCGGCAAAGGCAGTTTGAGCGCTTTTTCAGGCGCCGCAGAGTATACTGCCCTGCGGCATTTTTTACTTAAAAACTGTCAGCTGAGATAGTTCCGCATGGCCTTCAGAGCGTTTTTCTCCAGGCGGCTGACCTGAGCCTGGCTGATGTGAATCTCCTGAGCCACTTCCGTCTGAGTCTTCCCCTCAAAAAAACGCATATCAATGATATGCCGCTCCCGCTCCGGCAGATGCTTCATGGCCTCGCTGAGGGAAATATCCTCAATCCAGTTTTCTTCCAGGTTCTTTTTGTCGCTGATCTGATCCATCACATACAGCGGATCGCCTCCGTCCGTGTAGACCGGCTCATAGAGACTGACCGGCGTCTGGATGGCATCCAGAGCATAAGTAATCTCCTCCTTGCTGACGCCAATCTCGTCTGCTATCTCCATCAGAGTCGGTTCCTTGGAATTTCTGCGGGTAAGCCCTTCTCTGGCATAAATGGCCTTGTAAGCCGTGTCTCGCAGGGAGCGGCTTACGCGGATGGAATTGTTGTCCCTCAGATAACGGCTCACTTCCCCCAGGATCATAGGGACCGCGTAAGTGGAAAATTTTACATTCTGTGACAGGTCAAAATTATCGATGGCCTTGATGAGACCGATGCAGCCGATCTGAAACAGGTCGTCCACGTTCTCATTGTTGCCGGAAAATCGCTGGATAACGCTCAGTACCAACCGGAGATTGCCTTTGATATACTGCTCCCGGGCCTCCATGTCGCCTTCCTTAATCCGCAGAAACAGCGCTTCCTTCTCTTCGCTGCTCAGAAGCGGAAGTTTTGCCGTGTTTACTCCGCAGATTTCCACCTTATATCCTGACATGCCCATTCCCTCCACATCGTTGTAAATTAACTCTATGTGAATCATGGGCTTTTTCCGTGGGATTTATACGACGAACGTCTTGAGAAAAATTTCCTATGGAAAATACGCAGATGGCCTTGACAAAGAAGATAACGTGAATAACAAAATTATTTATGCAAACAATGTAAACGGTAGATAGTATGTACCTCGACTGTTAAGAGGAAGCATGGGATAATAGACTATATTTCTATTATGAAGTA
>CANQSK010000200.1 GCA_947626475.1 uncultured Lachnospiraceae bacterium
CCAGCGGATGTGGGGCTTTCGCCCCATAGTCCGCTCACGAAAAGAAGGCTCCTGCAAGCAAGCTTGCGTCGCCTTCTCTCCGTTCCCGTCCTGCCCGGCTCAATGCTTTAACATGTTTTCAATAAAAATTCCGTAACCTTTGGTGGAGTCCTGAACGAAGACATGGGTTACGGCGCCGATCAGCCTGCCGTTCTGGATGATGGGGCTGCCGCTCATGCCCTGGACGATGCCGCCGGTCAGCTCCAAAAGCTTAGGGTCCGTAACCTGGATAACCAGGCTTTTATTGGTGTGGGTGGTGGAGTAGTCCACACGGAGGATCTGGATTTCGTAGTCCTCTATGGTCCCGGAGACTCCGCTGCGGATGTAGGCCGGTCCCTGGGCCACATCCTGCCGGTAACCTATTTCCAGAGGCTCGGCGGACACCTGCTTCAGGAAACGGTCGTTGACGTTCCCGAAGATCCCTTCCTCTGTGTTGGCGGAAATATTTCCCAGAAGAGAACCGGGGCCGTAGTAGATGACGCCGGACATGACGCCGGGACTTCCGATAGCGCCTTTTTCCACCCCGATGATCTCTGTGTCGTAGAGCTCTCCGTTTTCAATCTCCACCAGGTCTCCCGTGTCCGTGTCGCTGATTCCGTGGCCCAGGGCGCCGAAGCCGCCGTTCAGATCCAGGTAGGTGACGGTGCCGATGCCCTGGGTGTCGCTGCGGACCCATACGCCCAGCTTGCTGCTGCCGTCCTGGGTGACCATGGGCCGGAGAGAGACCTCCATCTGTTTATCGTTCCTTCGGATAATCAGGGAAGCAGTGCGGCCGTTTAAGCTGCCGACTTCACGCGCCAGCTCCTCCTTGGTTTCCAGAGGGACGCCGTTAATGCTTTCAATGTAATCTCCGGTTTGCAGGATTCCGGCTGCCGGTTCCGCCGACAGTCCGTCAGGGCCTGTCAGCTCGCCGGTGCCGATGACCATGACGCCGTCTGATTTTAAGTAGATCCCTACAGGGGCGCCGCAGGGGATCGCGTACTGCTGGTCCACAACGTCCACCTGGATATCCTTCAGGTGAAGCAGGCCGAACAGGTTCAGCCCCAGATGATAGCTGCCCTCTGTGCTGCCGTAAAGGATGAACGCCTGATTTCGGGTGATGGTGATCTGATCCGACGGAATGTTGGAGCCGTTGCCCAGAGCCACTTCCTCGCTGTCGCTTTCAAGGGTTGCCCGGACGGGAAGGGCAAACCGCAGGGTTTCCTCCTGATCCAGGACGATATTGATCCGGTCCGGAACGGCCCGTTCCATATAATAATAGGAGAAGCCTAAGGTAAACAGGATGCTGATCCAGAACGTCCAGATCAGACATCGGCGGTACCTGATTTTTCTCAATACAACGCACCTCCTCTGAATAAAATTCTGTCAAAGCTCTTTCATAGTATGTGTCTCCTTTGAAAAAACACTCTGTAATTTTTTAGTTGTCACTTTTTGCTTGATGTGATAAACTATTGATATCAGAAATGATGAAGAGGAACGGTAAGATGAAACGTGCTGCCAATAAAAATTTTTGGATATTGCTGCTGCTGTTGCTGTCCGGCATTGTGCTGGGCGGGTTTATCGGGGCCATGGTCGGCGGAATACCGGGGTTTGCCTGGCTGAATTTCGGACAGTCCTTCGGACTTGATAATCCGCTGGTCCTGAATTTCGGAATACTGGTGATCACATTCGGGCTGTCCATCAAGATCACCATGGCAAGTATTATCGGCGTAGCGCTGGCATTATTGATCTATCGATATCTGTAAAGGGCAAAGAGGCCGCTGCAATGGATGCAGGGGCTTTCTCTTTTGGAAATTTTTTAGACGGAGGGAATGAAAATGGCACTGTCGGAGCTTCTGGATGAACTGGAACGGAAGGCGCTGAAGGACGAGGCGCTCAGGGAACGGCTTATGGCTACGAGAAAGGATCCGAATCCCCTGACGGCCTTCTGCGGGGTCTGCCGGGAAATGGGGCTGGAGATCTACGAGATGGATCTGATCGAGGCGGGAGAATTCTTTTACGCCGCGATTAAGCGCAGCACCAACGGAGGAGGCGAGAACTCGCCTGTTCTGAAGGGCGAGGATGATTTTTATGAAATGTTTTTTGCCAATCTGGAGCGCCACGCGAAATAGTTAAAGTATTTGTCATAAAAACTTAAATAGAAATGCGGCTCCTCCTATGCTACAATAAAACCAGTAAATGGGAAAGCTGGAACGGGGAGGAGTTTTATGAAAAATCTGTTTGCGGGATTCGGAGCCGTGGTCATGGCCCTTGCCCTGTCCCTGACTATGGCGGCGGGAATGGCAGAGAGGGCGGAAGCCGCCGTGCCGTCCGGCCCGGCCTATGGATTGTCGTCCGGCCCTGCGTATGGATCGTCATCCGGCCCTGCGTATGGATCGTCATCCGGCCTTGCCTATGGATCGTCATCCAGCCTTGCGTATGGTCCGGCTTACGGCCCCGCGTACGCGCAGGATGAACTGAGAGGCGTCTGGATCTCCTATCTGACGTGGGAGAAGCTTTCCGACGGTCAGGCGGCTTTTCAGCGGGAAGTGGATGAGATGCTGGACAACTGCCGGTCCTGGGGACTGAACGCAGTGTTTGTCCACGCCAGGTCCCACGGCGACGCCACCTACGCGTCATCTGTTTATCCCTGGTCTAAGTTCGTCAGCGGTGTTCAGGGGAAGAGTCCCGGGTACGACCCCTTCGGGTATGTGGTTCAGGCGGCCCACAGCCGGGGCCTGCAGGTTCACGCCTGGGTCAATCCTTACCGGATCACCGGTTACCTGATGACCTGGCCGGAGGTGTCCGCCTTAAGCCCTGCCAGGCGGTGGCTGTCCGACGGGGACAGCTCCAACGACCGGTACGTACTTAAGCATGACGGAGAGTATTATTTTAATCCGTCGGCCGAACCGGTGAAGCAGATGGTGATCGACGGCGTCATGGAACTGGTCAGAAACTACGATGTGGACGGGATCCATTTTGACGATTATTTCTATCCTCAGCTGGATGACAGCGCGGAGGGCAGGCAGTTCGACCTGCCGGAGTATCTGGCCAGTGGAAGCAGCCTGCCGGCGGCTCAGTGGAGACGGGATCAGGTCAGCGATCTGGTGCGGCGTGTCTTTCAGGCCATTAAGTCGGAGAAGCCCCAGGTGCTTTTCGGAGTCAGCCCCCAGGGTTACGTGGAGCATCTGAGGAGTGAGGACAATCTTTTTGTGGATATTGACCGCTGGATGTCGGAGGACGGATTCATTGACTACATTATGCCTCA
>CANQSK010000201.1 GCA_947626475.1 uncultured Lachnospiraceae bacterium
CATATCCGTTTTCCACCGTGCCGGAGGTACGGGCCGTGAGGGCAAAGGACTTGGTCTGGATCGGCTCTGTCTGAACGCGGACCACAGACGGGTTCGTCGTCAGAACGTCGCTGGCCAGAAACTGCCTTGCCGCCCGGTTGGAAACCTCCACCTGCACAGGCACCGCGCCTGTCACGTCATAAAGCTGGGACAGATCCGCGGTGGCGGTAAAATCGCCGGCTCCGATCCGGTTCTGGTCCCTGACGTGGACCCGGTAGCTGACCGTCACCGTATCCCTTCCCATCAGTTCATAAGCCAGACCTGCGTCCTCCAGCACATCCGCGTTGATCATCTCCACCGGAATCGTCTGAGTCACGGTCATCATCGGATTGGAAACATTTACCATGATGAGCCACGTGAAGATAGCCAGGACGACAGACAGGATCTTCAATCCCAGATTATGCGTCAGCTTTTCCTTCATCTTTCTGTCTTCCTTTCCAGATTCTGAACCTTCTGGCCGGTTCATCCGCCGGCAGATTCACTGCCAGAGCCTTCCTCAGAGTATCCGGGTCGCTGACCCTGGTCAGCAGGCCGCCCTCAGCCAGAGAAATCCGTCCGGTCTCCTCCGACACTACAATCGTCAGACTGTCCGTGACCTCGCTGATGCCTGCGGCAGCCCTGTGTCTGGTTCCCAGCTCCTTGCTGATGCTGGTATTCTCCGACAGAGGCAGGTAGCAGGTGGCCGCCGCCACACGGTTGCCCCGGATCACCACCGCTCCGTCATGGAGAGGCGTGTTATGTTCAAATATATTGATCAGCAGCTGGCTCGTGACCACGCCGTCAATGTCGATTCCCGTGCGTTCAATATCCTGAAGGGATGTTTCCCTCTCGATCACCATCAGGGCTCCCGTCCTGGCCTTGGCCAGCTCCGTGGATGCCCTCACCAGCTCCTCGATGGTCCGCTCCGTAAACAAAGATTCCGTTCTTCCGGAGTTTTCAAAGGGAAGAAAATCCGTCAGTATGTTCCGGCTGCCCAGCTGTTCCAGGGCGCGTCTCAGCTCCGGCTGGAATATGATGATCAGCGCCGTCGTCGCCACAAAGGCCACATTCTGCATGATCCACAGGATCGTGTACAGCCGGAGGGCCCAGGCCGCCAGGGCAAACACCAGAATCACCAGGAGTCCCTTCAAAAGGGTCCATGCCCTGGTGTTCTTGATCCACACCATAATCTCATAGATCAAAAAGGCGATGATAATGATCTCCAGAATATTCGTCCTGGTAATCTGCGGCAGAAACGACAGCCACTCATACAGGGTTTCCATAAATTCCGGCATATCCTCACCTCCTTTTTCCCGATCTCAAATCCTTATCTGATCTGTTTTGCTACTCCATGTAGCCTTCTTCTCTTGCGGATCCCTTCCGCCTGCGGTTGAACATCTGGACCTTTACGTCCGGAGCCGTGACGGAAATCTTCGGCACCGCCTTCACATAATAATAATAGTCGTCGTCCTCAAACTGGAGGTACTCGGTCCGGCTGTAATCTACAGCAAAAACCATGAAATAGTAGGCCGCGGACAAAAGCACCGACAGGATCATGCTGACCACGAGCGGCCCCATGGGGACGGACACGTTAAACAGGAAATCTCCCATAAATATCATGCCCAGCTGCACCACCACTCCGGCTCCCACAGCAATGGCCCAGGAGTATTTCACGGACAGCCGCCGGATCAGATATACCGCCACAACCCCGGCCCCGCAGGTAGCCATCATCACGATCATGGCCTGGTTCATAAGAAGGCTTCGGATGATCTGGGCGTACCTCTGAATCAGCTCCGCGGAAGCCTCCCCGGACAGAACTCCCGCGTTCTGCTTTACATACTGAAAAATATAGAACATCGCCGTACCGCAGCAGACCGGAACCGCCGAGGTCAGGGAACCGGACAGTCCCGCCAGAATGGGAATGGCATAGGGTATATTATAGTGGAAAAAGATCGGCGTCAGAACCAGCAGATAGGAATCTCCCGGCTGAAAGCCGTAATACAGGATTCCCACCATCACCATAAGCACCGCCAGGATCGCCGTCAGCTCCAGTGACACGCTGCTCACATGAGCCAGGATCATAAGGGCCGCCAGAAACGCCATGACGCCGTAGGGGAGGACCGAGCACACCAGCGCCAGCACCAGCTCCACCAGTATGTTGTTGACCTTTGTCATGTAGCCCAGCTCTCCGTTGATCAGATGAAAGGCCAGAAATCCCAAAAGGAACCGGACGGCCGGCGTAATAAAAACATCGTATCTGCCGTAAAAGCTTCTGAGTTTTTCACGAAATACATAGACCGCGATCACGATTTCCTTACCTCCCTTCCCGGTTCTTTTATCTTGCCCTGGAACTCATACCGCCGTTCCAGGTTCTTCAGTCTTTCCAGATACCGGCGCATGGTAAGGGAAGCCCGCCGGTACCGGATAAAGTATACAATGAACGTAATCACCAGGTAAACCAGAAGTCCGGCGGCATACCACGCGGCGTATCCGACGAAATAATCCGCCAGTTCCTTCAGACTCAGCAGGGAAAACCATTCCTCCACCTTGCACGCTGCGACCAGAAGAAGCCCCAGACACCAGCAGAAGGTATATCCCAGAAAGGCACAGAGCATGTGCCGGCCGATGTAGTCCCCCTTAAAATAGCGGTGAACGATGGCCAGATCCTTTCCCTTATCCTTCTCTATCATGGAAATGCCGGTCATCAGCTTAATCTTGCTCTCATTCAACATAGGATGATCACCTCATTATGCCATAACATATCAATTTAGTATAACACATAATCCCTGAGTTGGCGAGAGCCTACTTAAATTTTTCATAATAATTTCTTTTTTTGAAAGAATTTGGTTAGAAAGGGAAAAAGAGCCCCGATGCCGGGACTCTTCCTCTTTATTCGTACCGCAGGGCCTCGATGGGGTCGGCGTTGGCCGCCCGGGACGCCGGATAGATTCCGAAAAACAGGCCGACCACCGCGGAAAATGACACGGCCAGAAGAATAACCGAAGGCCGGATGACCACATCCAGCTGAAGGACCGCCCCGGCCAGGCTGACCAGGGATACGGCCAGAATGACGCCGGTAACGCCTCCGCAAGCGGACAGGATCGCCGATTCCGTCAGAAACTGAATCAGCACGTCCCGGGTTTTGGCGCCCAGGGCCTTTCGGATGCCGATCTCCCTGGTCCTCTCCGTCACCGACACCAGCATGATGTTCATGATCCCGATGCCTCCCACCACCAGGGAGATGGCCGCA
>CANQSK010000202.1 GCA_947626475.1 uncultured Lachnospiraceae bacterium
CTCTTTCAAAAAATCGGCGGAGTAGCACTTTGGACAGGTTCAACCGCTTTTCTGGTGCAGTTTGCGGAAACTCAAGGGGAAATCAGCTTAAAACAGCTTGTGAAATTTGCAGGTGTCGGATATAATGTTGGAGTGGAAGTGCCAATTCATTTTCAGGAGAGTAATTTATGACCAGAGAGAAAATCATCGTGATCGACTTCGGCGGCCAGTACAACCAGCTGGTGGCGCGCCGGGTCCGCGAATGCAATGTGTACTGTGAGATATATTCTTACAAAACGCCTCTTGAACAGATCAGGGCCATGGATCCCAAAGGGATCATCCTGACCGGAGGCCCTAACAGCGTATATGAGGAGAACGCCGCCTCCTGCGGAAGCGAGCTGTTTGAGCTGGAAGTTCCGGTGCTGGGACTCTGTTACGGCGCCCAGCTGATGAGCCATGTGCTGGGAGGTCATGTCTGCAAAGCTCCCGTCCGGGAATACGGAAGAATCGAAGTGACCGTGGACAGGACCAGCAAGCTGTTTGGCGATGTGTCGGAGAAGACCATCTGCTGGATGAGCCACAATGATTATATTGAAAAACCTGCTCCCGGCTTTCGGGTGACCGCCCATACGGCGGATTGTCCCGTGGCGGCGGCCGAGTGGGAGGAGCGGAAGCTCTATGCCGTCCAGTTCCATCCGGAGGTGCTCCACACCCAGGAGGGAGCCAAGATGCTCCATAACTTTGTCTATAAAGTCTGCGGCTGCGCAGGCGACTGGAGGATGGATTCCTTTGTGGAGACCAGCATCAGAGCCATCCGCGAGAAAGTAGGAAAAGGCAAGGTGCTGTGTGCCCTGTCCGGCGGCGTGGATTCTTCAGTGGCTGCGGTGATGCTGGCCAAGGCAGTGGGTGACCAGCTAACCTGCGTGTTCGTGGATCACGGACTTCTTCGGAAAAACGAGGGAGACGAGGTGGAGGAGGTCTTCGGTCCCAACGGCCCCTATGACCTGCACTTTGTCCGCGTCAACGCCCAGGAGCGTTTCTACGGGAAGCTTGCAGGCGTGGAGGAGCCGGAGCATAAGCGGAAGATCATCGGCGAGGAATTTATCCGCGTGTTTGAGGAGGAGGCCAAAAAGATTGGAAAGGTAGATTTCCTGGTTCAGGGAACCATCTACCCGGATGTGGTGGAGAGCGGCCTGGGCGGAGAGTCGGCTGTCATCAAATCCCACCACAACGTGGGCGGCCTGCCGGACTATGTGGATTTCAAGGAGATCATTGAGCCTCTGCGCGATCTGTTCAAGGACGAGGTCCGCAAGGTGGGTCTGGAGCTGGGAATCCCTGAGAAGCTGGTATACCGTCAGCCCTTCCCCGGTCCCGGCCTGGGCATCCGGATCGTAGGCGAGGTGACGGCGGAAAAGGTCCGCATGGTTCAGGACGCCGACGCCATTTACCGGGAGGAGATCGGGGCTGCCGGACTGGACCGGCTGCCGGACCAGTATTTCGCGGCTTTGACCAACATGCGCTCCGTGGGCGTCATGGGCGATGAGAGAACCTACGATTACGCCGTGGCTCTCCGCGCCGTAAACACGGTGGATTTCATGACTGCGGAGGCCTCCCAGATTCCCTGGGAAGTGCTGCAGCGGGTGACCAGCCGGATCGTCAATGAAGTGAAGAACGTGAACCGGGTGCTTTACGACATCACGTCTAAGCCGCCGGGGACGGTGGAGTTTGAATGATGAAATGAGTCTGAAAAAGCCAGTATTTATATGGAGTTCAAGCAAATTTATTTAATGCTAGCAACAGTAAGATTAAGAACAATAGCTTTTCGATACCGATCAACGGGGATGATGAAGTGGTTCAGACGATTGTTTCCGGCAGTTGAGGCAGAACCAGTGGGTGAAGCAGGTGGCTTGGTGGATGCCGATGGGGAAATGGGACAAGTGCGCCTTTGCTGTGGATAAGGATGGGCTGGAGGGGCGTGTCTACTACGGAGGGCTTGGCCGGCGATTCGGTGCGGGAATGAGACGAAAGAGTCTGTCTATGATTCCAGGAGGCTTCTGGTATTTTAAAAGAACCAGGAGAAAATCCTCTGGCTCCAGACCGCCCACAGTATTGCGCCGAGGACTGGCTCGTGGGAGAAGTCCTGAATAGTATATGCAGATAAAGAAATAAGATTACAGTTTTTGTTGCCAGTCATTGCGGAAACCATAGTAATCCATTCGTACAAATGGATATTTTCTGGTCAGTGAAATGATGGAGTTTTTCATTTCACTGAATTTATTTGCTGGCAGGATCCGCTTCATAACAAACAGAAAACCATAGAAATGGGCGTTATCGATTTCGCCGTTACTGTTTTTCCTGAGCAGTGCTTTTTCCTTTTTATTAAGGGAAGGTTTCTGCTCGAAGAGCCGATTATAGATCCTGCTCCCATGTGCGCACAGATTGCGGATGATCGTCATGCTGTGCATATAGCTTCCAAGGATGGCAGTTCCTCTATTCATGGTCAGACCAAAGGAGCGGGCAACGGAGTCTTTTATGGGTTGCTCAGAAATGGAATACAAAAAGGAAATATCGGATATGGTTAGCAGATCGACATATGCCCATAAAGGAATGTTCTGCTGCAGATCGTTTACAAAGTGCTTCAGGTAGGCTTCATGGGGAAGCCGCTGGTTTTTCTGCTGATCTGCCTTGCTAATGATCTCTTGGTGTTTGGTTTTGTTGGTAAAAAATATTTCATCGAGGTATCCGGTGGGACCGTGGACTTTCGCAAATTCGTAAGCGTATATGGATTTCATCTGCACTTCGATTACTTCAAGATACTGAAGAAGAATGTGTCTGAGTTCATGGTCAAAATGGTAGATATCGATGATGTTCTGGAATGTGGCAGATTTAGAGAAAACGTCATTTTTGCGGAGCGTCAGGGAATATCCGCTGATACGGTAATAATTGTTGCGCAGCAAAAAATCCCTCGCCTGTACTTCATCATTGATGGTGAGGCCTCGGGAGCGGAGGATATCCAGTTGTTCTTCCACCGTTTTGAAACCCTTATCTGCCATGGTCAGTTCTCCCTAATAAACAAAACGCCCTCAAGTGTGCATGCGTTTCCGCAGAGGCCTGAGGGAGATGTTAATTATATATTAGCATAAAGTATGGATTTGTCAAGGTATCTGTTTCTTGTTTTATTGTGGAAAAAATCATGAGTGAAGTGAAAAGTTAACTTCCACTTCTAAGGGGACCAAGTAGAAATTAGTCTTTCTCCAACCTCCACTTG
>CANQSK010000203.1 GCA_947626475.1 uncultured Lachnospiraceae bacterium
GTTCAAATTCAACATGCCCTGCTAAAAAAGAAGCTTATCAAAAAGCATAGTATTTAAGGTTTGATGTTTTTACTAAAAAAATGAACTCTACAACTTCTGGTTTGTCAAATAACCCCTTGAAAGAGGAATGAACTTTGTGTGAATGGGTGATTCCCTTTCGGGGTCGCCCATTTTTAGAAAACAAATCAATAAATCAGAAATCACGATACTCAACCTGTGGTAGAGTCAGCAAAAATCAACTTCCGGTTCGTGTTGAGCTTCACGGCGGTTCTTGCCGAAATCATTATGGTATTTGTGGCTTCCTTTGTCTCGATGTCTGCATGGCTGAGGGTCGTGCTTATTGCATTCGCTCTTGTGATGATTTTTGCGGTCGCTTTTATCGCGGTAGGCATCGAGCAGAAGGCCGGATACTATGAGTGCCAAAGTTGCGGCCACAGATATGTGCCGGCCTACTGGCAAACTAATCTCGCGCCGCATGCCGGCAGGACAAGATACATGAAATGCCCGAAATGCGGGAAGCGAAGCTGGCAGAGAAAAGCACTGACAAAGGAAGAGTCAAATTCACAGGAGACCTTTTATCATGGTGAATTTGAAACTGTTTCAGCATTATTCACTGTAAAAAGTGTAATCTATTTGCTAAAACTCGTTGTAATTTTTGTATAAATGCGCTATACTATACTTGGGATACAAGAATGGAGGCGCATGTATGTACCGAGTTGCGATTGAAAAACTGTTAAAATGGAAAGAGAGCAAATACCGCAAGCCCTTGATCATCGAGGGGGCGCGTCAGGTTGGAAAGACCTGGCTGATGAGAGAGTTCGGCAGACAGGCCTATGGGGATACCGTATATATTAATTTTGACTCCAATTCCACGATGGCGGAGCTGTTTGCATCTGACCTGGATACGGACCGTTTGCTTATGGGCCTGGAGCTGTATGCGGGCCGCAAAATTGATCCTGCCAATTCTCTGCTGATTTTTGATGAAGTGCAGGAAGTTCCGAGAGCATTGACGTCGCTTAAGTATTTTTATGAAAATGCGCCGCAGTATCACATTGTATGCGCCGGTTCTCTGCTTGGAATTGCTCTGCACAGGGGCACGTCCTTTCCCGTGGGCAAGGTGGACTTCTTAAAGCTTTATCCCCTCTCTTTCAGGGAATTTTTGATGGCGACCGGCAAAGAGCGATTCGCGGAACTGCTTGAAAAGCAGGATTTCAGGATGATTACAGGCTTTAAGCAGACCTATATCGATGCCTTGAAACAGTATTACTTTGTTGGCGGCATGCCGGAAGCGGTACAATGCTTCGCGGAGAGCAGAGATTTTAATGAGGTTCGGGAAATCCAAAAGCGGATTCTTACGGCTTATGAACAGGATTTTTCCAGGCATGCCCCAAATGAGATCGTTCCGAGGCTTCGGATGGTATGGAACGGTATCCCTTCTCAGCTGGCCAAAGAAAATAAAAAGTTTATCTACGGACTTATCCGTGAGGGCGCCCGCGCGAAGGAATATGAAACGGCAATCATGTGGCTCTGCGATTGCGGTCTTGCCCACAGGATTACCCGTGTAAACGCGGCGGGCATCCCCCTGAGAGCGTACGAAGATCTGAAAGCATTTAAGCTGTTTATGGTTGACGTGGGGCTTCTCGGCTGCATGGCCGGGCTTAGGCAGCGCACTCTGCTTGACGGCAATGACCTTTTCGCCGAGTTTAAGGGCGCTCTGACAGAACAGTACGTTTGCCAGCAGCTGAAAACTATTGAGAATCTGGATGTTTACTATTACACCAATGACAGAGGTTCCTGTGAGGTTGATTTTATTGTTGATACAGGCGAACAGATTGTTCCCGTTGAAGTGAAGGCGGAGGTAAATCTCAGAGCCAAGAGTCTTAAAACGTATCGGGAAAAATTTGTGCCTGAAATTTCTGTCCGGGCGTCCATGTCGGACTACAAGAAGGAAGCAGGACTCGTTAATCTGCCGCTGTATGCCATAGATCAGATCGCAGTAAAAAGCTTCTCATTGTAAAGGAAGATGGAATAGACCATGAAAACAAACACGGAGCGGGCAAAGGAACAACTGACTTTGACACCGGAGATTGAGTTTACCCTTGAGAGAGACGGCTTCATCGGCGCGATGTATCAGCCGGAACGGGACGAATACTCAGGAAAGGCCATGGTTATGTTCGGCGGCAGCGATGGGATCTACAACCTCACGAAGCTGGTTGCTGAGCAGTATGTTAAACGTGGCATGACTGTCCTTGCGCTGGCGTATTGGAATGAGCCCGGTCTGCCGGATGGCTTTGAAAAAGTTCCGGTAGAGTCGGTAGAAAAAGCCGCCCTGTGGCTGCGCGGGCAGGGTTTTGAGAAAGTCGGTCTGTGGGGGATTTCCATGGGCGCGGAATTGGCGCTGCTGGCCGGAAGCCTGCTGCCGGATCTGATCTCCTGCGTGACAGCGGTGTGTCCGACAAACGTCTGCGGGCAAGGTTTTGTCAAGAAAAAGGGCGTGCAGTCGCTGGAGTGCTCTGCCTTTAGCTGGCGAGGAAAAGATCTTCCCTGGGCGAGACTGAAGTTCTCCAGAACCGCCATTCTCCGGGACAGTCTGCGGGAGCGGAGCGTCTGCCTGCGCTCCTGCTATGAGGACGCGGTGCTTCACGCGCCGGAGCAGGCGCAAATCAAGGTAGAAGATATCGGCGGCCCGCTGCTTCTTCTCTATCCGGAGAGAGACGCCATGTGGCCCTCCGAACTGTCGGCGGAGAAAATCAGGGCGCGGCTGAAGGAGAAGAATTTTGCCTATCCCTGCAGATGCGTCGGCTATCAGTTCGCCAGTCATATGCTGGTCCCGGTGAAATCCCGGTCCGCGGCCATGTTTCGGGTAGAGCGGAAATACCCGGAGAAATGCTGGAAAAGCAACATGGACGCCTTTGAAAAGACGCTGGCGTTCTGGAAAGAGGTCTGGTGAGATGACTGACATGAAATATGACGATTGTGCGGCAAATATCATAGGGAAAAGGTATCTACTGCTACCTAATGCCGGGAGAGCTCCTTCATGGAAATAAATGAAACAGCAAATGTTCGTGCAAAGTATTGCTTTTTTCGTGCAGTTGGAATATACTATAACCATCAGCAGGAAAGGAGATGATTGTATGGCTGGCACTACAACGAATATCAGTATCCGCATGGATACTGATCTGAAGGCACAGGCTGATGCCCTTTTTGCAGAGCTGGGCATGAAC
>CANQSK010000204.1 GCA_947626475.1 uncultured Lachnospiraceae bacterium
CCAGCGCGATGGCAGTGGCGGAACTTCTGGATCCGCAGCCGGGCGAGCGGATACTGGATCTATGCGCGGCTCCCGGCGGCAAGACAACGCAGATTGCGGCGCGGATGAGGAACCGCGGGCTTCTGGTCAGCAATGAGATTCATCCGGTTCGGGCAAAGATTCTCTCGCAGAACGTGGAACGCTTCAGCACAGCCAATGTGGTGGTAACGAATGAAGAACCGGCTCGGCTGGCGGAGCGTTTCCCGGCGTATTTTGACCGGATTCTGGTGGACGCGCCCTGTTCCGGCGAGGGGATGTTCCGCAAGGACGAGACGGCCAGAAACGAGTGGAGTTCGGAGAATGTGAAACTCTGCGCCCGGCGGCAGGCTGAGATCCTTGAACAGGCGGCGCGGATGCTTGTGCCCGGCGGGCGGCTGGTCTATTCGACCTGTACCTTTGCGCCGGAGGAGGATGAGGGGACGATTCAGGGGTTCCTTGACCGGCATGATGAGTATTCGGTTGAGAAAGTACCGGTGTATGCAGGCTTTTCCCCGGGACGCCCGGAATGGGTCGATGGCGGGCAGAATGCACTGAGGGATACGTTTCGTATCTGGCCCCATAAGGTGGACGGTGAGGGACACTACGCGGCGGTTTTGAGGAAGAAGGGAGCTTCTGACTGGACGGAAGAAGAGGATGCTTTTTTAAGTCGCGCCAGCAGTGCCGATAAGAAAAAACATAATGTGCAGTCAGGCGGCATCGAAAGAAAGAATAAAGCAGTGTTTTCAAAGCAATCATCCGGAGGTATTGGTGAAGAGATATGGAGTGCCTGGCGACTGTTCTGTAAAGAGGGATACCTGGATTTTCCGGTCGCGGTATCGGAAGAAGGACTGCGCAGGCGGATGCTCCTTTATGGCGAGCAGTTGTATCTGCTTCCGGAAGGGATCAGGAGTCTGGACGGTTTGAAGGTACTGCGGCCCGGACTGCACCTGGGCACTGTCAGGAAGAACAGGTTCGAGCCGTCCCATGCGCTGGCGCTTTATTCGTCCCCGCGGGATGTGATTCGTCATTATGATATGGGAGGCACTGGTGAGGAGATTCTGAAATATCTGCGGGGAGAATCGATATCAGTGCTTTCGTTGGCAAATAAACTTCGTGCAGATGAGCTTCAGATGGACATATTTCCGTCTGGCAAATATTCTTCAGGCGAGATTCAGTCAGATGAACCACAGAATGGATGGACATTGATGACGGTGGACGGTTTTTCCATAGGTTGGGGAAAGCTAGTCGGAGATGTGATCAAGAACCACTATCCAAAGGGACTCCGGCGTGATATATAATGCGAAGATTACAGAAGGCTTCCGTAATTTTTTTACGGAAGCCTCTTGTAATACCTTCTAAAACAAGATATACTATGGTTATAGCGATTTCACGGCATTTCAGTTTTGAAAGGATGAATAGTATGCTGAAAAAGTTTGAAGTAACAAACTATAAGAATTTTAAGGATACGATTTGTATAGATTTTGAAAAAACAGCGGGATACCAGTTCAATTCGAAGTGTGTGACGAATGGCTTGATCAGCAAGATGCTGATTTATGGGAGAAATGCGACGGGAAAGACGAACTTAGGTAAGGCAGTGATGGATATTTGTCCGGTGCTTGGAAATCGGCCTCGTTTTATGAATGACCGCGATTATCTCAATGCGGATTCAATAGCTGAAACAGCTGATTTTTCCTATCAGTTTCAATTTGATGATACGGAGGTCATTTATCAATACAGCAGACTATCGACTCTGAAAATGAGTATCGAGAAGCTGATCATAGATGGGAAAACGATATTCTCCTGCGATTATATTCAGAATAGTTATGATTTTGATGGACTGAAATACGTTAATGCAGAAACAGCGAATGTGGAACGGTATATGCAGTCGATGGAGCAGAGAGGGGAATCAGCTGATATAGAAGCGGTGGAGATTCCATTTCTTCGCTGGCTGGTCAGTAATGTCGCGGTAGATAATGATTCTCCGCTTGTGAAGCTATCTGCATATGTAAGGGGAATGGATATGATCGCGGCGACAGATGCGATGAGATTTTTGCCGAGATTTATGAACGAAGCTTTTTATAAATCACTTGAGGATCAGGAAAGACTTAAGGCTCTTGAGGAATTTCTTAATTTTATGGGGATTGAATGCGAACTGGTTTTGGAGAAACTGCCGGATGGGAAATATGAGTTATATTTTAAGCATGAGAAACTGGTTCCGTTTTTTGAAACTGCTTCAAGCGGGACGCTGGTGTTAGTTGATCTGTATCGCAGGCTTATATCATTTATGGAGAAAGCTACGTTTATCTATCTTGATGAATTTGACGCCTTTTATCATTACGAAATGGCAGAAAATGTAGTGAACTATTTTACGAATAAATATCCGAAGTGTCAGATTATTATGACTTCTCATAATACGAATCTGATGACAAATCGTCTTATGAGACCGGACTGCCTTTTTATACTGTCCGGGTCGGGAACCTTGACAGCGCTGTGTGATGCAACGGAGCGGGAACTTCGGGAGGGACATAATCTCGAAAAAATGTATATCAGCGGAGAGTTTGAGCAGTATGAGTGAATATGAGGGGCTAAGACGGCATAGAGGCCGGAACCTTCTGATCGTGGAAGGTAACCACGAGAAAAATAAGCTTTTTCGATTGCTGTTCCGTTGCTTCCCGGAACTGAATATCAATATGGATGATGTCTGGGTATTGAATACTTGTATTTTCTTTATTGCGGAATATAATTTTGCACTGGTAGAATAAATGCCATGTATACGTTGGGAAGATGGTATAGTTTGCGGACAATGCCGGATTTTATAGAAATAACGACTGAGAAGGTGTGGTAAAATCCATGTTAACATGTGTTCTTTTCGATTTCGACGGCGTGATCGCCGATACGGAAGTAAGCAATTTCGAATATTACCGGAAGGCGTTCCATTATTTCGGTGTCGAGCTTACCGATGAGGATATCCACAGGCTGATCGGGACTGTGGTTCCCCAATATGAGAAAGTACTTCTGGCCAGGGCGCCGCGGCCGGTGACCCATGAAGAGCTGGCGAAAAAGAAGGCCGAGATCGGAAATACTTACGAGAATGGCGAACTTCATCCGGCGGCGGGCGTGAAGGAACTGATTACGGAATTGCGGAAGCGGGGC
>CANQSK010000205.1 GCA_947626475.1 uncultured Lachnospiraceae bacterium
GGTCTCCATCTGCTCATTGACCTTGGGCCCGGAGGTCACCGGGTTCATCTCCACACCCATGCCGTCGGAGAGCTCATTCTCCGGGATCAGTCCCACGGACAGAAGCAGGGTATCGCAGGTATAATCCTCCTCGGTACCGGGAATCGGCTTGCCCTTCCCATCTACCTCAGCCAGGGTAATGCCTTCCACCCGTTCCTTGCCCCGGATCTCCACCACCGTGTGGCTCAGCTTCAGGGGAATCCCATAGTCGTCCAGACACTGGACAATGTTTCTCTTCAGGCCGCCGGAATAGGGCATCAGCTCCGCCACTACCTTCACCTTGGCGCCGGCCAGGGTCATGCGGCGGGCCATGATAAGGCCGATATCGCCGGAGCCCAGGATCACCACTTCCTTGCCGACCTGATAACCTTCAATGTTCATCAGCCTCTGAGCCGTTCCCGCGGAATAGATTCCTGCCGGACGGTATCCCGGAGTGTTCAGGGCGCCTCTGGGACGCTCCCGGCATCCCATGGCCAGGATCACCGCGCCTGCCTGGATGGTAACCAGGCCTTCTTCTTTATTGATATAAGTCACTTCCCGGTTCGGGCTTACATCGGCCACGATGGTGTTCAGCTTATAGGGAATCTTCTCAGCCTCCACCATATCAATATAACGTCCCGCATATTCCGGGCCGGTCAGCTCTTCCTTAAATGTGTGGAGACCAAAACCGTTGTGAATGCACTGATTCAGAATTCCGCCCAGTACTCTGTCGCGCTCCAGGATCAGGATGTCCTGAACTCCGGCCTTCCTTGCCGCGGCAGCCGCGGCCAGTCCTGCCGGGCCTCCGCCAATGATTACGATATCATGATGTGTCATCCTATTCTCCTCCTCCTATAGTTTTCCAATGAGCATCTCGGAACCGGGCTGGTTTTTGCAGATTTCCTCCATGGGGATGCCCGTCTCCCGGGACAGGATCTCCATGGTTCTGGGCGTACAGAACCCTGCCTGGCAGCGGCCCATGCCCTGACGCACTCTCCTCTTGATGCCGTCCAGAGATCTGGCACCCAATGTACGGCGGATGCTGTCCACGATCTCGCCCTCGCTGACGTTCTCACAGCGGCAGACGATGGTGCCGTAATCCGGGCGCTCCTTGATCAGGGCCGCGCGGGCTTCCTTATCCATGGCCGCCACATGAGGAATGGCCTTTCTGGTGGCGATAAAGTTCTCCTTCTTCTCAGCTTTCGCCTCTTTGGCTACCATCTCGGCAATGTATACGCCGATGGCCGGCGCGCTGGTAAGTCCGGGAGACTCGATGCCTGCCGCGTCGAAGAATCCCTTCGCGTCTTCCGGCTCGCCCAGGATAAACTCATGGTTGCCTTCATGGGCGCGCAGTCCGGAGAAGGATGTGATCACCTGGCGGTACGGAATGTTCTTCACGCCCCGGGCGGACTTGCTGATCACCTCTGCCAGCTCCGCCGCCGTGGTGTAAGTTCCCTCTTTATCATCGATATCCGTCGCCGTCGGTCCCAGAAGCAGATTGCCGTGAATCGTGGGCGTTACCAGGATCCCCTTGCCGTACTTGCCCGGCAGCTGGAAGATGGTCTTGTCCACATGATGCCCTGCCTCCTGGTCAAGCAGGCAGTAGTCGCCCTTCCTGGGAACAATGGATATCTTCTTCTCACTTACCATATTATGGATCTCGTCCGCGTAGACGCCGGCCGCGTTGACGACGTATTTGGTCGTGATCGGCTCTTTGTCCTTAAGGGAAATCTCATAGCCGCCGTCAATCTTCTTCACTCCGGAGACCTCCGTCAAAAACCGGAATTCCACTCCGTTGTCGCAGGCGTTCTCGGCCATGGCGATGGTCAGATTGAAGGGGCATACGATACCTCCGGTGGGCGCGTAGAGAGCAGCCACCACCTCATCGGTCAGGTTGGGCTCCATGGCTCTCGCTTCGTCTCCGGAGATGATCTTCAGCTCCGGCACGCCGTTGGTGATTCCTCTCTCATAAAGGGCCTGCAGATTGGGCATGTCCTCCTCCGAAAAGCAAAGGACCAGAGAACCGTTTCTGCGGAACGGGAAGTCCAGATACTCGGCCAGCTGACCCATAAGGCGGTTGCCTTCCACATTCATCTTCGCCATCATGGAACCTGCCGCCGCGTCAAAACCCGCGTGGACAATAGCGCTGTTGGCCTTGGACGTACCGGAACACACATCCTCGGTCTTCTCCACCAGACAGGTTTTCAGCTGATAACGGGACAGTTCCCTGGCTATGGCGGACCCGGTCACGCCGCCGCCAATAATCGTTACATCATACTGTAATCCACTCATAGTGTCTCTCCTTATTTTCGTTTGCTGTAATACTACCTGCTTGCTTTCTTACAATTCCTCCACAAATCTGACACACTCCATGCCGCGGATGTTCTCCACGATGGTTGCCCGCTTCTGCCTGTCCGGCACCTCAATGCACAGGATCGCGTTGGGACCTTCGCCCTTCATGCGGCTTTTGCTCAGCTGGAGGCTGTTGACCTTGATCCCCTGAGTCCGCAGAGTGTCCATAAATACGGTCACGCATTTGTTGGTGGGAAACTCAATATAGAGGTCCAGCACTCTGGCGTAAGCCAGCAGCCACACATCCATCTTGGTCAGAAGCTTCAGCGTGATCTCCACCAGGACCAGCGCGATAAACGCGCCCTCCACAAAACCGATCCCGGCAGCCAGTCCCAGACAGGCGCAGGCCCACAGGCCCGCCGCCGTGGTCAGTCCCCGGATCTGATTCTTGCCGGTGACGATAATAGTTCCTACCCCCAGAAATCCGACGCCGCTGACCACCTGGGCCCCCATGCGGGACAGATCCAGTTTGGACGGATCGAAATGAACGTACATATACTGGGCCGTCATCATAACCAGCGCGGA
>CANQSK010000206.1 GCA_947626475.1 uncultured Lachnospiraceae bacterium
GCTGATGTGGGGGTGGCTATGGGTGCAGCGGGAACGGAGGTTTCCAAGGACGCCGCGGATATGATCCTGACAGACGATAATTTTGCGGCCATCATCAAGGCGGTAGCCAACGGCCGCAACGTTTACCGGAACATCCGCAACGCGGTCCAGTTTCTTCTGTCCGGCAATATGGCCGGAATCCTCTGCGTGCTCTGCACGACGTTTCGGGGAATGCCGCTTCCATTTGCTCCGGTCCATCTGCTGTTTATCAATCTGCTGACGGACTCGCTTCCGGCCATCGCCATCGGGATGGAGCAGCCGGAGCCGGGGCTTTTGGAACTTCCTCCCAGGGACCCGCGCCAGGGCATTCTGAGCGGCCGGGTCATGAGAGATATCCTGATACAGGGAGGTCTGATCGCCGCCTGCACCATGGGGGCTTACCTGATGGGACTTTCCGGCGGAAACGCGGGGGTTGCCAGCACCATGGCGTTTGCCGCGCTGACATTGGCCCGGCTGTTTCACGGGTTTAACTGCCGGAGCCGCCACAGCCTGGCGCGGATCGGAGTGTTCAGCAACCGGTATACGGTTCTGGCTTTTGGAGCCGGAGCGCTTCTTCTGGCCGCAGCGCTGTTTGTTCCGGGACTGCAGGTGATGTTCGCCGCCGCGGACCTGAGCCGCGCGCAGATCTGCGCCGTGGGAATCCTGGGATTTCTTCCGACGGTTATGATTCAGGCTGTAAAGATGATCGGGGATTGTTAAATAATAAACAAAAAATTAACGGAAATTAAACAGAAATTTACCTTGTAAAATATGCGGGCATGTGGTATGATGAAAACAGTCAAAAACCTGGGGGAGAATAAAGAGCAAGGAAATACGGGCTGTTCCGTATGGCACCTTGCTCTTTTTTAACCGCCGGGGCGCAAAGGAGGTATATTTAATGGGAAAATATGTATTGGCACTGGATCAGGGAACCACCAGTTCCCGGTGTATCCTGTTTGACCGGGCAGGCAACATCATCAGCGTGGCCCAGCAGGAATTTCCCCAGATTTACCCGCAGCCGGGATGGGTAGAGCATGATCCGGACGAGATCTGGTTTTCTCAGAAAAAGGTGATGCAGGAGGCTGTGGCCAAGGCGGAGGCGTCTGCCGAGGATATCGAAGCCATCGGCATTACCAATCAGCGGGAGACAACCATCGTGTGGGATAAGACCAGCGGCAAGCCGGTGTACAATGCTATCGTATGGCAATGCCGGAGGACTGCGGACAGGATCGAGAAGCTGAAGGAAGACGGGCTGGAGGAGATGGTGCGGAAAAAGACCGGACTGATCCCGGACGCTTATTTCTCCGGAAGCAAGATCGCCTGGATTCTGGATCATGTGGAGGGGGCCAGAGAGAAGGCCGAAGCGGGACAGCTGCTTTTCGGAACGGTGGACACCTGGCTGATCTGGAATCTGACAGGTGGAAGGGTTCATGTGACGGACTACACCAACGCGTCCAGAACCATGCTGTATGATATCCGCAATCTCCGGTGGGACCAGGAGATTCTGGATTACTTTAAGATTCCGGCGTCCATGCTGCCGGAGGTAAAGCCTTCCAGCTGCGTGTACGGCTACACGGAGGGCAGTCTTCTGGGAGGTCAGATTCCCATCGCCGGAGTGGCGGGAGACCAGCAGTCGGCCCTGTTCGGCCAGTGCTGCTTCAATCCGGGGCAGGTCAAGAATACATATGGAACGGGATGCTTCCTTCTGATGAACACCGGCGATCAGGCGGTGGAGTCGGAGAACGGACTTCTCACTACCATCGCGGCCAGCACAGGAGAGAAGGTGGAGTACGCGCTGGAAGGCAGCGTTTTTGTGGCGGGAGCGGCAATCCAGTGGCTCCGCGACGAGATGAAGCTGCTGAACAATGCCGCTGAGTCGGAGGCCTGCTGTCTGCGGGTGGACGATACCGCCGGGGTGTACGTGGTTCCCGCTTTTGCGGGCATGGGAGCGCCCTATTGGGATCAGTACGCCAGAGGAACCATTGTCGGGCTGACGAGGGGAGCCGGAAGGGATCATCTGATCCGAGCTACTGTGGAGTCCCTGGCTTATCAGGTCAGCGATCTTCTGGAGGCCATGCAGAAGGATTCCGGAATCACTCTGAAAGAGCTTAAGGTAGACGGAGGAGCCAGCGCCAACAACTTCCTGATGCAGTTCCAGGCTGATATTCTGGGAACCGGCATTGCCAGACCTCAGTGTATTGAGACGACGGCTCTGGGAGCAGCCTATCTGGCGGGTCTTGCCGTCGGGTATTGGAAGGATAAGGAGGATATTATTCAGAACTGGCAGATCGGACGCCGGTTCAGTAGCCACATCGCCGAGGAAGACAGGACAGCGCTTCTGAAGGGATGGAAACGGGCTGTCAGGTGTGCCCTGGCCTGGAGTCAGGATCAATAAAAGGGGGAGGTTGAATGCTGCAGTCAATCGTATCCGCCGCAGAGGGGTGGTCTGTGGAGGCGATGTTTTTAAGGCTGCTTTTCGCCATGATCATCGGGACGGTCATCGGAATTGACAGGGGGCTGAAGCGCCGGGGAGCCGGAGTGAAGACACACGCGCTGGTCTGCATGGGATCCGCGCTGGTTATGATGACGGCCCAGTATATGTACGTTCATTTCGATCCGTCCAAACTGGATCTGTCCCGCATGGG
>CANQSK010000207.1 GCA_947626475.1 uncultured Lachnospiraceae bacterium
GCCTGGGCCATGTGAGATTCCTTCACGGCTGCAGCGGCCTGAGCCTGGACTATGTGGCAAGGGAACCTCTCTGGAAGAGGGGACTGAATTATAATCACGGAACCGGCCATGGGGTAGGATACCTGCTGAATGTTCATGAGCGTCCGGTGGGAATCCGTTATAAAATGGTTGCGGAGCGGATGGACAGCGCCGCCTTTGAAGAGGGAATGATCTGTTCTGACGAGCCGGGCGTCTACATTGAGGGAAGCCACGGGATCCGCACGGAAAATCTTCTGGTATGCCGGAAAGCGGAGAAAAATGAGTACGGACAGTTTATGGAGTTTGAATATCTGACCTTTGTACCCATCGATCTGGACGCTCTGGACGTGTCGATGATGGAGCCGCGGGATATTGAGTACCTGAATGAGTATCACAGACAGGTGTATGAAAAGATTTCGCCCTATCTGGATGAGGAAGAGAGGCAGTGGCTTAAGGAAGCCACCCGGGAAGTGTAGGAGAAACAGGAAAAGCCGTGTCACAGGAGTGTGGCGCGGCTTTTTTGAGGTCTGGGGGCTGAAACAGTCACAGCTTTACTACAGTATAGGGATGTCCGACAAAGGGCAGAAATTTCTCCAGAATATCCGCCGTTCTGATGCGCAGGCTTGAGGTATTGACGCAGGGATGGCAGCCGATATACTCGTGGCCCTGAATAACATCCTCGTCGATCAGCAGACGCACGTGATTGCCGGTGTCATTCATCAGTCCCAGGATACTGACGGAGCCGGGGGTAATGTCCAGAAACTGCTCCATGTATTCCGGGGAAGCGAAGGAAAGCCGGGCGCTGCCGATCTCTTTGGACAGGACCGCGGTCCTGAATTTCTTTTCCCCGGGCATCATCAGAAGGTAGAAGCTGGTTTTCTGGGCGTTGCAGAGAAACAGGTTCTTGCAGATGTGAATGCCCAGCCGTTTGTCAATGTCGCGGCAGGCTTCTATGGTGTAGGTGGCGGTGTGGTCCAGCCGCTGATAGGGAATCCCCAGCCGGTCCAGCAGGTCATAGGTGCGGACCTCTCTGGAAAGCCTGCCGGCGGTATCCGCCGGGCGTCCCGTATACAGGACTGGGTCGATATAAAAGTCAGCGTTAAGACTGCTGTCGTTGTCCATAAAAGGCATCTCCGTTTCTTTTCTCGTGTACTTGCGGCGCGGCCCGGGCGTTTCGCGGCCCGTTTTCGCCGCTGACAGATTTATTATACAAAAACAGGTGGAAAATGCAATCATTATATTTTATAATGTCGGTAAATGCCGGCAGCCGCGGGGCGGAACCGCCCGCGCGCCGGAGAAGAGCAGAGACAGGTGAAATCATTTATGGAAAAAGATTATAGAAACAGCAGGAAAAATTACAGCGGAAGGTCGGAAAAGGCGGAGAAAACCGCCGGCGCAGCGCAGAAGCGAAAGAAATCCACACCTCTTTGTCCGGTATTTGATAAATGCGGCGGCTGCCAGCTGCTGGACATGCCCTATGAGGAGCAGCTGAAGAAGAAACAGAAAGACGTGGAAGGCCTTTTGAAGGGGATCTGCAAAGTGGGCCCGATCACCGGCATGGAACAGCCGTTTCACTACCGGAATAAAGTGCATGCCGTCTTCGGCCATCGGAAGGGAAAGCCTGTCTCCGGGGTTTACCGTGAGGGTACCCATGAGATCGTGCCGGTGGAGACCTGCATGATCGAGGATGAGAAGGCGGACGAGATTATCGGGACCATCCGCAACCTGTTGACCTCCTTCAAGATTAAGACTTATGACGAGGATACAGGTTACGGACTGCTCCGCCATGTGCTGGTGAAGCGCGGCTTCGCCACCAACCAGGTCATGGTAGTGCTGGTGACTACTTCGCCGGTATTTCCTTCCAGGAACAATTTTGTGCGGGTTCTGAGAGAGAGGCATCCTGAGATCACTACCGTTGTCCAGAATCAGAACGACCGGATCACCAGCATGGTGCTGGGGGACAGGGAGCGGGTCCTGTACGGAAAGGGCTATATTGAGGATGAGCTGTGCGGCTGCCGTTTCCGCATTTCCAGCAAATCCTTCTATCAGGTAAATCCGGTTCAGACGGAGAAGCTGTATGAAAAGGCCCTGGAGCTGGCCGGACTCACCGGAACGGAAACGGTGATCGACGCTTACTGCGGCATCGGAACGATCGGTATCGTGGCCAGCCGCCGGGCGAAGCAGGTGATCGGTGTGGAGCTGAACCAGGACGCCGTCCGGGACGCCGCCGCCAACGCAAGGCTGAATAAAGCGGCCAATGTTCAGTTCTACTGCAATGACGCCGGACGTTTCATGACCGGCATGGCGGAGCAGAACGCCCATGCGGACGTGCTGTTTATGGACCCGCCCAGAAGCGGCAGCACGGAGGAGTTCATCCAGGCCGCGGCGAAGCTGGGGCCGAAGAGGATTGTCTACATCTCCTGCAATCCTGAAACCCTTGCCCGTGATCTGAAGGTGTTCCGGCAGTTCGGGTACCGGGCGGGGGAGGCGTGGCCGTATGATCTGTTCCCGCAGACGGGGCATGTGGAGACGGTTGTTCAACTTTCCAAGGGAGAAATCCAGTCAAAGAAAATCAGGGTTGACTTCTCTCTGGA